>CAUZAY010000460.1:0-2547 GCA_963577695.1 Vicinamibacteria bacterium | reverse complement strand
AAGGCAAGCAACTGCTGGCCTTTCTGGAATCTGGTGCGGAAGGGGGGATTTGAACCCCCATGAGCCATTGGCTCGCTAGCCCCTCAAGCTAGTGCGTCTGCCAGTTCCGCCACTTCCGCGCAATGGTATGACTGTCGTGACGATCGATGTGGCCGGGGCCGCTACTGCGGATCGGCCGGGGCGTCGGCAGGCTCTTCGGCTGGAGTTTCGGTCGCGTCCTCGGCTGGTTCGGCTGGTTCGGCTGTTTCGACCGGGGCGACGTCGATCGGCAGTGTCGCCGGTGCGGCCTGCTGAAATCCAGGACCGTCGACGCCGCTGAGGACCGACCCGGTGCCGCGCTGGCCCATGATGGCCAGCGTCATGGACCCGATCATGAACAGGGCGCCCAGCACCGTAGTAGCGCGGGTCAAGACGGTGGCGCCCGCGCGCGCGCCGAACGCTGTCTGGCTGCCGCTGCCACCGAACGCCGCGGCGATGCCTCCGCCCTTGCCCTGTTGCATCAGGACGAAGGCCACCAGGAGCAGACACACGACCACATACAGCGCTGTCAGCAGGATGTTCAACATGATCTTCAGATTATAACGTGTTACCGAGTTGACGGTCGGCTGGCCGTGACGATCGCCGCGAAACTGGCCGGGTCGAGGCTGGCGCCGCCGACCAGAGCCCCGTCGACATCGGCGCGGGCCATCAACTCTGCGGCGTTCCCAGGCTTGACGCTCCCGCCGTAAATCACCCGGCACGCCGATGCGGAGGTATCGCCGAAATGTGACGTCAGGTGCTCCCGGATGTGCCGGTGCACTGTGTCCGCTTGGTCCGGCGTCGCGACCCGGCCGGTTCCGATCGCCCACACCGGTTCGTAGGCGACGACCAGCGCGGCCACCTGCTCTGGGGTCAGACCGGCAAGTCCCTCCCCCACCTGTCGGTCGAGCACGTTGAACGTTCGGTCGGTTTCCCGCTCGTCCAGTGTCTCGCCGACACAGACAATAGGTGTAAGCCCGGCGTCAATGGCCGCCCGGCTCTTGGCGTTGACGCCCGCGTCAGTTTCGCCGTAGAACTGGCGGCGTTCCGAGTGTCCGATGATGACCTGGGTGACGCCGACGGCGTGCAGCATGCCGAGGCTGACTTCGCCGGTGAACGCGCCTTGCGGTTCCGCGCTGACGTTCTGGGCGGCCACGCCGATGCGGCTGTGCGCGGTGGCCTCGGCGAGCGCCGGAAGCGCCAGGAACGACGGCGCCAGCACGATGTCGACATCCGACACGGCATCAACGAGTGGCAACAAGCTGCGTGCGTAGTCGACCGCTTCCTGGACGGTCTTGTGCATCTTCCAGTTGGCGGCGACAAATGGTGTGCGCATCAGTCGGTTCCCTCGCCGGCGTCGGGCAGAACGTCGAGGCCTGGAAGACGCCGGCCGCCAAGCAGTTCGAGCGACGCTCCGCCCCCGGTTGAGATGTGGGTGATCTGGTCGGCGACCCCGGCTCGGCCAACGGCGGCCACCGAGTCTCCGCCACCCACGATGGTTCGGGCGCCGCTGTTGGCCACCGCCTTGGCGATCGCCATCGTGCCCGGCGCGAATGCCTCGATCTCGAATACGCCCATAGGGCCGTTCCAGACGATGGTCTTGGCCGCACCAATGATGTCGGCGAATCGCCGCACGGTCTCCGGGCCAATGTCCACGCCGAGTCGATCGCCGATGGTCGGGTCGTCGACGGCCAGCGTGTCGTGCGCCGCGTCTGCCTCCAGACGGGGGGTAACCACGTGGTCAGACGGCAATTCGAGACGCACACCGCGCTCGGTCGCCGTCCGCTCGATGGTCCGGGTGGCGTCCATGAGGGTGTCTTCGACGAGCGAGCGTCCCACTGCGAGGCCCTGGGCCTTGAAAAATGTGTAGGCCATGGCGCCACCGATGAGCAGCGCGTCCACGCGCCCCAGGAGATTCTCGATGACCTCCATCTTGCCGGAGACCTTCGCGCCGCCGAGGATCGCCACGAATGGACGTGACGGCGACTGCAGGAGACCACCCAGATAGCGTAGCTCTCTGGCCATCAGCAGACCGGCCGCCGCGTCAGGCAGATGGTTGACGATGCCCGCCGTCGACGCATGCGCACGATGCGCCGCGCCGAACGCGTCGTTGACGTAACAGTCCGCGGGCGCGGCGAGCGCCGTGGCGAACACTCGGTCGTTGGCCTCTTCTCCTGCGTGAAACCGTAGATTCTCAAGCAGTACCACCCCCCGTGCACCCACCTGTCCCATCGAATGGGTGACGGCGTCTCCGATGCAGTCTGCCGCGAACACCACGCGGCGTTGGAGCAACTCGGCCAGTCGGTCGGCCACCGGACGCAGGCTGAACTCCGGGTTGACGACGCCGTTCGGCCGACCGAGGTGCGAACCAAGGACCAGCGTGGCGCCCCGGTCCAGCGCGTAGGTCAAGGTGGGGAGCGCCGCGCGGATCCGCGTGTCGTCCCCGATCGCGCCCCCACGGATCGGCACGTTGAAATCGACCCGAACGAACAGCCGCCGACCCTTGAGGTCCAGCTCGTGGATAGTCTT
>CAUZAY010000459.1:0-2575 GCA_963577695.1 Vicinamibacteria bacterium | reverse complement strand
CAACCCGCAGGCAATGCCGGCACCCGCGACCAGGGCGCCGTGGCGCAGGACGGTGGCGCGCACCTGCTCGGGTCGCGCGCTGAGCGCCATGCGGACACCGATCTCCTGCGTCCGCTGTGAGACCGTGTAGGCCAGCACGCCGTAGACGCCGACGGCGGCCAGCGTGACCGCGATTCCGGCAAACAGCACCATGAGCAGCAGGGTGAATTGGGTCTGCGCACGGTGGCGCGACACGAGGTCGGTCATCGTGCGCGCCCGATACAGGACCAGCGCCTCGTCCGTGGCCGCCAGTGCCTGCCGTGCCGGTTCGATGACGGTGGTCGGGGTGGGCGTCGTTTTCACGACATAGGTCAGCCCCCACTGCCGATCATCCGCGAACTGTCCGTGTGAGACATACGCTTTCCCGAAACCCGTGCCGTCGGCCTCGTAGGCCACGTTCCCCACGACCCCGACGACCGTGAAGTTCCGGCCGCCGGTGCGGAAGATCTCGCCGAGCGGTCCCTGTTCCCCGTACACCCAACCGGCGATCGACTGGCTGATGATCGCGACGTCCTCGGCATCCACGTCGTCATCGCGCGTGAACAGACGGCCGTGGAGCAACGGAATACCGAGGGCCTCGAAGTAGGCCCCGTCGATGACCCGGACCATCGCCCCGGTCCATTGGCGTTCGCCCGCAGCATCGAGATACCCGTACCCCCATTCGTGATAGTGGCCGTTGGCGGGTAGCCACGACGTGGCGCCCACCGCTTCGACACCGGGGACGGCCCGCAGCCGGTCTTGGTAGGCGTGATGGAAACGGACACGCGCTGCCGATTCGTCATACCGAACCGGTGGCAGATGCACCTCGAACCCGAGGTCGACGGTTTGCAGCGAGACGAAGCTTCGGGCCAACAGGCCGGCGCCGACCAGCAGCACGATCGCGACGGCCACTTGGGCTATGACGAGCGCGGTGCGTGCGCGACCACGACCACCCCCAGCCGTCGACCCGCGAGCACCGTCGTGCAGCGCCTGGCTCGGGTCCGTCCGTGACGCGCGGTAGGCCGGGCCGACCCCGGAAGAGGACGCCCGTGCACGCGGTGAGGACGACCGCGAAGGCGGGCAGGCCGGTGTCGAAACCCACGTCCTCGGCCCGCGCCAGCGACTCGGGGCTGACCGCAAGCAGGAGCCGTACGCCCCAGTGTGCGACCAGCGCCTCGATCACGCCGCCGAAGCCGGCCACCAGCACGCTTTCCATCAAGCGTTGTCCCATGACACGCGAGCGGGCTGCGCCCAGCGCCGCGTGATGGCTGACAAGTAGTGGTTGCCCCGGTTCTGATCGCGGGCCCGCTCGATGTCATCGGGAACCCAGGCGGCCACCTTACCCACCGTGACGTCCCGGAACGTCGGGCGCATCACCCCAATGACCTCGTAGGCTTCGCTGTCGAGCCGGATCGTCTGTCCGACGACGTTCTGGTCGGCACCGACGTAGGCGCTCCAGGGGCTGGGCCTAGGACCACGCGCCGGACGTCGGCGCGCTCCTCATCCGGGGTGAAGACACGACCGAGCAGCGGTGTCGCACGGTAGGTGTAGAGGATGCCGACGGACGCGAACCCTTCGACCTCGTCCTGGATGTCGAGCAGGTCCGGCTCCTCGTAAGGGAGCGGTGCCAGCACCACGCTGTTCAAGACACTGAATACGGCGGTGTTGGCGCCAATGCCCAGCGCCAGCGTCAAGACCGCGGTCGCGGTCTTGACGCTGGCCGCCGACCCAGTGTCCGAAGGCTTTGACGCAGGTCGCGTAACAGATCGGCAACCGCCACCCACCAGCCGCCCACATCGCGCAGCGTGGCGTCCGTCTGATCCGCGCGGCGATGGAGAGCGGTCCGGAGCCGCGACGGGTCGCCCTCCAGCAGTTCCCGGGTGGCCAGGTCAGGGTTGGCCAACTGGCGCTCGGCCCGCGCTCGCGCCACGTCTTCGCCGGCGCCCTGCGACAGCGCGTCCCGGTAGATGTCTTCCAAGTGGTCAGCCAACTCGGCAAGCTTCCGTTCTTCTCGGTGCCCGGCCATCTCGGGCAGCCGCAGGTGGGTGCGGACGAAACGCCTCCAGTCGGGCCCCCGAGACTCAGGCATGGCTCACTCCGGCGACCTCGTTCACCATGTCCGAGAAGGCTCGCCATTCCTGCCGCTGCGTGACCATTACCGCCCGTCCTGCCGGTGTCAGCGAGTAGCGACAGCGCCGCCGCTCATCCTGTTTCTCGATCCAGCGCCCCTTGATCCAGCCCCGGTGCTCCATCCGGTAGAGGATTGAGTACAGCGTCGAGACCCGGAATTGCACCTGCCCGCCCGACCGCTCTTCCAAGAGTTTGCCAATCTCGTATCCGTGACGGTGTCGGCCCTCGAGCAATGACAGCAGCAGCAGCTCCAGGGTCCCGCGTTTCAGATCCGCGCTCAGCATGGGTGATGCCCCTTGTTTGATTCGCGTCACGATGTTTCGTACGGCGAAGGATATAAAGCCGACACCCGCCTGTCCAGTTTCGCGACTGATCGCGGGGTCAGGCTTGTCCGCCGGCCTCAACCGGTGGTGCGATTATTGTGTAG
>CAUZAY010000458.1:0-2587 GCA_963577695.1 Vicinamibacteria bacterium | reverse complement strand
CCGTTGCCTACACCCAACGACTCCAACGCGTCCGCGATGGCGCTCACAACCGCGCCCGACCCGGCGCCCTGCGCCGCCTCGCCGATACCCTTGGCGCCGAGCGGGTTGAACGGATCTGGCAAGTCCGCGTTGCCCCACTTCATTGGCTGCTCATGCGGGACATCCATTATGCTGGGCGGCCGGTTGTTGTAGAACCGCTTGGCAACCAAGAGCCCCCATCGGCGGTCATAGACCCACTTCGAACTGAGGGCCACCGAGAAGCCTTGAATCGCGCCACCGAATACCTGGCCTTCGAAGGTCTTGGGGTGGATGATCGTCCCCGCGTCCGTGCCAGCCGCATAGTCGATGACCTTGATGTCGCCGGTCTCGACGTCCACCTCGACCTCGACGAAACCGGCCGTAAACGACCTCAGACCGCCGCCTAACTCGAAGTTGTCCTTACCAACGCCCATGAGTCCCTGGCCGGCTAGCCCCGTGGCCGACGCGGTCGTCATGCCGTTGATGTCCTCGGGCAACGTGTGGCCGTCGTACTCGCCGCCCAAGTCGATGGCCCGCTGCGCCACCTGGGCGAAGCTGAGTCCCTGTCCCCGGTTGCCACGCCGATGCACCCGCTCGCCACTGACCTCGTAGCTGTCAGCCGAGCCTCCCAGGGCAGTCGCCGCGATTTCCTTCATTTTCCGGGTGGCGTCCTGGACCGCGGCCCAGTTCGCGCGGGTGTGGGCGTGGGTCGTGGAACTGCCGCCCTGCGAACAACTCCAGGGGAGGTGCAGTGCGGTGTTGCCCCAGGCAACTTCGCACTTATCCCACGGCATGTCCATACCCTCGGCTGCCGCCCTCATCATGTCGAAGGTCGAGCCGGTGCCGAGGTTGCCGACACCCGACTGGATATACATCCGACCGTCCGGCTTGATGACGAACAAGCCGTCGACGCCGGATGCGCCGGCCGAGTATGCGCTCAAGCACATCCCGATGCCGGTCACCTTCGAGCCATTGCGACGGCCGCTCCGCTGCTTGCGCTCAGTCCAATCGAACAGTTCGGCGCCTTTGGCAATCGCCTCTTTCGCGAACGCGCTCGACACGTTGCTCCGCGTGCCGTCTCGTCCGGGAGGCCCGAACAGCGCCTGTCCCTCGGGCGCGTTCATCGTGTGGACATCCACATGGTCGAGACCAAGCCGCTTGGTCGCCTTGCTGATGATCGGCTCCAGCATCGTCATCGACTGCACGCCGCCAGGTCCCCGCTGCGGACCGCGAGGCGGTGTGTTAGTCCAGACGTTCGTGTACCGAATCCGCGTCGCCGTCGGCTGGTAACAGAGCGAACCGACCCCGGCCACGTTCTGCGCGTCACCAGAGCCCCCGTAGGGCCCCTGGTCACCGATGGCGTGGATGTCCAGCGCGGTGATCTTGCCGTCGGCGCGCATGCCGAGCTTGATGCGGGCCTGCACACCCGGACGGGCGCGACCGATCGCGTTCTCCTCACGACGGGAGATGCGCATCTGCACCGGCTTGCCCAGTGTCTTCGACATCAGAATCGGTATCTGCGCCTGCACATACCCGCTGATCTTGCCGCCGAACCCGCCGCCCGTGTACTCGTTGATAACCACGACGTTGGAGGGCTCGATGCCCGCCCACCGCGCCATGGGGCCGACGCTGCGGGCCGTGCTCTGCACCGATGGATAGACGTAGAGCTTGCCGCCCTCCCAGTACGCCATCGTCGTCCGGCTCTCGAGCGGCTGGTGCGACGTGGACTGGCTGTAGGAGTGCTCTTCGATGACCACATCGGCTTCGGCAAAACCGGCCGCAAGGTCGCCATACTCCCACTCGGCCGCCGCCTCGCCGTCCATCGGTATTTCACCGGGCGCCAGACCTGCCACATCGGCATCGGTCCACTTGATCTCGCCCATCTCACGACCCAGCCGAGTGTTGCCGTCGAGACGCCCGTTGGGGCCACCCGGCTGCAGGCTGTCGAGGGGATCGAGTACGAACGGCAGCGGTTCAAACTGAATGTTGATCAGCTCGATTGCGTCTGATGCGATCTGCTCGCTGACCGCCGCGACGGCGAGAATCGGCTCACCCTCGTAATGCGGCTCCATCGTCAGCGACGCCTCGCCCGGCGCCTCGACCTCCTCGGGGAGATCGGCGGGCGTCATGATGCCCTCGACGCCCGGCAACGCCTCGGCGGCGCTGGTGTCGATGGAGACGACGCGCGCGTGCGGCATCGGGCTCACCAACAGCTTCGCAAAGAGCATGCCCTCGGCACGATGGTCTTCGGCATACTTCGAGCGCCCCGTGACTTTGGCGTACAGGTCGGGGGTCTGGTAGTTCTTTCCGAGCAGTTTGTAGTCAGCCACGTCAGGCCCCCCGCGTGATAGCCGCCGCCCGCTCCACGGACGTCAGGATCTTGTCGTAGTCGGCGCACCGACACAGGTTGCCAGAGAGCCATTCCGCCGCCTCTTTCCGCGTCGGGTTCTGGTTCTCGTTCAGCAGCGCCACCGTGTTCATGATGAACCCGGACATACAGAACGCGCACTGGAACCCCTGCTCTTCCAATACCGCCTGCTGCATGGGGTGCAGGGTGCCATCCTCGGCC
>CAUZAY010000457.1:0-2589 GCA_963577695.1 Vicinamibacteria bacterium | reverse complement strand
TACGTCATCTCCGTCGTCCCCGATGGTCCGCTGTTTATCGAATCTCACGAGCTGGAAGTCACGCTGGACGGAGAGCGGGTGGAGTTGTTCACGGTGGGACGCACGCTCGAGCCGGGCGAACGGCGTGGACTATACGCGGAGGCCGATCCGCGTGAGGTCCGGCTCAGGGTCAACGCCGGACCGCACCAGATCGGCGTTGCGTTCCTTCGAAAAACAGCGGCCGAGCCGGAACGGACGCGCAAGCTGTATCTTCGACCGTTCACGGGCGAAGGCTCTGGCGGCGATTCCCGCTACCAGCCCTATGTCGACCGGGTCTCCATCACCGGTCCGTTCGAGTCGAGTGGCACCCGTCCAGCCCTCGACACCCCGAGCCGAGCCCGTCTCTTCGTCTGTCACGCGTCGGCGGCCGACGGCCCGGAGGCGACCGCCTGCGCAACCGACATTCTCTCCACGCTGGCGCGCCGGGCGTTCCGCCGCCCGGTCACGGACGAAGACGTCGGCCGCCTGCTGACCTTCTACGAGCAGGGCGCTACGACCAGCGGGTTCGACGGCGGTATCGAACTGGCCCTGCGGCGGCTGCTGGTCAGTCCGGAGTTCCTCTTTCGCGTCGTAGAGGAGCCAGCCGAAGCGACACCAGGCGTCCCCTACGCACTGAGTGATCTTGAGCTCGCCTCGCGGCTGTCCTTCTTTCTCTGGAGCAGCATCCCCGACGACGAGCTACTGGACGTGGCCGCGCGTGGAGCACTGCGAGACCCAGGCGCACTGGAGGCGCAGACCCGCCGGATGCTCGCTGACCCGCGGGCCGAGGCACTGGTCACCAACTTCGCCGGTCAGTGGTTGAGCCTCCGAAACGCCGCCGCGGTGCAGCCGGACGAAGACCAGTTCCCGGACTTCGGCGAAGACCTGCGTCAAGGATTCCGTCGCGAGACCGAACTGTTGTTCGCCAGCGTTCTTCGCGAAAATCGGAGCGTCATCGACCTGCTGGCCGCAGACTATACGTTCCTGAACGAGCGCCTGGCGCGCCACTACGGCATTCCGAACGTGCGCGGTAGCCATTTCCGGAAGGTCGCCCTGGACGACCCCGCCCGCGGCGGCCTCCTGGGGCACGGCAGCATCCTGACCGTCACCTCATACGCCAATCGCACCTCGCCGGTGCTTCGCGGCAAATGGGTGCTCGAAAACATTCTCGGCAATCCACCACCACCCCCACCGGCCGACGTGCCCGCGCTCGAGGAAACCACCACCGGCAAACAACTCACCATGCGCGAGGCGATGGCCCAGCACCGAGCCAACCCGGTCTGCGCGAGTTGCCACCAGATTATGGACCCGCCGGGGCTCGCCCTCGAACCGTTCGACGCGGTCGGCCGCTGGCGGACACCCAACCAGACCCAGGACGACGCGGACGTCAGCGGTGTGTTGCCTGACGGTACGACCTTCAAAGGACCGGCTGGACTCAAGGAGGCGCTGCTGGCGCACCCTGATCGATTCGTCACCACCGTTACCGAGAAGCTACTGACCTACGCCATTGGGCGTGGTGTGGAGTACTACGACGCGCCAGCGGTGCGAGCCATCACGCGCGAAGCCGCCCCCAACGACTACCGTTTGACGACCCTCATTCTGGGTGTCGTCAAGAGCACGCCGTTCCGCATGAGGAGCACGCAGTCATGATCATCACGAAGATGTCGCTTCCCCGCCGCACGTTCCTGCGAGGGATGGGTGCCACGCTCGCGCTCCCGTTGCTCGACGCGATGGTCCCGGCCGCCACGGCGCTGGCCCAGACTGCCGCCAGCCCGACCAAGCGGCTCGGCTTCATCTACATCCCGAACGGGGCCAACATGGGGCGCTGGACGCCATCGACTGACGGCGCCCTCGACCTGTCGCCGACGCTGAGTCCGCTCGCGCCGGTGCGTGACCAGGTGGTCATCCCCACCGGTCTGGCCCACCGCCAGGCCGAGGCCTGGGGCGACGGGAACGGTGAGCATTCACGGGCCAGCGGTGTCTGGTTGAACGGCGTCCACCCGAAGCGCACCGAGGGTGCCGATGTGCAGGCTGGCACCACGGTCGACCAGATCGCCGCGGCGACGCTGGGGCGCGACACTCCGCTGCCCTCGCTCGAAATCTCACTCGAAAACAGTTTCGTCGTCGGCAATTGCGACAACGGCTACAGTTGCGTCTACACCAACACCATCGCGTGGCGTACCCCCACCACGCCGCTTCCAATGGAGCACAACCCACGGGTCGTGTTCGAGCGGCTGTTCGGCGAGGGCGGCACCACGACCGAGCGGCTCGCGCGACTCAGCGAGGACCGAAGTATTCTCGACGCCGTGCGCGACGACATGACTCGTCTGCAGCGGAAACTGGGAGCCAGCGACCGTGCCCGCGTCAGCCAGTATCTCGATGCCGTTCGGGAGATCGAACGGCGTATCCAACGCGTGGAAGCGACCGCCGACGAGGCGGAGCTTCCGGAGAACCTCGCCAGACCAGTCGGCATACCAGAGTCGTTCGACGAACACGCGCGACTGATGTTCGAGCTGCAGGCGCTCGCCTTTCAAGCTGACATCACGCGTGTCTTTACGTTCCTGGTCGGCC
>CAUZAY010000456.1:0-2617 GCA_963577695.1 Vicinamibacteria bacterium | reverse complement strand
TGGGCGACAGACTCGCGGGCCCCGGGTGGAGCACGGCGATGGCCCAGGGGAGGTCCAGGCGCTCGCCGTGCCAATCGGGGGTGGCGGTGCCTGGGCCAATCTCGATGCCATCGGCCTGCAGATGCGTGTCGGTCGACGCCAGGGCGGGGCCGGTCCATTGCGGGGCTGGTGGCGCGGCGAGGAGCGGCCGGCCGTCCGGATCCGTGAAACGGGCCACACCGTCTTCGTGCAACGTGACGGCGAACCCGCCCTCATGGACGACCCGATGGTGTCGTCGACACAAGAGCACCAGGTTGTCGAGACGTGTCGCGCC
Source organism: Vicinamibacteria bacterium (assembly GCA_963577695.1). Lineage (GTDB taxonomy): Bacteria > Acidobacteriota > Vicinamibacteria > Vicinamibacterales > UBA8438 > UBA8438. Next base: position 2,304 of record CAUZAY010000456.1, on the reverse strand, counting down.
GCCGTCGGCCCAGTGACGCACATGATGCGCATCGCAGTGTCGTGATTCGCATCCCGGGAAGCAACAGCGCCCGTCTCGGGCGGTGAGCGCACGTCGGATAGCGGGCAGAATCGTGCGGGTCTTGCGCCCGACGTCGAGCACGGTGCCGCCTGGGTCATGGAGCATGAGGACGGTGGCGGCGTCGCAGGCCACGCGGCGGGATGTTTCCGCTGAGACGCCGTCGTCGAGCGCCAACTGACCGGCCTCCGAGGGGTGGGTCACCGACCGCCGTCGCTGCTTATGCGGTAGAGCTTTGTCTGGGTGCGCAGCAGTACGCTTCCCCGCACGATCGCGGGCGTCGCCAAGGCCATCTCGTCCAGCGTGTTGGTATGCAGCAGTTCAAACTCATCCCCGGCTCGGATGACGAACGTATCGCCATCTTCGCCCATCAGAAAGATTCGGTCGTTGTAGGCCCACGGGGATGCGGTGAAACCAGAGCCTGGTTTGATGCGGGTCCGACCATAGACCTCGCGGCCGGTCCTCGCGTCGTGATTCAGGAGGAACCCCCGGTCCAGCAAGGTGTAATAGTGGCCGTCATAGACCAGCGCGGAGGTGTTGTAGGTACCGAGCATCGGTTGATACCAGACGATGAAATCGTTGCCGTTCTCGCCCTCGCTCAACGAGATGTCTCCAGATGCGCCTGGACGGATCGCGTAGACCGGCCGGGGCATGCCGCCGGGATACCCCGAACTGATGTAGACCAGTCCGTCCCGGGCGAACGGCGTCGGCACAACGTTGACGGTCATGCCGCCGAGCTCCCACAGCAGCTGACCGTCGAGGTCGTAGGACCGCACGCGCCGCAATCCGGCGGTGACGATCTCGGTGCGAACGTCGTTTTCCCACACGAACGGGGTCGCCCAGTTCTCGACCTCGTCACGCTCCACTCGCCAGATCTCGTCCCCGGTGCCGGCATCCAGGGCGACCAGAAACGACTGGGTCGTGTTGTCGTTGACCACGTAGAGACGACCGTCGTGCAGGGCTGGCGACGCGGCGGTGCCAAAACGCTGCCGGCCATTGAAGATGCCAAGCTGGCGCCGCCATTGCACCTCGCCGGTCAGGTCGAGGGCCGCCACCAGCCCGATCGTGCCGAAGTACACGTAGAGCCGCTCGCCATCGGTGACCGGGGTCTCCGAGGCAAAGCTGTTCTTGAGGTGCCGCTCGATCTCGGGCACCGCGACCGCGACGTCGCGCACCCACCTGACCGCCCCGGTTTCGAAATCCAGGTCATAGACCAGCCAGCGGTGACTGGCCATCGACCGGGTGGCGCCGCTGGCCGCTCCAGGGTCATACAGCCCGCGTACAGGTTGCCGCTCCTCACCGGCGCTGACGGCCGTGGTCACGAACACATGGTCGTCCCACACCACCGGCGAACTCCACCCGAGACCGGGAACGTCCGTCTTCCAGACGACGTTGGTGGTTTCACTCCAGGTGTCAGGCAGCCGCGGGTCGTCGGCAATCGCACCATTGTCGGGACCACGGAACTTGGCCCACTGCCCCCGCCCCTGGTCGGCAGGCTGGCCGGCTGCGGCGGCGGGCGCCCCGTAGACCACCGCGAGCACCGCGCTCACCACGCACATCCTTGTTGCGGTACGCATAGCAGATCTCCTGAGGGGCGACGTCGGTAGAAATATGCGAGCCCCGTGTCGGCGATGCTATCGTATCGGTGGGCGTCCACGGACGCCAGGCCGGATGCGTCGGCCCAGCGTGACGATGGCGGACCGCAGTCTAAAGAAGAACCCCCTCTTCCGAACGTGCGTGTCAATTTTACTGACGAGCGGTCTGACCTCGATGTCAGCAGCCGCGCAGGAACGTGCGACCGGTGCCCCGGTTCGACTGCCTGGCGTCTAGATGGTGCGGTCGACCGCATTCGCGAAACGCCCGATACGCTCTGGGTCCTGCCCGGTGCTCGCCAACCCCTTTCGCCACAGGTCGGCCGGTCCAGCGAGCGTGGACCTCCGGCGTCAAATCCGGAAACGTCAACAGGAGATTTCCAAGGTCACCTTTCGGGTCGATCGCAATGATCGGCACCCCATCGATGGCCGCCTCCTCAATCAGGGTGACGCCCAAGCCGGTCTTGCCATTGCCGGTCATACCCACGCCACCGCATGGGTCGTGAGGTCGCGGGCGTCATACAGAATAGGGTCGGTCCCGGTCTCGCCCAGATCGAGATCGTGCCGGTGTCCCAGAAAAACGACCCGAGTTGCTCGTAATCCCGCATGCGTCCGTCCTTGTGTTTCGGCAACCCGCCCATGTTCTGGAGCCGCA
>CAUZAY010000455.1:0-2626 GCA_963577695.1 Vicinamibacteria bacterium | reverse complement strand
CCGCAACGTACTGCCGGCCGTCACTCCCGCCATACGTTATCGGGACCGCCTCGACGTTGAAGTCGAACGCGGCAGACCAGAGCTCCTCGCCCGTGCGGGAGTCGAACGCCCGGAACATGCGGTCGCTGGTGGCACCGATGAACACGAGCCCGCCAGCGGTGACGATCGCGCCACCGACGCTCGGAGTGCCGACCCGCTGTTTGCCTTCAGGCAGGAGCTCATTGATCCCGAGCGGCACCTCCCACACGATCTCGCCGGTCCCGGCGTTGACAGCATACAGACGCGCCCAGGGCGGCTTGTAGCAGGGCAGCGCCCCGAGCCGGGTGCCGTCGTCGTCGAAGATCGGCGCCTCGAACGGTTGGGCCGGCGAGCGGACGTATGGCACCTGGGTGTCCAGCGTGGCCGGCCCGTACTCGGGGTTTTCGTCCATCCAGCCGCTGATCGGTTGATCCTTGGAGTTCACAAAGATGTAGCCGAGCTCCGGGTCGTAGGCGGTCCCACCCCAGTTCACACCGCCGCCCGTGCCAGGAAACACGAGCGACGGAGGGGTGCCTTCCCGCCGGAGCCGCAACGGCGTGTAGGGCCCCTCGTTGTAGTAGCCGACGGTGTCCCACAGCTCGCGGCACGCAGCCGCGTGCGCGACCGTGGTGTCGTCAGCGGTCACGATATCGTCAGGTCCTATGCTCACCCGCGCCACCGGCGGCGGTTTGAGCGGGAACGGCTGGGTGGGCGAGTAATGCTCGCCTGGCACGTCTCCCGTGGGAACGGGCCGCTCCTCGACTCCGTGCACCGGCTCGCCGGTCTCCCGGTTCAGGATGAACATGAACGCCGACTTGCCCACCTGCGCCAGCGCGGGAATGCGCTCGCCGTTGCGTGTGATCTCGAACAGGCTCGGCGCGGGCGGGAGGTTGTAGTCCCACAGCTCGCGATGAATATTCTGGAAGTACCACTCCCGGTCGCCGGTTCGAATGTCGATGGCGACGGTCGAGTTTGCGAACAGGTTGTCCCCGGGACGGTCACCGCCGTAGAAGTTCGAGCCCGGGCTGCTGACCGGCATGTAGACGAGTCCGCGGTCCTCATCGACGGTGAGCGTGACCGCCCACACGTTGTTCCCGATCCGATCGCGCCAGCTCTGGTTCCCCCACGTTTGATTGCCGAAGTCGGTTTCCCGAGGCACGGTTGGAAACTCCCACAGCAGCTCACCGGTCTCGGCGCTCAGGGCGCGAGGATAGGCGTACGCCGGCTCTCCGCCGCCCCGGGGCTGATTCAGGTGGGGCGCGATGTGGTCCTGTCCCGGACCGTAGGCGTTTGAACCGAGGATCAGCGTGTCGTCGTAGACGACGGGCACGCCCGCGTATGGGATTCTCAACCCCACCTCACCTCCGTTCCCGAAGGTGGTATCGCGGTCGCCCGTCTGGGCCTGCAGGGCGATCACCTTCCGCAGACTGGTGAAGTAGATGCGAGGGCCGTGCGTGTCGTTGCCATGTCCGTAGGCAACGCCGCGAAATGACGCCAGCCCCTCGCTGAGCTCGTGCCGCCAGATCTCTTCGCCGGTCTCGGGCCTCAGCGCCACCACGCGATTCCCCGCCGCCAAGTACATGACGCCGTCAACCACGATCGGCGTGACCTGCTGGAAGAGCTCCGTCGGGCTCGGACCCTCGATGAAACCATCCTCGGGGTGGAACCGATATGACCAGATCTCTTTGAGCTCGGTGACGTTCCGCGTGTTGATCTGGTCGAGAGGCGAGTAGCGCGTGCCGGCGAGGTCGCGGTTGTAGGTCGGCCAGTCGGCGTCGGCGCTCCGTTCAGTCTCCTGCGCCAGTCCCGTCGCCGACACCGTCAGCACCACGACGAGCGCTCCTGTCAGCTTGAGCGCACGAGACGACTGCCTGCGGAAAGAACGCGTTCCGGAGATGTAATGCATGGGACTGACCTCCTCTGCGGCACGGAGTACACAGTATGGCACACGAGCCGAGCGCCCCCGACGACGCGCCTGGGTTGCACGGCTCGGTTCGTCGCCGGCGGTTTAGAAGATGGCGATCGGGTTGACCGGCGAACCCGTGCCGTGCGGAATCGGCAGAAGGCCGATCGTCAGCATGAACTCCCATCGATTGCGGGCCGCGGCGGCTTCGGCTAGCGCATCGAAATCGGCGCGGTCGAGAAGATGCACCCCGAGCATCGTCAACGCGAAATCATGGAGCGCCAGCCGAGGCAAGTCCCCGGGCGCTGAGGCATGTAGGCCGGTGTCTCCCATCCGATCAGGGCGACGTCGCGCTCCCGGAGCCAGGGGATCACCGAATTGTCGAGACCGGCCGATTCCGCTCCCGTGTCGAACGGCCCGATCGCCTCCTCGCGCGCCCACCGACCCCACCGTAACAGCAGCGCGTCGCCGGGGCCGGCCCTGACACCGGCCTGCGCTTCCACCTCGGCGGGACGGGAGAGCGGCCCAGCGATTCTTTCGGCGACTTGTCGGTCTCGAATTGCTTGTCACGCCGCCACTGGGAGCTGGACCAGTCCTCGGCAGTGAGAAACCCAACGCACCTTGTCGTGTTCGATATGTGCCGCCGGACGTCCGCTGGCGAAACCGAACGGCGTCTGGCCATCCAGCGATGGGTGGCTTCGGGCT
>CAUZAY010000454.1:0-2668 GCA_963577695.1 Vicinamibacteria bacterium | reverse complement strand
ACGGCGGCTCTGGTTCAGTCCGACATCGCACAACCGACTGTGGATCAACCCGGCCGGGGCGACTCCGTTCTGGCGGGCGGCGCAAGCCAGCGATGTCGAGTCCATGCGTCTGCTGCTGGCGGCCGGCGCGGATGCCAATATGGCCACGTTCGGTGGGACGACGCCCCTGATGGTCGCCTCCGGTATCGGTTGGCGGGGGAACTTTTCTCAGAACGCACCCGATTCCTGGATGAAGGCGGTGCATTTTCTATCTGAGCTCGGCGCCGATGTCACGGCGGCAGACGATCGAGGTTACACGGCACTGCACGGCGCCGCGGCGCTCGGCGACATCGAGATGGTGGAGTTTCTCGTGGCTCGCGGCGCCGACGTACGGGTGGTCAACAAGGCCGGGGACTCGGCCGCCGACATGGCGTTCGGTCCATCGCGGTTCTTTATTCCCAAGCCGGAGACGGCCAATCTCCTGGTCGAGCTCGGGTCGCCGTTTCAGAACAACTGCCGTTCGGATCAGTGTGTTGACGGGAAGTTCTTTGGCGGCGCCGTGACGACACAGCGCTAGCGCCTGACCCATCCGGCGACTGGCGCCGCGCTGGTGCGCGGCCAGACACGGGGAGCCGCATGGACAGTCTTACCGCCGCGGACATCATGGCCCGGTCCGAGGCCACCCTCTCACCGGAGGCCGGCGTCTACGACGCGATGGCTCGTTTGCTCAAGAGCCGTCTGACGGGGGCGCCGGTTGTGGACGACGAAGGGCAGCTGCTTGGCATGCTTACGGAGCGGGACTGCTTGAAGGTCTTGGTGGGTGCCGCGCTCGATGGACTGCCGAGTGGGAAAGTCGCCGACTACATGACGGCGCCGGCCGAGTCGATCCAACCGACGGCGAGCCTGTCCGACATCGCCCACATCTTCCTGACCCGCTCCTTTCGGAAACTGCCAGTGGTGGGCGCGGGCGGTCGGGTGATCGGCCAGGTGAGCCGGCGCGACATGCTGGTAGCCATTGAGGCCGGTCGCGACACCCCACGTCTCTACGGCGTCGAGGACCGGCGTCCGGCCGAACAGGCCGATGCTGGCGTCGACTCGGCCATGCGCACGGCGCGCGGCCGGCGCTAGGTTTCCTGCCGAGGTGCCCGTCTGGACTGCGTTGCTTCCTCGGTCACAGCCCACGTGGCTGCTCCCTCGTCGCGCCTTGCCAGCCGAACACCTCGACAGGAAATCGTCCTGGACCGTTTTTCCGCATCCTGCTAGGTTTCCGACGAGGCGCCCGTGTGGCGGTGTTGCTTCGTCGGTCACCCCCGCCCGGCCGGGGCGCCCACCTGGCTGCTCCCTCCTCGCGCCTGGCCAGACAGACGCCTCGTCAGAACCCCCCCGGGACGTTTTTCAGCAGCCTAGCGGCCGACCGTGAGTCGTTCACCGTTCGGGTCGGGTAGCTAATCTCTCGCGATCATCAGCCGTTCACCGTCGGGGTCGGTTCGCACCAGCATGGCGTCGGCCGAGACGTCACGCAGGACGACGATGCCGGCGCCTTCCAGCTGCATCGCCCGCATGCCGCGCCGGTTGGTGACAACGAGGGCGCCCGACGGCGTGTCACTGGTCCATTCGGACAGGGCGCGATGCAAGTAATATTCGAGCCCGTACTGCCAGGTGCGATGCAACGCGTAGGTGCGCACCGGCCCGCCATCTGCCAGGCGTCTCGCTTCCCGAGCGGTCACGCGGGTGCTGATCCCCGAATCGAGCCGTGGCATGAGCGTCGTGTTCAGCTGCCAGAGCCCGAGCGCGATGGTGAGAGCGGCCACCGCAACTGCCGCGCGGAGCTTGCCCCGGCTGCCCACGTAGCCCGTCACGACTGCGGCCAGGCTGAGTATCACGCTCAGAGGGCGCACGGCGCCTGCTTCCACTCCGGCGCTTGCTACCCCCGGCGCGGCCAGAAACGTGATCGCCATGGCGGCCAGGACCGCGGCCGTCCCCAGACCCACCACTCGCGCCATGGCGGGGCGAGTCATCGCCAGGGCCAGCGCGCGGGCCAGCAGAACGATGGCCCCTGGCACCGCCGGCAAGACATACCCCGGCAACTTGGATTGCGACAGACTGAAGAACACGACCGGGAAGATCACCCACCCAGCGAGAAACATCGAGGGAGACCCGGCCCAGTCGCGCCGCGTCACGGTCGTCGCCACCGCGTACACGGTGGTCGCGATGGCGGCCGTCCATGGGGCCAGACCCAGCAGCAGCACCGGCGCGAAATACCAGAAAGGTTGCTGATGCTGAAAGACCGGAGTCAGAAAGCGCTCAACGTTGTGTGAGATCAGGAAGACCTGGATGAAGTCCGGGTTGCGTACCGCGCAGAGCGCGTACCAAGGAAGCGCGACGAGTGCGAAGGTGCCGAGCGACCACGGGCCCGCGAGTCGCCACACCAGCGGCAGGCGGCGCGCGAGCAGGGCACCGATGACGATGGCCGATCCGGCCAGCACGACCCCCGCGGGCCCCTTTGCCAGCACGGCCAGACCGAGGGCGGCACCAAAGCCGATCTGATACCCGCGAGTGCCACGCGGTTGTCGCAGCAGCACGAGTGGCGCGGATGAGGCCAGCGCGAGCGCCAGCGTCGCGGAAAACAGCATGTCGGTCGTCGCCGCCCGGGCGAAGACCAAAATCGCGATGCTGGACGGAAAGAGCA
>CAUZAY010000453.1:0-2685 GCA_963577695.1 Vicinamibacteria bacterium | reverse complement strand
CCCTGGTGATTCCGCTCGACACGCACGTGATCCGGATCGGACAGTGCCTGGGATTGACCCGTTATCGGAGCCCCGGCTGGCGGATGGCCAGGGAGATCACCGAATCGCTACGACGTCTGGACCCCGTAGACCCGATCCGGTACGACTTCTCGTTGTGTCACCTCGGCATGATGGACGCGTGTGGGTTCAGTCGGCCCCAGGGGGATCTCCAGTGCCCGTTGCGGGGCGTGTGCCGGCCAACCGGGCGTAGGAGTCGAGGACCCGCTGGACCATTCGTTCGACGCTGAAGCTCTCGTGGACCCGAGCCCGTGCGGCCGCCCCGAGACGGGCCCGACGATCGGGATCCCCAAGCAAGCTCACAATAGCGGAGGCCAGCGCCTGGGGATCGCGTACCGGCACCAATACCCCAGTGCGGCCGTCGACGACCACTTCGGGGACCCCGCCGGCTCGGGTCGCAACGGTCGCCTGGCCTATCGCCATCGCGTCGAGCAGGACCGAGCCCATCCCCTCGGTGACCGAACTCAGGGCAAAGAGGTCGAAGCCTTTTTGTAGTGACAGCGCGTCCGGTCGAAATCCGGCCAGGAGCACGTGCCGCTCAAGATGGAGATCTCGGATCTGCTTGCGGAGCTTGGTTTCCAGCTCGCCTTCACCCACGATTACAAACCGCGCGTCCGGCACGGATCGGATGACTGTGGCCGCCGCCGTGATCAAATATCGGTGGCCTTTGTGTGGCACCAACGCGGCGACGTTGCCGACGAGCGGCGCGCCTGAGGGGAGCCACAGCTCAGCGTGGGCGTCGAGCCGGGGTGTCGCCGCGACGTGGTCCAGGTCGACCCCGTCATGCACCGTCGTGGTCCGCTCCGCCGCAATGCCGTCACCGACGAGCATGGCCCGGATGGCGTCCGATGCGCACAGGAAGCGGTCGACCTGCCCGTATTTCCACCGCGAGAAGGCGTTGCGCCGGATATGGAAGTCGACGCGTCGTGACATCAGGATGGGGGGCGGCGGTTCGAGTCGTCCCAGCGATCGAGCCAGCGCGATCATCGTGACGGCGTGCGCGTCATGAGCGTGCACCACCGTCGGGCGCATCATTCGCAGCACACGGGACAGTTTCCAGGCGGCACGAAGATCCATTTCGCCAGACGAGGCGATGGGAATGAGGTCTGGGCCTTCGCTGGCGCGCCGACGGAGTTCGCCGTCCGGATGTGCCACGAGTGCAGTGCGGTGGCCCAGCGCCCGGAGACCGAGAACGGTCAGGAGCACCTGGTTCTGGCCGCCGCGCCAGGTTCTCGCTGTGTCCACATGCAGGGAGAACATCGTACGAAGGCCCGCTAACGGTCTCCATGTGACGCAGACCGCTCGACCATCACTCGCTCTCGCAGCTTTGCGTACTTCAGGAAGACGTAGTAGCTGTTCATCAACGAGACAAGGAGGCCGGCGCTGCCCTGCAGACACCCGCGATGCAGCACGTAGTTTCGTAGGAACGCCGCGGGTGGATGTACCAGGACATCGGCCAGCCCGGCCGTTCGCCCGTCTCGAGTCAGCTGGTCCGCGGCCAGTGTGGTGTAGCGGTTGATCGTCGCCACGTGGCTCGACAGATCCGGATAGGCGTAATGCTGGAGGTCACGCGCGAGCCTCCCAACCGGGCCGTCCACACGTACCGACTCGTGCACGAGGTCGGTGCTCCAGGAGGCGACCCGCCGATCGTACAGCCGTAGCTGGTAATCGGGATACCAATCGGTCGTTCGCATCCACCGACCGGCATAGCGTGTCGTACGTGGGATGCGGTAGCCGCGGTGCGGTGGGTCCTCGTCCACGTCCAGCCGCGCCGTGATCTCGGCCGCAAGCTCAGGCGTGACACGCTCGTCCGCGTCAAGCGAGAGTACCCAGTCGTGCGAGGCAAGACTGGTGGCGTGGTTCTTCTGGGCGCCGTAGCCCGGCCACGCATGAGACGTGACGCGGTCCGTATGCCGTTGGGCCAACTGAACCGTGTTGTCGGTGCTGCCTGAATCGACGACCACGATCTCGTCGGCCCAAGCGACCGACGCCAGGGCGTCATCGATGTGCGATGCCTCATTCAGAGTAATGACGACGACCGACACCTTCGGCACGGCCGCGAGTGTACCACCCCGGTTTCCTGACGAGGCGTCCGCCTGGCGGTGTTGCGGCGTCGGTCACATGCCGCCTGCATGCTCCCTCCTTGCGCCGTGCCAGACGAGCGCCTGGCCAGGAAACCCGCTGTGGGCGCGGCAACAGGCGGTCTGGCGGCGGTGCTTCGTCTCCCTTAAACGGGGTTGCGCCCCGAACCCCAGGCGGCCGCTCCTTGGGGACCCCGAGTGCCCCACTCCGCGGTCGCCGGCGGGCGCGCATTGTCGGGCGCCCTCGCCTGGCCAGGAAATCGGTGTTCTGCGAGAGGTGTGGGTTTGGCGGTGAGCTTGGCGGTCGCCCGGGGCGGGCGGTGGGAGCGGGCATCTCGGTCCGCGAACCGTCGGAGACGAGCCGGGTGCAGTGCCGCCGTCGGTGGGGACCGTGCACGGGCGCGGAGTTTTACCTCCGGCTATAGGAACAGCTACCCGCTCGCTTTTCCCTCGGTGCCGGGATCAGGCGCGCCGTTAGCCCGCGCGAAGCGTCCTGAGGGCCAAGGAGGGTCGAGCTAGGCTCGTCGACCGGTTCGCGGACCGAGAT
>CAUZAY010000452.1:0-2686 GCA_963577695.1 Vicinamibacteria bacterium | reverse complement strand
GAGACCCCGTCGGCCGCGCCGGCACGCCATGCCCTTGCGCCGGGTCGCCGGACCGGCGCCGCCCTCCTTGCGGCCGCGGTAATCACACTGGCGACCGAGACCTATCTCGTCGTCGCCGACAGAACGGTCAGCGGGGCGCGGGTGCCCAGGACCGATCAGAGCTTTCTGGTCGACGGCCTCGGCAAGGGTCATCGGGTCAGTCAGACGTTCGTGATGCGGGGGGGTGCACTCGACGGGATCCGACTCAGCGCCGTGGCCCAGGGCGAGACGGATGAGGGGGAGCTCGCGCTGGCCCTGTACGAGATAACGCGGGATCAGGAGAGCGCGGCGGTGGGCGGCGCGGAGCGCCTGCTGTTTCGAGACCGCGTGTCGGTGGACACCGCGACCCGACACCCCACCTTTCTGTTCGCCGTCCCCCCCATCGACGAGTCGGCCGGTCGCTCGTACCGGGTCGATATCTGGATGCCGGAGCCGCGACCCGCCGCGGGGATCGGCCTGTGGGCGACGGAGGGTCGCTCGTCCGAAGATGGGTCCCTGTTCATCAATGGCCTGAGCGGCTACGCCGAACTGGTGTTCGAGGCCCGGGCAACCCGGGCGACCGTGTGGGCCAGATTGCGGCATCGTTTCGACGGGGCCGGGTTGACGCTGCTGTTGCTCCTGGCCGCTGGCGCGCACGCCGCGCTGTTCGTCGGGTTACGCGCAATCGCCGCCGGCGCCCACGCGTTCACCGAACCGCGAGAGTGAGGACAGTGTTGGTGGCTCGCACGACGATCCGGGGAGCGTGCGAGCGACGACCAGCGCCGTCGGGCGGACGCGCCGGCCAACTTGTTCTTGATTTCAGCACCTTGAGCACCACCGGTCGGTTCAGGCGGGTGTCGCGGGCGCGATACACCATCCGCTTGCCGAAGGTGTGGCGCGTTTGCAGAAGACCTACGGCGCATACACCGCGGTCACATTCGTCAGACCGAGCGAGTCGCCAGCCGTCCACGAGGGTTTCGAGTTGCGTCCAGCCGCGCCACAGGGGCTGCCATCCGATCCGCCCCGTTCGTTTGGTGTCGCGCCAGCCACCCAGTTTGGCCAGGGCCAGGACGACCGTGTGCATCGGCGGTGGATGCTGAGGGGGGCGGCGCGCCGGGTCGGTCTTGGCGAGCAAACATCGCCAGTGGTCGTCACTGAGATGTTCCGTGCAGGGGGGCGGAGGGGGTGGCGGTGGCGAGCGTGCGAAGCGCCAGGATCCGCACCGCGATCGGGGCGGTCACGGCGATGAAGCGCTGGAGGGTGCCCACCCAGTGACTGCAGGCGGCGAGTTTCGACCCGGCAGCCCGTTTTCCACGCCTTGTGGAACCCGCGTTCAATAACATTGTGATGGTGCGGAACCGTCGGCGGACGCTCGAGCAGCAGGTGAACGCCGCAGAGCTCCCGGCCGATGTCAAGGTGAAGCTGCAGGGGTATGTGAGCGGCTGCGACGGGTCGCCGACGAGCTTCAAGGTGTCGCACTACTCGATTCGCGCACCGACATCGTCGCCGCCCACGACGGCAGACACCGCTGGCGCCGCATATCGTGTTTCGACGAGCCCGTTAGGTCCGGCCGAAAGGACCCACAGCGCCGGTGGCTCAGTGGATGCCCCGTCTGCTTCACTTGTCCGCGTGACGCCAACGTTCACCATATATCGGTTCCCCCAGGGGTCCGACCGTATCGGCAGCGAGACATAGTCGGTCAGGCTACCGACCCGTCCGTCGACCCACTGGCGCACACCCGGTGCTTCCGGAGCGTTCCCTGGTCCGCCCAGCAAGTCGTCAGCCGCCTGACCGCGGGCGCGATCAACGAGACCGGCAGCTCGAAGGACCTCGGCGAGACCGCGAACCGTCTCCTGTGCGCGGTCAATCCGCGACCGATTCACCAATGTCGCAACCCCTGGCGGCGCGAGCACCGCCAGCACCAGTATGCCCGCAAGGGCCTGGAGAAGTCTGACCCCACTGAATCCTCGCTGCCCACCCTTCGCCGTCGCCCGGCGCTGTCTCGGCCAGCGCGGCCAACGCCCGAGCGACACGATGTTCGTCGTGAACCCGGTGCTCCACGATCCGTGCACAGCGGCGAAGGCCGCCATCAGCGGCCAGACCAGATCCAAGCGACCCTGCTGCCGGGCCACCTGGACGGCGGCGACCGACAGGATCGCAGCGTACGCGAGTACGAAACCGCCCAGCAGCAGTCTGCTGGCGGGCCAGACGAAGCTGGCAGCCCCCAGACACACGAACAGCGGAACAAGCGCACCGGGCAGCGCCTGCCGCCAGCGCAACGACCGGGGATGACGCTTCAGCATTTCTAACTTCCACCACCCGTATCGAAAGTACTGCCTCGCCAGATCCGCGAGCGTGCTTCGCGCGAAGTACGTGCACCGAATGTCGCGATCCAGAACCACGGTTGAGCCGCTCGAGCGCGCCCGGTAGTTGAACTCGTAGTCTTCGTTCGTCAGCAGCCCCTCGTCGAAGCCGCCCAGCGTCTCCCAGGTCGACTTGCGAAAACATCCAAACGGCACCGTGTCGACCTCCGTACGGCCGCCGTCGGTCGTCCTCGCCGTGCGATACGCGGCGTTGCCCGCGCCGAGCGGATGCGCCACCGCGAGCGCAATCGCCTCGGCGACCTGGGTCTGTTCCCCAGAGACTATTTTCCAAGCGCCGCCCACAA
>CAUZAY010000451.1:0-2774 GCA_963577695.1 Vicinamibacteria bacterium | reverse complement strand
GGGCGCCGAGTGTTACCGTCAGCGCAGCCTCGATCGTTTCCCCGATCACGGCGCCGGTGTCGGCCGAGGCCCCGGACGGCAGGTCAATTGACACGATCGGCACCCCGGTGGCATTGAGCCCGCGCACCACCTCTGCCCAGTGGCCGTCGAGCGGCCGGGACAGCCCGGTGCCGAACAATGCATCGACAATCAGGTCCACCCCGGCAATCTCCGGGATCGCGGCGGCCCAGGCCCCTGGATCCGCGACCTCCGTGACCGCCAGCCCCAGCGCGTCGAGCGCACGCAGGTTCCCGCCCGCGTCGCCAGTCACCGCCGAGGCCGGCACGGCGAGATACACGGACACATCGGTTCCGGCGGCGGCCAGCACCCGAGCGACCACGAACCCGTCGCCCCCGTTGTTGCCTTTCCCGCACAACACCGCCACCCGCTGGTCTGGCAGCGCCGGTTGATGCTGCTCCATCGCGGTGGCGACCTGCCGACCCGCGTTTTCCATCAGCACGGCCGAGGGTAGACACACCGTCTCGATAGCGGTGCGGTCGGCCGCCTGCATCTGGGCGCTAGTCAGGACACGCATGGTGGAGGGTCTCGTAACGACAGAGAACTGTCGCCAGTGCCCCGCTATGGTACCCTGTCGTCGCCGGAGTTCGCGGCGCGCCACGCCGCCGGACAGCCGCGCATCACGATACCTGCCCGGCGGACACGCGGCTCACCTGTCACACCCGCGTCCGCCCCACGCGACGAACGCCGCGCTCTTGAGACACGGCAAGGAGGCCGATGGACGCAACGGTCAACATCAACGGAGTGATCAGCCGAGGCGAGCACGCCCTCATCTCGGTGTTCGACCACGGGTTCCTCTACGGTGACGGGGTGTATGAAACGCTGCGGACCTACGACCGCCACCCGTTCCTGTTCGAGCCGCACCTGGACCGGCTGCGTGCCTCAGCCCGCCGCCTGGCCATCGCGGTACCGGTGACCGACCAGGCGCTCGCCGAGCGAGTGCAGGACACCATGCGCACCGTGAACCCCGACGGCGAGGTGACGCTGCGTATCCTGATCACCCGGGGCATCGGCGATCTCAGTTACGACCCGGCCGTCTGCCCTGACCCGACGCTCGTCGTGATCGCACGCCCCTTGCCGGAGCTAGCGGAGACCGTCACCCGCGACGGGGTCCGGCTCGTGCAAGCCCGCGTCATTCGGAACAGCCCCGAGAGTGTCGACCCCAGCATCAAGTCGAACAATCTCCTCAACAATGTGCTGGCGATGCAGGAAGCCGTGCGCGAGGGCGCCTTCGAGGCGATTCTGTTGAATCACCGGGGCGAGCTCGCCGAGTGCTCACAATCGAACCTGTTCGTCGTCCGTGACGGCGAGGTCTTGACCCCGCCCCGGGACGCCGGGCTGCTACGGGGCGTCACCCGGGAGTTCTTGTTCGAGGTAGGAGCGGACCTCGGGGTGGCGATCCGGGAAGCGGTGCTCAGGCCGACTGATCTGGACACCGTAGACGAGCTGTTCGTCACGAGCACCAATCGCGAGATCGTCCCGGCGGTCGCCGTCGGCGACCACACCATCGGATCGGGACGACCTGGTCCCGTGACGTTGCGCCTGCTCGCACGATTCCGGGAGCTCGCGCTCGCACACGAATCCAGCAGGCTCGCCCCGACCGGGAGCCCTTAGCAGGTTGTCCGACGAGGCGCCCGTCTGGGCGGACGTCGTAGCATCGATTCAGTGGGGTCACAGCCCGCCTGGCTGGGTTTTCCTCAGACGGGGGCTACGCCCCGAACCCCACGCGAGCCCTCGCGGGGCCCCCAAACCCCACTCCGGGCCCGCGGGGCGCGCATTGTCGCGCGCCTTCGTCTTGCCAGCCGGACGCCTCGTCAGAACCCCCCCGCGGACGTTTTCAGAAAGCTGTTGGGTTTTCGCGCGGGGCGGCCACCTGCCTGCTCACTCGTCGCGCCTAGCCAGCTGGGCGCCGCGCTCCGAAAACCGCTCCCACGTTCTACAGCACCCTACTCGACGTATGCGTCCACGGGTGGACAACTGCAAATCAGGTTGCGGTCGCCGTGCGCGTCGTTGATTCGGCCAACCGTCGGCCACACTTTGTGCTCTCGGACGAATGGCAACGGGTAGACGGCCGTCTCGCGGCTGTAGGGGTGGGACCACGAGTCGGCGGTGGCTTCCATCGCGGTGTGCGGGGCGTTCTTCAGGAGGTTGTCCACCGCATCCGCCTCACCATCGACCACGGATTGAATCTCTCTACGGATCGCGATCAACGCCTCGCAGAAGCGGTCAAGCTCGTCTCTCGACTCGCTCTCGGTCGGCTCGACCATCATCGTCCCCGGCACGGGGAATGAGACGGTCGGCGCGTGAAATCCGTAGTCCATCAGCCGCTTCGCGACGTCAAGCTCGGTGACGCCGCCCGACTTGAAGGCCCGCAGGTCGAAGATCATCTCGTGGGCGACCCGCCCGTTCGCCCGCGTGAACAGGACGTCGTAGTGCGGCGCAAGCCGGGCTTTGAGGTAGTTGGCGTTGAGAATCGCCACCTTGGTGGCGTGACGCATACCACCAGGCCCCAGCAACCGCATGTAGCCGTGCGAAATCAGCAGAATACTGGCACTGCCCCACGGCGCCGCCGCGATGGCGGGGATGGCTAACTCGCCGCCGACCGGCACCACTGGATGCCCCGGCAGATAGGGCGCCAGATGCGCAGCCACCGCGATCGGGCCCATCCCCGGTCCGCCCCCGCCGTGGGGAATCGCGAACGTCTTGTGCAGGTTGAT
>CAUZAY010000450.1:0-2795 GCA_963577695.1 Vicinamibacteria bacterium | reverse complement strand
CGATGCCCGCCTGCCCGTAGAGTTCGGCCAGTCGCCGCAACTTCGCGCCGCCACCAAGGTCGCCCAGAAATCGGTAGCCAATACCGGAGGTGTGGGTCAGCAGATGGCGAATAGTCATCGGTTGCCGCGCCGCGGTCCGGGTAAAGGAGGTGCCGTCAGCGGTGGCGGTCAGCACGTCGAGCGACGCCAGTTCCGGCAGATACTGGCCGACGGGGTCGTTAAGCTTGAAATGACCTTCTTCGTACAGCATCAGCACGGCCACACTCGTGACCGGCTTTGTCATCGACGCGATACGGAAGATCGTATCGGCGGTCATCGGCGTCCCGTCGTTGCGGTCGGCCATGCCGTACGCTTGGAGGTGGGCTTGTCGGCCCCGGCGGGCAATCAGGGTGACGGCGCCGGCGATGGCCTGTTCGTCCACGTACCGCTGCACGACAGCCTCGAGACGGTCGAGGCGCTCGTCTGAGAGGCCGACCGCGGAGGGGGCGGTGGTGGGCAGCCCTTGCGCCCACCCGGTCGTGGCGATCAGTCCAGCCAGGAGCGCCGTCAGGAATGTCCGGGTGGGCATCGACAGGTTGGTTCGGTTACCGAGCACGATACTCCACCCCATATTTCTCGCCCATGGCGCTCAACGCGTCGATGACTGTTATCTGATTGTCTCTCAAATCGGATGAGCGGCGACCCGCCGGAAGGCACGGTTCGGTCGGGACCGTTGTATAACTGCGTGGAACCGGAGCGTCGCGGGGGACTTCGGTGGGGGGGACTGATGAGCATGACACGATGGCTCACGGCGTGTGTCCTGGTCGCGATGCCGACGGCAGCGGTCGCGCAAGCAGACTTCGAGCTCGGTCCAGACTCGCAGCGGCAGGCCGGAGTGCCCCGAGGTGAGGTGACCGCGATGCGGTGGGTGGACAGCCGGGTGTACCGGAATACCGAGCGGGACTGGTGGGTCTACGTGCCGGCGCAATACGACGGCGAGACACCGGCCGCGTTGATGGTGTTCCAGGACGGCGGGAACTATCTCAGGGAGGACGGACAGATCCGGGTGCCGGTGGTGTTCGACAACCTGATCCACGCGGGAGAGATGCCGGTCACGATCGGAGTGTTCGTCAATCCAGGTCGTTTCGTCGGTGACAATCCCGAGGGGCCGGCGCGCAATCGGAGCACCGAGTACGACTCGATGACGGATCAGTATTCGCGGTTTCTTCTGGAAGAGATCATTCCAGAGGTACGGAAGACGTACCGGATTACCGGCGACCGTGAGGGGTGGGCCATTGGGGGTATCAGCTCGGGCGGCATCTGCGCCTTCACCGTGGCCTGGCAGCGTCCAGACCAGTTCAGCAAGGTCGTGAGCCACGTCGGCAGTTTCACCAACATTCGGGGTGGGCATGTCTATCCGGATCTGATCAGGCAGAGCGCGGCGAAACCGATCCGCGTGTTTCTGCAGGACGGGTCGAACGATCTCAATATCCGCCCGGGGAACTGGTGGCTCGCCAATCAGCAGATGGCCGATTCACTCGATTTCGCCGGGTACGACTATCGAAAGATGTGGGGCGAGGGCGGGCATAGCCTGGAACACGGCGGGGCGATTTTTCCCGATACCATGCGCTGGTTGTGGCGCGACTATGTTTCGGGATCGTGAGCCCGCAGGAGACGACATGACCAGCAAGAATGTCCAGCGCGCATTGCTCGTCCTTCTGATTGCCGGCGTCGGTGTCGGCCCACGTGCGGCTTTAGGCCAAGACACGACGGCGGGGCAGGCCGCCTATCAGCAGTCGTGCGCGGAATGCCACGGGAGCCGGCTGCAGGGAGGCGCGCATGGTCCGGCGCTGACCGGGGTCGGATTCAGCAGCGTGTGGGGTGAGCGCAGCGCCGAGGCGTTGCTCGAATTCGTGCGGCGAGAGATGCCGCCGGGACAGCGACCGCTGCAGGACGCCGTGTACCTAAACATCGTCGCGTTCGTGCTCGAGACCGGCGGTCGGGTGTCGGGCGAGGTGATCGAGGCGGCGGCCGATGTCGAGACGCCGGAGCCCGGGGGGAGCACGACCCGATACGGAGACCGAGAAGCGACCGGTCTGAGCCCCGTGACCGACGCGATGCTCCGCCAGCCTCCCGCCGCCGACTGGCTCACGTGGCGGCGCACCCTGGACAACCACGGCTACAGCCCCCTCGACCAGATCTCGCGCGACAACGTGGGCGAGCTCCGGCTGGCCTGGGTGATGTCGATGCGGAACGGTGTCAACCAGACGACCCCGGTCGTGCACGACGGCGTGATGTTTCTGGCGAATCCCGGCAATGTCGTCCAGGCGATCGATGCCGCTGAAGGCGATGTCATCTGGGAGTATCGCTATGAGGTGCCACCGGACGCGCTGACCGGCGTCGGCGCCACTCGTGGCCTGGCGCTCTACGACGACAAGGTGTTTCTGTTGACCTATGACGCGGCGATTGTGGCGCTGGATACTCGCACCGGCGAGCAGATCTGGCGCACCGCCAAGGCTGACTACACGCAGGGATTCACCCAGACCAGCGCCCCCGTCATCGCCAACGGCGTGGTGGTCAGCGGCATCAATGGCTGCGAGCGGTTCACCGATGACGGCTGTTTCATTACCGGGCATGACCCAGCGACCGGCGAGGAGCTATGGCGCACCTCCACTATCGCCATGCCGGGTGACCCGAACAGCGGGTCCTGGGGCGACATGCCGCCGCATTTGCGCGGTGGGGGCGACACCTGGATTCCCGGTAGCTACGACCCGGACCTCGATCTGTTCTACATCGGCACCGCCCAGGCCAAACCC
>CAUZAY010000449.1:0-2813 GCA_963577695.1 Vicinamibacteria bacterium | reverse complement strand
TGGATGTGGCGCCGGGTGTCGTCGTCGCAGCGGCGCAGCAGCCGGCGGCGGACGGGGGCTTCACCGTGGAGCAGGCCACCGCTGGGTGGAGGGTCTATGCGCGACAGTGCGGAGAGTGCCATGGGCCAGGGCTGGACGGGCAGGAAGGGCCGCCGCTTCGCGGAGTGGACTTTCTGAACGGCTGGGCCGGGCAGACGACTGACGAGCTGTTCGAGTATGTGCGGGCCGAAATGCCGCCGGGCGGCGGGGGTTCGCTCAGCGATCAGGTCTACCTGAGCCTGGTGGCGCACATTCTGGACGCGAACGGTGCCTGGCCGGGCAACACACCGCTGATGGCTGACTCGGCGGTCACGATTGGCGATGCATCGGACGTAGCCGAGGCGCGGCGTGCGGCGCGCGCCGGAGACGCGCCCCGCCGGCGGTCGTCACGGTTCGTCAACCGAGCGGTGGAGCAGCGCCTGACTCCGGTCACCGACGCCATGCTGCAGGATCCGCCGCCGGGCGACTGGTTGAGCTGGCGACGGACGCGCAACAGCCATGGCTACAGTCCGTTGGACCAGGTGACCCGCGACAATGTCCACGAGCTACAGCTTGCGTGGGTACTGGCGATCCGAGAGGGGAACAATCAGACGACGCCGCTGGTGCACGACGGCGTGATGTTTCTGGCTCATCCGGGGAACGTGGTGCAGGCGATCGACGCCCCCACCGGCGACGTCATCTGGGAGTACCGGTCACCGCTGCCAGAGGATGTGCCACAGGGGGGAGCAACCCGCACGCTGGCATTCTACGGCGACAAGGTCTACCTGGCCACGCACGACGCGGCGCTCGTGGCGCTTGACGCGGGCACCGGCGCTGAAGTGTGGCGCACGGTCAAAGCGGACTACAGGCAGGGCTTCAACCAGCGCGGCGGACCAGTCATTGCCAACGGTGTCGTCGTGAGCGGCATCAACGGGTGCGAGCGCTACAAGGACCAGACCTGCTTCATCACCGGGCACGACCCGGATTCCGGCGAGGAGTTGTGGCGCACATCGACGATTGCCTTGCCCGGCGACCCGAATAACGCGTCGTGGGGTGACACGCCGACGTATCTCCGCGCCGGCGGCGACACGTGGATCCCCGGCAGCTACGACGCGGCGCTCGATCTTTTCTATATCGGGACGGCGCAGGCGAAGCCATGGGTGGCCGCGAGCCGAGGGATGACGACGCGGCAGGACGCGCTGTACACGAATTCGACGCTGGCGTTGAATCCGCGGACCGGGCAGATGGAGTGGTATTTCCAACATACGCCGGCCGAAACGCTTGACCTCGACATCGTCTACGAGCGCGTCCTCGTCGACGCCGACGACGAGCACTGGCTGTTCACGATCGGGAAGGACGGCATTCTCTGGAAGCTCGACCGGCAGACGGGCGCGTTCATCGACCTGCGTGAGACGGTGTACCAGGACGTCTTTGAGTCGATCGACCGGACCACCGGCCGCGTTTCCTATCGACAGGACATCCGTGACCTCGACATTGGCGATCGCGTGCCTGCGTGTCCCAGTCTGCTCGGTGGACACAACTGGCAGGCGTCGGCGTATCACCCGGGTATCGGCGCGCTCGTGATTCCCCTCCACCAAGCCTGTATGGACCTGACCGGCCGCGAGGTCGAGTTCGTCGAGGGAGGTGGCGGCACGGCGGGCCGGTACGACTTGCGCGAGATGCCAAATACGAACGGGAACGTGGGGAAGCTGGCCGCCTACGACGTCCGAACGATGGAGGAGCTCTGGAGCCGAGAGCAGCGCGCCGCCTTCCTGACGTCGGCGCTCACGACGGCTGGCGGCCTCGTCTTCGCGGGCGATGCCGACCGCTACTACCGGGCGTTCGACGTCCGGACGGGGGATGTCCTCTGGGAGACCCGTCTCGGCGCCGCGGCGCACGGATATCCCATCACCTACGAGGCGGCGGGCCGACAATTCATCGCCGTCCCGGCCTCGCTCGGAGGCCCCTTCCGGAGCCTCACCGCACAGCTCAGCCCGGAGATTTACCAGCCGGAGGGTGGGAACGCGCTCTACGTCTTCGCTCTGCCGGAGTGACGCCGCAACTCAAGCTTGGCGCGGGTCTCCGGTGACGATCGTCCGCGTGCGATGGAGTCTACGACTCGCCCGGGAGCGGACCGAAGCCGGGCAGCGGTACCCGGTGTTGGGTCGCCGCTTTGTAGGCGGAGGCCGCCTACGAGGCTTGGCCGAGACAGCTACGCCCGGTCCCCCGAGCCGCAACACGCCAGGTCAACAGCACCCGCCGACACCAATCCCTGTAAGTTATTGAGAGTAATGGTGCGCCCTCACTCCACGTGGGTGGTCGCCTGTCATCCCAGCGTCGTGAGGAAGCTCAGAAGCGCACGATTCACATCGCCCGGCGCCTCCTGCTGAATCCAGTGTCCTTTCCCCTCGATGAGGGTGGAGCCACGGAAATCCGTACAGTTGGCGCCGGGGGCCGCATACAGATCGGCGCCGGGAATAAAGGTCCTGACAGGGTCGAGCGTTCCGGCGATGAAGCAGCTCGGTTGATGAACCTGGAGGCGTGACAACTGTGGGAGGCGCTCCCAGTCCAGGCCCTGAGCCCGATAGCGATTGAGCGGACCGCGGAATCCTCCCTTCTGAAACGCCGCGGTGTAGTAGTCGAGGTCGTCCTCCGTCATCCAGGCCGGTGTACGTCGTCAAATCAATTCGGACCAGTGAGCCTGTTTCATAAGAGAGACTTCTTGCCTGTTGACCGCCCTGCGCGGTGTGCATAGATTCTCGCGTTTTCGTTGCGCCAGTGTCCTCCGTTTAATC
>CAUZAY010000448.1:0-2838 GCA_963577695.1 Vicinamibacteria bacterium | reverse complement strand
GCGGCCGCCAGCGGCGACCGCGTGACCGCGACGGAGCAATACGAGAAACTGCGGTCGAACTGGAGTGGGCGCGACCAGTTGCCTGGCTATCAGGAAGCCAGTCGTTTCTTACAGCAGACCAACGACCAGTAGCGACAGCAATCGTGCTGGCGCGGATACCGTCGCTAGCGTCGGTATCCGCGCCGCGCCTGCACGCGACGCCCGCGGCCCTTGACCCGCACGTCGAGGTCGTGCCAGCCGCCGGCGTCGACACCCGTGGGCGAATACGCCAGTACGTAGCGCGTGCGGAACTCGCTGACCACCCGCGCGAACGCCTCGGGCAGTCGGTCAACGTCGTAGGCGGCAAAGATCGAGCCGCCGGTGTCTTCCGCCAGCCACGACAGATACGCACGACGGAAGAGTTCGGGCTCGACCGGGAACCACTGTCGGGTCAGGGCCCGGTGTTGCCGGTTCATGAGGGTAACTCGTCGGTCGCGGTCGAGGGTGACGGCGTACACGACCAGATCGCTACGCTGGGCGGTGTCCAGGACATCGCGCGGATCGAGCCAGCTCACGCTATCGTTGCCGTCGCTGAAGACGAGCATCACGGTGCGCTGCCCGGTCTGCGCCCGCAAGGTCAGCGCGGCGAATGTCGCGTCGTACAACGCGGTCGCGCCACCCGCGCGAACGCGGCCCACGGCCAGCGGCAGTTGCTCGGGCGGGGCGGGCGGCTCGACCGCCAGTTGCACCGTGTCCGAGAAGGTCACGAGCCCGACCCGGTCGTCCGGTCCCAGCGCGTCACCGGCGGCCAGAGCCGCAGCCCGGAGCCGGTCGAGCCCAGACCCGCCGACACTGCCGCTGATATCGAGGACGAGCAGCAGCGTGATCGGCGCGTCTTCGAGCAGCACGGTCTCAATCCGCTGGCGCACGCCGTTGTCCGTTATGGTGAAGTCATCGGCGGAGAGTCCGTCGACAGGGCGACCGCCGCTGGTCACGAGTACGTCGACCATGACCGCGTCCACCCCGCTCCTGAACGTCTGGGCCGGTAGCGTCACGCTCAATCCGGCGACCGCCACGAGGCCGAGCAGCCCGCTCTGCCGCCACGCGTCACGACGACGTGGGAGATGCGCGGTCATGGACGAACCTCCAGACGAAGCTCCTCACGGAGGCCCGGCCCCGCGCCGATCCCCAGTTGATAGTCCACCCAGGGATCGGGAAGCCCCGCGATGAGCCGACCCCGCGGAGCGGCCGCACCGTACGGGACACGTCCCGCGCTGGAGGCCGCAGGGTCGAGTGTGGGCGTGAGCGTGCGCGCCGCGCCGCTCACATCGCCGCGTGTGTGGAGCAGTCGCGCCAGCGCCATTCGGGCCGCCTGGCCGTCCGGGATCAGGTCCACGGCCTCCCGCCACCGTTGTTCGGCGGCATCGAGCTCGCCGGCGTGCCGGTGCAGGTCGCCAAGCAGAAGACGGGCGACGTAGGCATGCTCGACCCCCAGATTCTCGCGGTCTACCAGTCCGGTCAACAGCGCCCGCACTGAGTCTCCCTGCTCCAGCAGCATGCGGATTCGCGCGAGCCGCAACGCCGCCTCGGTCGCGCTGGGAGAGACCGCGAGGGCGGCCCCGGCACGGCGGGCCGCGGCGAGCAGGGTCGACCGCTTCGCCTGCTGAATCCGGGCGAGCTGGGACGTGCCCGTGTTGTCCAGAATGACCGGTTCCAGCGCCAGGCCCTCATTGAGCCAGGCGGCGGCGGTCAGGAGTGGCACATCGTCCGGCAGGCGCTCGAGCGCCACCTCGCTGAACGTCACTCCGTCGCTCCACCCGCCGCGCTCGAACGCCAGCAGCGTGGCCGCCAGATACCATCGGCGCCGGAACGACTGCTCGGGCTCTGGATCCCGCGCCCCGAGCTCGACCCAGCGCACGGCCACTTCGATCCAGTCGGACGCTGCCTCCTCGAGCCCGCGCGACCACAGACTGTCGGCCACATCGAGCTGGAGCATGGCCGCGGCCCTGAACAGCAGTTCGTTGAGGGCCGGTTTGGCATCGGTGCCAGTCGGCCTGGCGTCGGGGTCGCGGACCCGGTCGATCAGCGCGTGGATGACCTCTGGATCGAAGGCGAGGACACCCTGGATGGCCTCCTGGGTGCGCCTTGCGCGATGGGCATCGACCAGCGCCCGGTACGGCTGCAACTCGTCCGTGAACCAGAAGTCGCTCTGCGTGAAGGCCTGTTCCTGCCCGACGCCGGTCGTCAGGAAGAGCACGAGCAGGAGCGAGAGACGCAGACACCGCGCCGACCGCCGCCGATGGCATCCGGTCGTCTCGCGAGGCGATGCGCCGGTCCTCGGGGCTGTGGTCATGCCTGCTTTTCGCGCACGGAGGTAAGGCTCGATGAGGCAGGCGAGCGCCGCCGGGTCGAGACCGTTGTCACGGTGCGAGATCGGGCGTCGATTCAGCGACCGTTCTCGCGCGCCTCCCGATCGGCGCGTCGAGCGCCGCGAAGCACGGTGTCCAGCGCATAGTTGCCCTCGTGGCAGGCGTACTCGAAGATCTCGTCTTGGCTCGGGTTCCACGGATACTCTCCCGTCCACGGGCGCTCCCACGTCGATGGGTCCTCGACCGTGAATCGATAGAGAATCGTCCCGTCTTCGGCGAGGGTGAAGCGCTCGGTGACCTTCAGACTCTCCCCCGAGCCACGGAAACGGGTCTTGTCAGTGAAGTTGGTGGTTTCGACCACCAGCGTATCGCCCTCCCACTGACCAACCGAGTGTACGTCGTCAAATCAATCCGGACCAATGCGCCTGTTTCGTAAGAGAGACTTCCTGCCGGTTCACCGCCCTGCGCGGTGTGCGTAGATTCTCACGTT
>CAUZAY010000447.1:0-2839 GCA_963577695.1 Vicinamibacteria bacterium | reverse complement strand
GATCGAGCTCGATCTCCGGGAACGTCTCTTCATTGACGCCGAGCGCTCCGGCGATGCCGCTCACCAGGATGAAGGCCATCGTCAGGTTGGCGGCGACAGGATTACGCGCGAACCACTCGATCATTCTCTGCATGCCTGCCTCCCAGCACGAGCGCCGCATGCGCGTGCGGCGACGCCAAGTATCCCATGACGACCGCTCATGACGCCCTCTGCCTTGCCGACACCGGCATGGTGGGGCGTTGTTGCACAGCCAGACACCGACTCGCTAGGGCATGAATGTCAAGGGCGGAGCAAAAGTAGACCACGGTGGCGGAGGAAAACTAGACCACCCAGCAGACGGAGCGGCGGCCCGTCCGCCCAGCCGGCGGCGTCGCGTGGGGAGTCTTCAGGACGCCGGAGCGGGTGCGGGGTGCCGGGCTTTCTTGCTGTGGGCGAGCCGATAGCTCTCGCCGTTCAGCTCCAGGATGTGGACGTGATGGGTCAGCCGGTCGAGCAGGGCGCCGGTCAGCCGGTCAGAGTCGAAGATCTCCGTCCATTCGTTGAACGGCAGATTTGAGGTCACCAGCGTCGACGCCTGCTCGTAGCGCTGCGAGAAGACCTCGAACAACAGCTCGGCGCCGGTCTTCGACAACGGCACGTAGCCGAGCTCGTCGACGATCAACAGATCCTGCTTGGCGAGCTGCTTCTGGACGCGCAGCAGGTGCTTGTCATCCCTGGCCTCGAGCAGTTCGTTGACCAGCGCGGCGGGGGGGGTGAAGCGCACCCGAGCGCCTTGCTGGCAGGCCGCCAGCCCCAACGCCAACGCCAGATGCGTCTTGCCCGTACCGGAATTGCCCAGCGCCAACACATTCTCCCGGCGGTCGAGATACTCCGACCGGGCCAGCTCCAGCACGAGGCGCTTGTTCACCGACGGGATCGCGCGGAACTCAAAGGTCTCGAGACTCTTCAAGACTGGGAACTTGGCGGCCTTGATGCGCCGCTCGGTGGCGCGCTGCTCGCGATCGAGCAGCTCCAGCTCGCAGAGTCGTAACAGATAGCGCGGACAGTCCAGCCCTTCTTGTGCGCACTGCCGCGCCACTTTGTCATACTCGCGCAAAAAGGTCGGCAGTCGCAGGGCCTTGAGCTGCGCGGCGAGCAGCACGGTCGGTTTGGCCATCACTCGGCGCCCGCTCCCAGCAGCGCCAGGTAATCCGTCGCCGCGGTCATCGCCACGCGGGCGGCCGGCAGATGTGGATACTGCGCCAGATCGAGCCGGGGCGGCCGGTGGTCGAGGCGGCACAGCACGAGATGCTTGACGGCGTCGAAGCCGATCGCGCCGAGGGCGAGCGCGTCGCCGACGGCGCCGCTGACGTGGTCGAGTCGAA
This sequence comes from Vicinamibacteria bacterium, assembly GCA_963577695.1. Taxonomy (GTDB): domain Bacteria; phylum Acidobacteriota; class Vicinamibacteria; order Vicinamibacterales; family UBA8438; genus UBA8438. The sequence continues at coordinate 1,475 of CAUZAY010000447.1, read as the reverse complement.
AGTCCTCCAGCAGTCGCAACACCTGCACGTACTCGCGCGTCCCCGCCTTGCCCAGCCGCGCCTCCAACCGCCGCCGCAGTCCGGGAAACGCCGCCGGCAGCGCCCACCCGGCGAGGGGCGCCGCCTGATCGAACGCGCCGGTCTTGCGCTCCAGTAAGGCCAAGTAGTGCAGCGGATCGAAGATCAACGCTTCACGCTCGTAGCTGCGCCGATGGCGGGCGATCTCGTCACTGCCGCACACGATCACGATGTCGTCCACGTAGGCTTTCACCACCACCTCGCGGTGACCGTACGCAGTCGGCACTGAGTAGTCGTTGAAGCGGTAGCGCACCAGCGACAATGACGTGACCCGCGTCGCGCGTCGGTCGCAGGCGTCATACGGGACCGGCGGTAACGGCAGCAACGCGGCGCGGTCGCGCGCGAAGCGCTCCCCGATCGTCTCGGTGTGCCGGCGCAACCGATGCCCGCGCCGCACGCGGCACTGGCGTTCGACGTCGGCGTTCAACGCCGCCCAACTGGGGAACCGGGGGACCGGCACGAAGAAATTGCGGCGGGCGTAGCCGACCAGCCCTTCCACCTTGCCTTTATCGTTGCCCTTGCCCGGCCGCCCGAAGCGGGCGTCGAACAAGTAGTGCGACTGGAGCTCGCTGAACACCCGCGTCCGCTGGCGCGTGCCGTCCCCGAGGATCCGCGCCACCGCCAGCTTGGTGTTGTCGTAGACGAGGCCCCGCGGCACGCCGCCGAAATAGCTGAATGCGGCGTTGTGGCCGTCGCAAAACGCCTCCGTCGTCTCGGCCGGAAACGCCTTCACGAACCCGTCGTCGTTGTGCGGGAGATCGACGACCAGGTAGTGCGCCTTGCACTCGACGCCCGCGATCACCACCAGCGCTTCGCCGAAATCGGCCTGGGCGTCGCCTGGCGGATGCGCCAACGGCACGAACATCTCCTGCCCGCCCAGCGTCTGGGCGCGGACGTAGTCTTTGACGATCGTGTAGCCGCCCGTGAAGGCGTGCTCCGCCCGCAACCGTTCCCAGATGCGCTTGGCCGTGTGGCGTTGTTTCTTCGGGCGCTACTGATCGTCGCCGAGGATCTGAGCAATCACCCCAGTAAAGCCGTCCAGCTTCGGACACCGGGCCGGGTGCGCGCGCCGGTACCCCGGCGGCACGCTGTAGCGCAGCATCTTGCGCACCGTCTCGCGGGCCAGCCCGAAGCGCCGCGCCGCCGCGCGCTCGCTCAACCCCTCCACATAGACGCTACGCCGCACCTCCGCATAGAGCTCCACTCGATACATCCCTCCTGTGTTCCACAAAACACCGTCGGGATGCTCGTGGACCACGCGAGCGGTCTGGTTTTCCGCCGCCCTTCGGCGGCGTTACCCCGCCGCTCTGTGGTCCATTCTTGCTCCGCCGTTCTCAAGTGTTAATCGGCGTGGAATATTGACCCCCTGTGGGGGGTGATCGGCGTCCAAAACTGAC
>CAUZAY010000446.1:0-2845 GCA_963577695.1 Vicinamibacteria bacterium | reverse complement strand
GAAGGCGTAGCAGGAGCTGGACCGGAAACACGGCACCGTTCGAACTTGTGGAGCGCATCCGACTTTTCAGCGTCATCGCCGCTTCCGGGGCCGGCGGCGCCGAACAGGTCTTTGCGACGCTCCTGCAAGGGCTCGACCCGGAACGGTTCGAGATCGTCGTAGCGTGCCACGGGCGCGGCTCGATGGCCGAGACCTACCGTCGCCACGCCGCCCAGGTCTGGCACCTGGATCTCGTTGACCTGCGCCGACCGCGCACCATCACCAGGCTCGCCGCGCTCATGCGGGAGTCGCGGTGCGATCTCGTGCACACCCATCTCTGGACGGCCGATGTGCTTGGCGGGCTGGCCGCCCGGCTCGCCGGTATCCGTCGCGTAGTGAGTAGCGTCGCGGGTGCCTATTTCCTGCCGATCGGCGTCTCCGGGGTGAAACGCGCGAGACGCCAGGGCCTGTCGCGCGTGTTTCGGGCTATCTATCGCGGCTGCGACCGTGTCATCGCACCATCGCAGTACGTGGCGGACGACCTGCTGACCCGTCCCGGAGTTCGGGTGCCGCATACGCGTCTGTGCGTGATCGAGAACGGCGTGGATGTGGATGATGACGACCGCATGGCCCGATATGCGGGCCGTGCCGGCTCCGTCGGTCGGTGGGGAGAGGGCTGTCCTCGTATCTCGGTCGTTGCTAATTTTTTCCCGATCAAGGGGCACGAGTTTCTGATTCGCGCCGTGCCGGCGGTGCTGGCGGATCATCCAGACGCCAGGTTCGTGCTGGCTGGCGAGGGAGAGAGCCGAGCCGCCATGCAGGCGTTGTCCGACCGTCTCGGAGTGAGCGCACGGGTGACGTTTCCCGGCGAGATCCCGGACGCGCTCGAACTGATGCGAGCCAGCGACCTGGTCGTGGTGCCCTCCCTCTCGGAAGGGCTACCGATCACACTCGTCGAGGCGATGGCGCTCGGTCGTCCCGTGGTGACGACCGGGGTCGGCGGTATCCCCGAAGTGGTTGACGACGGGGTGACCGCGCGCGTGGTGCCCCCACGCGACCCCGAGGCGTTGGCAAACGCCATGCTGGAGTTGTTGGCCGATCGGACGCTGGCGGATCGGATCGCCTCCCAGGCCAGTGTGGTTGCGCGCGAGCGATTTTCAGCCGGTCGGATGGTGCGGCGCACACAGGAGCTGTATCTCGGACTCCACGCCGGCTAGCCCGCATTATTCATGAACGCGCGAAGCGAAACGGCGCAGGCTCGAGTTGCCGAAGATTCGTCGTTGCAGGCGTGGGTTCATGAATAGTGCGGGCTAGGGACAGGGTGGGAGGTCCTGACGACGATGCTGCGTGACCGCAACATCGTGTGTCTCTCGTCGATCGATTGGGACTTCTTGTGGCAGGGCCACCAGCAGATCATGTCGTCGCTTGCCGACAACGGGAATCGAGTCCTGTTCGTCGAGTCAACCGGCGTCCGAGTCCCCGGCCTGCGCGACCTGCCACGCCTGTGGAGGAGGCTGACAACGGTTGGGCCGCCGGGCCGTGGCCCTCATGCCCGGGCCGGGAATCGGCGCCCGGCGAACGTCAGGGTCTATTCACCCGTCGTGGTGCCATTGCCATACTCGAAGGCCGCGCAGGCGCTCAACCGCCCGATCTTACGACGCGCCATCCTGCGTCGCACGGCCGACTGGGGCTCGGCCCGTCCAATCGTCTGGAATTTCTTGCCCACGCCGCTGAGCCGATCCATCGCCCGGTCCTTGAACCCCGCGCTTTCCATCTTTCACTGCGTGGACCATTTGTCGGCCAGCTCGCCGTCGGCGGCGCGTCTGAGCGACACGGAGTCGCAGTGCTTCGCCGAAGCAGACCTGGTGTTTACGACGTCGCAGCCACTGCTCGAGCGCGCCGCGGCCTTGAACACGCACGCCCATCTGGTGCCCTCCGGTGTCGACGTTGCGCGCTTCGAGCGTGCGCGCCTGGTGGACGAGCCGCTGCCGGCGGATCTCGCGGCCATCCCGCGTCCGGTGGTTGGCTATCTCGGCGGACTCCATCAGTGGGTGGACCAACAGCTCCTGGCGGCCCTGGCGGTGCGGCGCCCCGACTGGAGTCTGGTGCTCGTCGGACCGTTGCAGACGGACGCGTCGGCGTTGACCCGACTGCCCAACGTGCATGCCCTCGGCACACGGGGACCCGACCAGGTGCCACGGTATCTGCGGGGATTCGACGTGGCGACCGTCCCGTATCGGCTGACTGACTACACTGGGCATGTCTATCCGGCCAAGCTCAACGAGTATCTCGCCATGGGCCTCGGCGTGGTGGCGACACCGCTGTCGGAGATCGAACGCTTCAACCGCACCCACGGTCCGGTGATTCGGGTGGCTGCCGACGCGGCCGCGTTCGAGTCGGCCGTCGACGCAGAACTGTCTCACCCGGATTCGGCTGCGGTTGAACGGCGGGTGGCGGTTGCCCACGAAAACAGCTGGGCGGCACGTCTAGAACTGATGTCGTCGCTGATCGACGCCAGCCTGGCGCGACGAATGGACCACGATACATGTGCGGCATCGCCGGCAAGTTAGTCGACGGTCTCGGCGCCAGGGTAGAGCCTGGATTGGTGCACCGCATGACGGCGGCGCTGGAGCACCGAGGACCGGACGCCCAGGGGGTCTGGACCGACGGTGGCATCGGGCTGGGCAGTCGACGGCTGGCCGTGATCGATCTGTCCGATCGGGCCGCGCAGCCGATGGCGAACGAAGACGGCGCGATTCGCCTGGTGTTCAACGGCGAGATCTATAACTTTCGTGAGCTCCGCGTTGAGCTCGAGGCCCGAGGTCATCGGTTTCGATCGGACAGCGACACCGAGACCATCATCCAT
>CAUZAY010000445.1:0-2932 GCA_963577695.1 Vicinamibacteria bacterium | reverse complement strand
TGTTCGCCTGTGGCGACGTCCAGGACCACGTGTACCGTCAGGCGATCACGGCCGCCGGCACCGGATGCATGGCCGCGATCGACGCGGAGCGCTATCTGGAATCGTAGGCGTAGGGATCGGCGCACTAGGCACCAGGTCGCTGCTGACAAACCACAAAGAGCGGTTTCCTGCCGAGCCGTTCGGGTGACAAGGCGCGACGAGGGAGCATGCAGGTGGCATGTGACCGAGGAAGCAACGCCGTCAGGCGGACGGCTCGGCAGGAAACCGTTCGATCCAGCCGCCACCGAGCACCGTGTCGCCGTCGTAGAGAACCACGGCCTGGCCCGGGGCAACCGCATGCTGGGGTTCCTCGAAGATGACCCCGGCGCGGTCATTCGCCAGGGGGCTGACCGTGGCGGGCGCATCCGCATGGCGATGACGGATGCGAGCGGTGACCTGACACGGCGCGCTCGGGGGCACCCCGGCGATCCAGTTCATCCGGCAGGCCGTCAGCTCGCGTCGGTCGAGCGACTCGCGGGGCCCGACGGTGACACTGTTGTCATCCGCATCGATCCGCAGGACATAGAGTGGCTGGCTGGTCGACAGGCCCAGCCCTTTGCGCTGCCCGACCGTGAACCGATGCACGCCCTCGTGCTGACCGAGGGGCTGGCCAGCCTGGTCACGGATCGTGCCTGACCGCACCACCGACGGGTCTCGCGCGGCCACCAGACCTGCCGTATCACCGTCGGCCACGAAACAGAGCTCCTGGCTATCTGGTTTGTCGGCCACCGCCAACTGATGAGCCCTCGCGATGGCCCGCACTTCAGCCTTCCGGAGGTGACCCACCGGAAACAGGGCGCGGGACAGTTGCGCCTGGGTCAGCGTAAAGAGGAAATAGGACTGGTCTTTTGCCGGGTCAAGCCCGCGCCGCAACCGGGTGCGACCAGACGCCGGCTCCTGGGCCAGCCGTGCGTAGTGTCCCGTGGCCACCCGGTCCGCGCCGAGCGCGGTGGCCCGCTCGAGCAAGTGCGTGAACTTCAGGTCGCCGTTGCACTGGACGCAGGGGATCGGCGTGCGTCCGGCCGCGTAGTCCCGCACGAACGGGGTCACGACGGCTTCGTCGAACTGCCGCTCGAAATTCATCATGTAGTGGGGAATACCGAGGCTGGCCGCCGTGCGTCGCGCGTCGTGCAGGTCGTCGATCGAACAGCACCCGCCAAACGATCGACCGTCGGTCCGCTGCGCCGCGAGCTGCATGGAGAGGCCGATGACGTCGTGCCCCGACTCGACCAGCTGCGCGGCGGCAACCGATGAATCGACTCCGCCCGACATGGCGACTACGACACGCATCGGGTTCTCACGAATGGCCGGCGACCGCGGCGCGCGGTCGCCGGCCGGACACGGTCCTGAGCCGCGCGACGATCCCGGGCAGCAGGCCAAGGACGCGGTCCACCTCCGCTTCCGTATTCCCCTGACCGAGGCTGAATCGGATGGAGTTCTGCGTCCGGTGGGGCGAGAAGCCCATCGCCCGCAAGACATGCGAGGGTTCGAGCGTGCCGGAGGAGCACGCCGAGCCGGTCGACACGGCGACCCCGTCGAGGTCGAGCGCGATGAGCAGCGACTCCGCCTCTACTCCGTCGAAACTGATGTTGCTGGTGTTGCCGACACGCCGCCGCGGGTCTCCGTTTCGCTGGGAACCAGACACATTCGACAGGATGCCTGTCTCGAGCCGGTCGCGCAGTGCGGCGAGGTGCGGGTCGGGGGTGGCCAGTTTCGCCATCGCCAGGTCGGCTGCGACGCCCAGCCCTACGATGGCCGGCACGTTCTCCGTGCCCGCGCGCCGGCCGCGTTCCTGTTTGCCACCCGTCATTTGCGCACGAAGTCGGGCCCCGCGTCGCACCCACAGGGCTCCCACCCCTTTAGGGCCGTTGAGCTTGTGCCCCGACAACGAGAGCAGGTCGACACCGAGGGCCGTCACATCCACCGGGATCTTGCCAACCGACTGCACCGCGTCGGTGTGAAACAGCGCCCCGCGATCGTGCGCCACTGCCGCCAGCTCGACCAGCGGCTGGATGGTGCCGATCTCGTTGTTCGCGTGCATGATGGAGACGAGCGCGGTGTCCTCCGTGACGGCCTCCGCCAGCCGGTCTGTCGGCACGACGCCACTCTCGTCGACCCCCACCAAGGTCGTCGTCCAGCCGTGCTTGGAGAGCGCCTTCAACGTGTGGAGCACCGCCTCGTGTTCGATGGCACTGGCGACCAGATGCCGCCGTCGAGACGACACCAGCGACTCGGCGACCCCTCGGATCGCGAGATTGTCCGATTCTGAACCACCCGAGGTGAACACCACCTCGGTTGGTTCACCGCCGACCAGGTGCGCGACGGCGGCTCGTGCCGTATCCAGGGCCGTCTTGGCCTGCTGCCCATGGCCATGCACGCTCGAGGGGTTGCCGAACACCGTGCGCAGGGCCGCCCCCATGGCGTCAGCCACTTCCGCCGCGACTGGGGTGGTGGCGTTGTGGTCAAAGTAGATCCGTGTCACCTCTCGATTTTAACCCGGAGCTCACGGATGTTGGGTGGCCGGCGTGGTCCTGGGCGACCTGAGCTGCGCTTCTCTGGGCCACGCCGCGCCTGAAGTTCGCCCGGATCGGGCGGGTCGCCGCTCGGCCGCCGGCCCAAATTGTCACGTGATCCCGCCTCAGTGGACAGCTTCTGGAGCCTCTCGTATACTGGGCGCGGGTCAACCGTGCGAGGCCGCAAAGAGCGAACCGAGGCCGAGTGACCGTGGCGAGGAGTCGTAGGCATGTGGAAGCGCGAAGAGGCGGTCAAACCGGTAGCCCCTCCCCCCGCGACGAATGTCCAGGGGCCTGGCGGCGGCGCGGCGCGGGCCCCGGGTCGGACGGCGGACCGCGAGGTGCACATTGGCAAGTCGGTGGTCATCAAGGGCGAGTTG
>CAUZAY010000444.1:0-2942 GCA_963577695.1 Vicinamibacteria bacterium | reverse complement strand
AGGACCGACGGACCGATCAACTGGGCATGCTGTAGTCAGGCCCCCAACAGGGGGCCCCGAGGCGACGCGTTGCGGCGCCGTCAAGCCGTCTTTGGCGGCTCACATTCTTGATGCCCCCGGCTCTGCCGGGGGAGACGTCACCAGATGCCTGGTCCCGACACCGAGGGGAAAGTGAGCGCGTAGCTGGTTCCAGACCCGGCGCTAAAACTCCGCGCTCGTGCACGGTCCTCACCGGCGGCGGCACCGGCACGCCGGCTCGTCTCCGACGGTTCCCGGACCGAGATGCCCCCTCCCACCGCCCGCGCTCTACGGCGCCTCGCTCGGAGACCTGCTAGGGCCAGGCGGTCTCGAACTTCCCTGTGCCGGTGCCGTGCACGAGATCTCCGTACGCCTCCCAGTGGCGACGCTCCCGCGCGCCAAGGGCCGGAGCTTCCAGTGCGGGGAGGTTGGCGCGGAGCTGCGGAATGGTCGTCGCGCCGGTCAACACGACGTCTACCGCTGGATCGGCGAGACAGTAGCGATAGCACTCCAACGCCGTGGGCGGCGCCAGCGCCCACTCCGGGTGACCCTCAAGGAGCGTCTTCCAACGGGTGGCGGTGAAGGCTACGACTGTCTGACGCGCCTCACACGCGTGCGGGAAGACGGCAGAGGCCAGCCGCCGATGGGCCATGTTGTAGCGGAGCATCAGGACGTCTATCCGCCTGTCCGCGACGCAGCGCGTGGCGACGGAGACGTCGTGTGTGGTCGCGCCCACGTAGCGGATGCGTCCCGCGTCGCGCCAGCGGGCCAGCGTGGCGATGACCCCGCGCTCTCCGAAGACCGACGCCGGGTCGTCCCCGGGATTGAGATACTCGGCAAAGAAGACGTCGATGACATCGGTGCCCACGGCGCGCTCGAAGCGGCGGCGGATCCGCTCGAGACCCTCGGGTCGCCGTGATCCGCTGCCGCAGCCAATGAGCAGGTCGCCGCGATGTCGGTCCACCAGCCGCGCCACTCCGTCGATGACGCTCGTGCCGGACGGCCCATAGAAGAAGAAATAATTGACCCCCGCGTCGAACGCGACCCCGACGCATCGCGTCGGCTGCTTGGGGTAGGCGGCCAGTCCAAGAGGACGCGCCGGGTCGCCGTTGATCGTCTGGATCATCGCGCCGGGTCCTCGGAGAAGCTCGTATCAGGACGGTCGGCCATCTGTCGACGAGCCGGCTCTACCGCGGTGCCCATTACCGGACCGCCGGTCGAGTGTCGTCGCGCACACGGCCGCGTGTCCGGACGGACCAGGCTAACAGGCCTCGTCAGTGGTTGGCTGCCTTCCGAAGCCCCGATTCGTGGAGTGCTGTGCTGTCACCTGACTCGGCATGCGGCTTGCGATCTGTTTTCTGTGAGACGCCCGTCGAGGAGGACGTGTGAACACCGACCCCGGAGAGCAACCAACACGCGTTCGGAACCGGACCAGTCTGTGGTTGGCGACGTGCCGGTTGGTCCTGGCCGCGTTCGCGATCGCCGGCGCCGTGGCGATGGTGTTCGTCGCCGCCAACGAGACGGCCCGGCGGGTTACCGGGCTCGTTTCGACGATCGTCGTGGCCGGTCCGATCTACGTGATTGGGCCGGTCGACGGGGCCGCCCCGTCGAGACATCGACGCCCCAGCTTGGGCGCCCGGCCCATGGTGAGGTCCCCGTCGTCACTCCGCCGTTCAACGAGCTGTAGTCGGGTGACGTCCTGTCGTCAGTCGTCGACCCGGACGGGAATTGACCGCCGGACTAGCGACGTAGCTCGCGACCTTGTCGTTCTAGCTCTCGTGCCCCGGCAAGAATTCCCGAGAGTCCGATGTTCCCCTCGTGACAGGCGTACTCGAAGATCGGACCATTCGTGCGCCGCAACGGCAACATGGCCGTGTAGGGCGCGGTGTACACGGTGGGGTCCGTGACGGTGTACTCGTAGGCGACCGTGTCTGGATCGAGTCGGGTCAGGCGCTCAATCAAGTGCATGTTCGGTCCCGTCAAGGCGCTGTCGCTGCGGAAATTTGTCGTCTCGATGACCAGCGTTTCTCCCTCCCAGTGCCCGCGTGACACACCCTTGAGCTGTACGAACGAGGGCGTCGCCGTGTCCGCGAGCGGGATGACTCGCGCCTGCGACGCCATCTCGTTCTGAATGACCACGTGATCGGCCGTCTGGAAGATCATCAAGTTGTTGTTGTAGGCCCCGGCCCGCAACGGTGGACCTGCGACGGAAGTCCCGAGGCAGCGGTCGGTCATGGTCCGGTCCTCATACGAATCGTAACGGTGTATTTCCGTATGCGCGCGTCGTTCCCGCGCGGCCACTTGGGCCGCTTCCGTCCGCGGCGGGCGCCGTCCGTCCGGGGGGTCGATGATCAACGACGTCCGTTTGTCAGAGGTCAGCTCGATGCCGCGTTCGTACCAGAATTCGTTGTACGACAGCACGCCGCCCTCGGACCGGGGCTGGTATCCGGCGTTTGGCGCACCCGACACCGGGTCGAACAGGTCACGGTTCTGACGGGTTCGCTCCGACGCCTCGAACGCTGCGGCCTCCTCTACTGACAGGCTATCTCGTCCCTCGAACTGGGTCGGCCGTTCGAGCGGCGTCAGGGTGCGGAAGGTGAAGATGCCGGAGACATCCGGCTGGCCATCCGGTGTTCGCATCGGCATGGCGCCGCCAGTCTGCGCCATGACGGGCTGGGGCGCGAGGGTGAGCACGACCGCGAAGAACGCCACGAAGCATGTCTTGAGCATCTGTTGTCTCCCCTGGGTACCGGTCGCCACGCGTCGTGCTTGACGTCCAGCATCAACACAGTAGACGCCCGGACGGTCGAACGCAAGAGGGGTACTGAACAGCGGCCGGGGCGCTTGGAGGAAGCCGGGCGCAGGGTTGAGGGGGACCTCGTATCAGCTATCGTCCTCGTCACGCTGTTGATGGCGCGGCGGAA
>CAUZAY010000443.1:0-2946 GCA_963577695.1 Vicinamibacteria bacterium | reverse complement strand
CGTCCGGCTCCTGCTGAATGAAGCCACTGACGGCGGCGACGGAACGGTAGACGCCTTCATCGAGTCGTCCGTCCAGCGCAATCGGCTCCCGGATGCGTGTCGCTCGCATCGTGGCCTCGCCCCGGGCGTTGCGCGCCACCATGGCCGGCAACTCCGGGGGGGGCGGTCCGTCGATGATTCCGAGCGGGGATAGGGCAAAGCCGGCGACGCCCGGTTCCCCGTCAGATGGCCGCGTCGCCACATCTGATTGGGCACCGCCGCCGGTCCGCGGGGACAATGTCGAAGCCTGGCGTTCCTGGGTCGTCGAGGCCGGTCCGACGTCAGGACCCGCGGTCAGTTGCCCGGCCAGCCGCGCGGCCAGTTCGTCCTGTAGCGCGAAAAGCTGACTGAGATCGCCGTCGACAAGGGCTGAGCCCAGGACCCGGCCCGAGTCCGTCTCGGTCACCAGCGCCGTGATCCGGAGTCTGGAGCCGATCCGCTCATGCGTGCCCTGGGCGATCCGCGCCGCGCCGCGCTGTTCGCCGAGTTGAACCGACTCTACCCGCACCCCATTGCCCAACGCTGTCGCCAGGCTTTCCGCAATGCCTTCGCCGATCCAGTCGTCTTCAGGAGCGCCGCCGACGTTGGCGAACGTGACGACGACGAGCGAGGGCGCGGCACCTGCCGCCCGGGGAGGCTGAGCCCAGGCGCGACCGGCGGAGATGGTCAGGGCCGCCACCAGGGCGGTCACGATAATGCCGGTCGATGTAGAGGGCGGCAAGGGCGGCCGGATTGTTTCTGATGTGTCCCGCACGGAATGGGAGACTCGGGAGGTGCGGTGGTCGTCGTCCTCAACCCTGCGGGACGAAAGCGAGGAATCGTCGGGGGTTGTCGACCAGAATCTTGCGGATCGCCTCTTCCGGGACACCGGCGAATCGCAGTTTGGGGACGAACTGCATTAAGACCGATGCCCATCCGTGGCCGTAGTACCGGTTGAACTGGCGTTCGTTCCCCTGATCGGACGAGAGCAGAATGTGATCTTCGAGGCCAGCCTCGAGCAGGTCCTGGACCATCCGCACCTTGTCGTGAGCGGGAATGTCCGACCGACCCATTTCGTGTCCCAGCGTGTCGAGCCCGATGAATGCGCCACGCCGCGCCACTTCCTTGTGGGTGCCGAGCGGGTCGTGCTCCGGTTTGATGGTGGCCATGTGCCCGATGACGACATGCGAGAAGTCGACGCCTTGCCCTTCGATGGTGTCCATCTGGTCCATGGCGCAACTCGGACAACTCTCATGCGGCGTGTGCGTGAAAATCGGGAGACCGGTGCGCAGGTGGGCGCGGGCCACGGCGCGGTGCACCTTACGTTCATCCGGACGCATCTCGAGAGAGGATGCGATCTCGCCGAAGGCGCCCCACCCCTGCGACGCGGCGTCGCTGACCAGCTCTTCGACCAGTTGGTCCTCTGACATCTCGGCCACCCGCACCGGGTAAATCGCGAAGCCGATGTCTTCGAAGTATCCGCCGGCCATCACGATTCGCACGTCGCTCTGGTTCGCGATGGCGTTCAGGTTGCGCACCTGATCCGCGGTGCGGCGACCGGTCGCGGCGTCGACGATGCAGCCGAGCCCGTTGAACGCGCACTCGCGCAGTTCGTTGACGGCCAGGTCGACGTCGCCCCGGCCGATGTGCTCGTGGAAGAGGGTGGCGCCGTTGGCCAGTTCACTCGGGTCCAGGTCGCCCTGCAGCGTTCGTATGATGGCGCCGACCGGGAAGCTCGGCGGTTCGACGCTGGTGAAACGCTGCTGCGCCTGGAGAGGGAGCACCCCGGTACCGGCAACGACCGCACCGGCGCCGGCGGCGGCGCCGAGGAGCCCCAACGCTTCGCGGCGGGTGTAGCGTGAGTCGTGAGTCGGGATGGTCATGACGGTTTCTCGTGTCTCGATGAGCGCATAGTATGGTCCGAGTCGAGCGCTCGCGACCAGCTTTGGCTGAGGCGTGGATCGGTGTTGGAAGGTTCGGGGGTGGACGATGGACGGCTCGGAGTTGGGCTTCGGAGACGTGGTGGACCTGAGCCCGGTGCAAGTCGACGATGCCGGACACCTGTTCATTTCGCCGGTGATTCACGACTGGACCGTGGTGACGCAACGTGGCATCGACACCGTGATCGACCTGGAGGGCGGCCTGGACGTGGGGGTGCCGACCGCGCCGAACGAATGCCTCTACGTCTATTTCCCGATCTTCGACGAGCAGCTTCCGAACCTGAACAAACTGCATGGCGTGGCGTCGATGTGCGCCTCGCTTATCAGCCACGATCATCGTGTCCTGTCACACTGCGGCATGGGGTTGAACCGGTCGGCGCTGGTGGCGGGACTGACCCTTCACAAGCTCGGCATGCCCGGATCCGAGGTCATCACTCGCCTGAGAGCGAGACGCCCTGGAGCGCTGTTCAACGACCAGTTCGCCGCCTTTCTGGATGCGTTGTAGTACCGGCAATGCCGCCGCTCAGCCTCGCCGTTCGGGAGACGGTTGGATGGATTTGGGGCGGGGCGTCCAGCCGGGCTCCCGCCGCCCGAGGGCACCGACGCGCCGGAACGGTCGGTTCAGGCGAGCAGACCGAAGATGCCGCCGGTGTGGATGAAGAGCGGGCGCGGACCAAACCGGTCTGGCTCGTGAAGCAGGGGGCGGAACGCCTTGCCGGTGTAGACGGGGTCGAGAATCAACCCGCTGCTTCGGGCCACCGACTCGATGTCGGATATCTCCTCGGGCGTCGACAGGGCGTAGCCCCGGCCCTTGTACCCTTCGATCACCGTCACTTCGCCCGCCCGCACCCTCGGGAGGCCCGGCCAGCGGTCTGTCACTTCGGCACTGATGCGGTCTACGATGCCCGCAAAATACGCAGCGTCGTCGCACACCGCCACCCCGTACACGGGGATGTCAAGGGTGCGGCGTCGAAGGCCAATGGCCAGT
>CAUZAY010000442.1:0-2954 GCA_963577695.1 Vicinamibacteria bacterium | reverse complement strand
GGCCGGCTCGACGTCCCGCGACTGACCAGAGCTGCGTTCGAGAGCACCGGCCGGCGCCGGCCGGTCGTTCGTGCGCCGCCGCGCGCGGCGGCCGAATCAACCCCAGGTACAATGTAGGCCATGCTCGACCCCGCGTTGTTTCGTGACGAGGCCACGGAAGTCGCGACGCGCCTCGCCCAACGAGGTGACGGCCTTGGCGACCACGTGGCGGAGCTCCGTGATCTCGATGGCGAGCGTCGCGAGATTCTTCCGGTCCTGGAGGCCGCACGTCACGCCAAGAAGGCGCTGGGCGCGCAGATCGGGAAAGCCAAACGCGACGGTGAGCCGACCGACGCTTTGATGGCCGCGGGCGAAGAGCACGGAGCCACCATCGCGACTGCTGAAGCCCGGCTCCTCCGCGTCGAGCAAACGCGCCAGGCGTTGCTTCTCAAGTTGCCCAATCTGGCGCACGAGTCCGTACCGGTTGGGGTCAAACTGGCCGGCGCGCGCTTCTCCGTGCTCAAGGGCGCCGGGGCGAAACTGTCGCGCGCGCTCATCAACTTCATGCTCGACCTGCACACCACTGAGCACGGCTACCTCGAGGTCGAACCGCCCTTTCTTGCCAACACCGACTCTCTGACTGGCACCGGACAGCTGCCGAAATTTGAGGAAGACCTCTTCAAAATTGCCGGTGACTGGGACTTGTATCTCATCCCGACCGCAGAGGTTCCGCTCGCGAATCTGCATCGTGGCGAGATCCTCGACGGTCGCGTGCTGCCCCTGCGCTACGCCGCCTACACGCCCTGTTTCAGGAGTGAGGCCGGTTCCTACGGCGCGGACGTCCGCGGTCTTATCCGGCAGCATCAGTTCGACAAGGTCGAGATGGTGGCCTACAGCCGACCCGACCAATCGTATGCGTTGCTTGAGACGTTGACCGGTCACGCGGAACTCGTGCTGCAGCGCCTGGGCCTTGCCTACCGGACGGTGGTTCTCTGCACTCGCGACATGGGTTTTGCCGCCGCCAAGACCTACGATATTGAGGTGTGGCTTCCGGGCCAAGGTCAGTACCGGGAGATTTCCTCCTGCAGCAATACCGAGGCGTTCCAGGCGAGACGAGCGAACATCAAGTACCGCCCCGATGGCACCGGTAAAGCGGAGCACGTCCACACCCTGAACGGCTCCGGGCTCGCGGTCGGTCGCACCCTGATCGCCGTCCTCGAAAACTATCAGCAAGCAGACGGCTCGGTCCGTATCCCCGACGCCCTCCGCCCCTACATGAACGGCCTGGAGGTCATCCGACAGCAGTAGACGCGCCTAGCGACCCCTGGGCCGCTGATATGCAAAACGTCGCCAGAGGAGGGATGGCCGAGCGGTTGAAGGCGGCGGTCTTGAAAACCGTTAGACGTGAAAGCGTCTCCAGGGTTCGAATCCCTGTCCCTCCGCCATTTATTGTTCCAGGTAAATCCAACTACTTCCATAAAAACACGTATTATAGGCACATTTTAGCTATCTTGCGGCCAGTGCGTTCCGTTGACTTCCCACATGAGCCCGATAATAATGTGGGAAGTAATGGGGGAATAAGAACGTAGACGGCACCCACAGAAAGCCCTCACCGCACGGGCTGTGCAGACCGCGAGGGCCGGAGACCGCGCCAGACGGGTCGCCGACGGCGGTGGCCTCTACCTATTCGTGACCCCCGGCGGAGCCAAGAGCTGGGTGCTGCGAACCGTCGTCAAGGGGAAGCGGTGTGACCTCGGGCTCGGCAGCGTCACCCTCGTGTCACTGGCCGACGCCCGCGAGGAAGCTCGACGGCTGCGTCGGATCGCTCGCACGGGCGGCGACCCCCTCGCCGAGCGCCGACAGGAGCAGCGGCCCGTGCCCACCTTCGCGCAGGCCGCACGTCAGGTCCATGCCGGCCACGCGGCTGGGTTCCGCAACGAGAAGCACAAAAAACAGTGGTTGGCCTCGCTCGCTGGTGCCATCACGATGTTCGGCACCAAGCGGGTGGACGCTATTGCGAGCGCCGATATTCTGGCTGTCCTGAACCCGCACTGGCTCGAACGGCCCGAGACTTCCCGCCGCGTCCTCCAGCGTCTCCGCGTCATCTTCGACTGGTGCAAGGCGCAGGGCTACTGTGCCGGTGATAACCCAACAGAGGGCCTCACCAAGGTGTTGCCCAAGCACCGCGCCACCAAGGCGCACCATGCGGCCCTGCCGTATCCCGAGGTGCCCGCGTTCCTCCGCGCCTTGCGCGAGTCCAACGCGAGCGTCCTGGTGAAGCTCGCCTTCGAGTTGACCGTGCTGTCAGCGACGCGCACGTCCGAGACCCTGCTCGCCACCTGGAGCGAGGTCGATCTCTCGACGCAGACGTGGACCATTCCGGGTGAGCGCATGAAGGCCGGTGTCGAACACCGAGTCCCGTTGTCGTCGCGCTGCGTGGAGATCCTGATAGAGGCCCAGTCCCTGGCGGAGGGGTCACGCTACGTCTTTCCTGGTCGGTCTGGGACGAAGCCGCTCAGCGGGATGGTGCTCTTGATGGTGCTGCGGCGAATGGGGCGTAACGATGTGGCCACGGGGCATGGATTTCGGTCGAGTTTCCGAGACTGGGCATCGGAGCGTACGAACTTCCCCCGTGCCGTCTCCGAGGCCGCGTTGGCCCACGCGCTAAAAGACAAGACCGAGGCGGCGTATCACCGCACCGACCTGTTCGAGCGCCGGCGTGAACTGATGACTGCATGGGCCGGGTTTGCGACTTCCGATTCGGCCGCGAAGGCGTGAGCGTGCGCGCAATACTTGTTGAGAAACGTGCCGTCTCCTCAGCCGTGAGACGGTTTGCAGCATCCGTCCGGTAATCGACTACCGGTGTCGTAGGCTTGTAGGACGTCAAATAGATGTGGACCACATGAGGCTTTGAAATAAGAGAGACTTTGCAGCCACGGGAGGAGGTCTCCATGAGCCAAGCAAAGTCAGCAGAA
>CAUZAY010000441.1:0-2963 GCA_963577695.1 Vicinamibacteria bacterium | reverse complement strand
CAGTCGTCGATGAAGGTCCGGCAGCTCCGGTAGGTCGCTCTGGTCGCCACGGGGCGCCCCCGCGTCAACCCATCGGGCGATGGTGTCGATCTCGCCCGGCAACAACCGCGTGTCGTTCTTGAAGAAGCCATGGCGGGCGTCGGCGAACCACGGCGGCATCTCGCCGCTCGTCACCTTGTCCTTGATCCCGCGTGCCCACGGCCGCACTTCGTCATAGGAGCGCAGCGCCATCGGCGCCAGCTCACCGGGGCGGTGGCAGGAGACGCAGTTCTCATAGAGGATCGGAGCCACGTCCCGCGTGAACGTCACCTCGGTCTGGGCCGCCGCCGGCACGACCAGTCCACCGATGGTCAGGGTCGAGACCGCGAGCAGACCGCACACGGCCCCCCGGCTGATCTGGCGAGACAAGGTCGTCATCGGAATTCTCCTTCTGGTGCGGGGCTGCGGGGGTTCCGACCGGCACAATACCACAGCGCTTTCGCGCGACAAGCAACTGTCGTGAAGTCGCAACCTCTCAAGACAGGTAGGGTCGACTGAAGCCCTTCGCAACGCCCTGGTCACCGGCGCCCGCGCATGGCGACACCTGGGGCGAGGTTACGGAACGCTGGGCACCGGGTTACCCCGGATGTCCGTCAACGGCTTGTACCCGGAGGCCCGGGCCCGCCCCTCTTCGGCGCTGGTGTAGAACCCGGATGTGGTCAGCGTGATCGTGATCTTCTCGGAGCCGATGTTCTCCCAATACCAGCCGTGAATGCCGGTGAAGGGCGCCGTGTAGGTGCCGTGTCCGTCATTGCGGTCCTGGGCGTCGAAGCTCTCGGCATAGCCAGCCGGGGCGCCGTCGGGCGACGCGTGGAAGTTGTAGGTCACCGGGCCGGTTGCCTCCCACGTGAACACCATGTTGCTGCCCTCGTCGAGTCGATAGAAGTACTCCACCCACTCGGCCGGATAGAGCGTGAGCTCCGCGCGGTCCGTCCGGTACTCCCCGTCTTCGGCCGCGAACGGTTGCGACTGTCCGAGCGCGAGCAGCCCGAACACGCGGCCGGTACCTAGCAGATCGATGCCGTACTCGGCCGGCAGAATCGCACCGAATAGCAGCGCGGCCGCGGTGACCGGGGCTACCGCCGTCGCCATGAGAATCTTCCGTCGGGAAGGCAGTTTGCCGGGTTCGTCCATTTCTCTCGCAATGCTATGGGGACTCGGACGTGACCCTACGAAAACAGGACGTAGTCGACGACCTGAATGCCGGCCAGCAGAAACCCGCCGACCATGAGTGCGGCGTTGGCCGCGAAACTGTAGGACACGAAGCTGGGCCGGGTTCGCCAGTAGCTCAGCAGCGCCACGACGCCAAGCAACGCCAGTATTTGACCGATCTCGACCCCTAGGTTGAAGCTGAGGATGTTGGCGACCAGCCCGTTGTCAGACACCATGAATTCTTGCAGCTTGGTGGCCAGTCCGAGACCGTGGAAGAGCCCGAACACGAGCACCGCGATTCGGGTATTCGGTTTGAAGTGGAACAGACGTTCGAATCCGTTGATGTTTTCGAACCCCTTGTAGACGACCGACAGCCCGATGATGGCGTCGACGACGTAGGCGTTGACGCTGACATCGGCGAGGACGCCGATCAGCAGGGTGAGACTGTGTCCCAGC
This sequence comes from Vicinamibacteria bacterium, assembly GCA_963577695.1. Lineage (GTDB taxonomy): Bacteria > Acidobacteriota > Vicinamibacteria > Vicinamibacterales > UBA8438 > UBA8438. The sequence goes on along the minus strand of CAUZAY010000441.1, from coordinate 1,316 downwards.
GTGAACAGGCTGACGTAGAGCACCACGTCTTTCAGCCGGTACAAGAAGAAGATCACGCCGATCAGAAACAGCAGGTGGTCGTAGCCGGTCACCATGTGCTTGGCGCCCAGATACAGGAACGGGCCCGGCGCCGGCCCGTCGACGGACTGCACGAACCCGGCGTTGGTGCCCTCCATGGGATGGGCGAGCAGCGCACGGTTCGAGACGACGAGCGCCAGCGCGACGACGGCGAGGGCGCACGCGATACGTCTGGGCAGGGTCACGTGCTGCCAGTGTACGACATCGCCCGAGGGTCCTTCCTGAGAAAACGTGCTACGAGGATTGTCCGATTTCAGGAACCGAACGGCTCGCCGGGAGGTTCCGAGGCCGGATACGGCTCATCGTGCGAGGAGGCCGCCTTCCGCTCCTGCAGCGCCTTCGAGAGCAGATAGGCGCTAATCAGAATCGGAGCGACCGGCCACCACTCTTCGATCCAGTCGAGCGTGATCCCGAAGCGGGTGTTCGCGAGCAGGATGACGCCCACCGCGATCAGCGCCACCCCGCTGCCAATGGAGCCCCCAAGACTCGGCAACTCCATATTCATGTTGGGCAACTCGATTCCCTCCATGCCATCCAGGGCCAGGTTGTACAGACTGGCTCGGCGGCCGGCGTCGACGACGTTGTACACGAAGAAGAACGCCAGAAAGATGCTCATAACCGGGAGCAAGTTGTTCTGTCCGCTGCTGCCGGCCAGAAACGTAATCGTCGAACCGAAGATGATGTTGTGGATGAAGCCGAGTTTGTATTACTCCACGTAGATCTGACCCACCTCCGGCATGAGCGAGAGCAGACAGGCGAGGATGGGCGACTTGCGCTGCAAGCCTCGCGCATAACCCGCCGGGCGGGGTGCGTAGACGGCGGCCGGTGGAGCCGGGGCTCCGCCGCGAACCCCACGCGGTCGCTCGCGGGGCCCCAACGCCCCACTCCGCGGCGGTTTCTTCGTCATCCTTCGTTGATCAAAACAGCCATGCCATTCGAGGCGCCAGGACATCGCACCGTCCTGAATTGATCAACGCATCTCATCCGGAAGGGTCCAGGCACCCGCTACAATAGCGTTCATGTCTCGGGTCTGGTTAGTGGTCGGGGTCGTCACGCTGCTCGGCACCGCCGTGCGCGCCGACGACTGGCCGGCTTTCCGCGGACCGACCGGTCAAGGGCACTCATCCGAACACGGGCTCCCGGTCGAATGGAGCGAGTCATCCAACGTGGTGTGGAAGACTCCGGTGGTCGGTCGCGGGTGGTCGTCTCCCGTCGTGGCCGACGGCCGGGTCTGGTTG
>CAUZAY010000440.1:0-2981 GCA_963577695.1 Vicinamibacteria bacterium | reverse complement strand
GCCGGCATCGGCGGCCCAACCAGGGCTGTCCCCGGTGTTCGAACGCCGGCTGGACATCGATCGGCACGCGTTCCTGAACTCTCATGTCATCGGTGGGTATCCCGTCTTGCCGGTGGCGGTCATGCAAGAGTGGCTCGGTCACGGCGCGCTGCACGACAACCCGGGGTTGCTCCTGGGCGGATTCACGGAGTTTCGCGTGCTCAAGGGCGTGATTCTGAGCAACGGCCCGCGCGATCTCCGGGTGGTGGTATCCAAGATTCGCCGTCAGGACGAGTGTTTCGAGGTTGATGTCGAGCTGCGGAGCGGCCCGGAAGAGGACGAGACCGCTCACGCTCGGGCCGGTGCGATGCTGTTGTCAACGCTCCCCGCGGCACCGGACTACACACAGCCCCCCCAGCTCGACAAGCAGAACTACGGCTACAGCGTCGACGCCGCGTATCGAGAGGTGCTCTTTCACGGCCCGCATTTTCATGGCATCGAAAGCATCGACGGGTACTCGTCGGACGGTCTCGTCGCCCACGTACGCTCGGCCCCGGCTCCGGCGGACTGGATGGACGACCCTCTGCGATCCGCGTGGTTGGGTGACCCGCTCATCGTGGATGCCGGACTCCAGATGGGCATCCTGTGGTGTCACAAGGTGCTCGGGTGCGTGTCGCTCCCGACCTTCGGGGCTCGGTACCGACAATACACGCCGACGTTCCCGACCGATGGGGTCGTCGCCGCGCTGGAGGTCCGGGAACAGACTCCGCATCGTGTGACCGGTGACATCACCTTCCTCGATGCGACTGGAACCGTACTCGCGCGCATGGAGGGGTACGCGTGGACTGTGGACCCGTCCTTGCGTGACGCCTTCCGCCCGCTCACGGCCCAGTCTCGCGGTTCTCGAACATCCGACGTTCGATGACCCGCGCCGCCCCGGTCGCCGTGGTCGGGCTTGGCGGGCTGTTTCCGCAAGCACCCGACCTCGACACGTTTCAGCGTCATATCCAGAGCCGGCACGACGCCTCGAGCGCGGCACCGCCAGGTCGGTGGGTGCTGGACCCCCGTGATGCCTATCACCCCACCCTCGCCCCGGACGCGGTCTACTCGACGCGGGCCTGCTTCGTCGAGCCGTTCGACTTCGACGCCGCCGGGCTGTCTCTGGACGCCGAGACGCTGCGCGGGCTGGACCCACTCTACGAGATGGTGCTCCACGTGGGCCGCCAGGCCTTTGCTGACGCGGCCACCGACCGATTGGACCGTCGACGCGTCGGCGTGACGTTGGCGGCGATAGCCCTCCCGACTGACGGCGCCTCAGCCATCACCAACGAAGTACAGGGTCGGGCCTTCGAGGCGGCGTTGCTCGGACCGGCCGGCCCGGGACCGTTGGGCCCGACGCCCCTCTCGTCTCCGCTCAACGCACGGGTGACGGCACGGCCGGCCAGTCTGTTGGCGCAGGCACTGGGCTTGGGCGGTGGCAGTTGCACACTTGACGCCGCCTGCGCGTCGAGCCTGGTCGCGGTGAAACTCGCGTGCGACGACCTGACGTCGGGTCGTACCGACGCCATGCTCGCTGGCGGTGTCTCGCGGCCAGAGAGCCTGTATACGCAAATGGGGTTCTGCCAGTTGCGTGCGCTCTCCCCCACCGGCGTGTGCCGGCCGTTCAGTGCCGACGCCGACGGACTGGTCGTCGGTGAGGGTGCGGGCATCATGGTCCTCAAGCGCCTGGACGACGCCCGCCGTGACGGCGACCACATCTATGGCGTGATTCGCGGCATCGGTCTGTCGAACGACATCGCCGGTAGTCTGCTGGCCGCCGATTCTGAAGGACAGCTCCGGGCTATGCGCGCGGCGTATCGCCAGGCCGGGTGGGACCCGAAGGACATCGACCTCATCGAGTGTCACGGTACCGGCACGCCGCTCGGTGACACGGTCGAGCTTCAGAGCCTGCACACCTTGTGGCACGAGACGTCGTCGTCTGAATCCTGGCGGTCCGGTCAGTGCGCGGTCGGCTCGGTGAAGTCCAATATCGGGCACCTCCTGACCGCGGCCGGAGCCGCCGGACTGATCAAGACCCTGCTGGCGATCCGTGACCGGACGTTGCCGCCCTCGGCCAACGTCGACGGGGCGCGGACCAACGACGCACTTGACCAGGGCGGAGACCAGGCTCAGGCCGTGAGCCCATTTCGTGTGCAGACGATGGCCGAACCATGGGAGCGCCGAGACCGAGACACCCCGCGCCGAGCGGCGGTCAGTGCCTTCGGATTTGGCGGCATCAACGCCCACGTCCTCGTCGAGGAAGACGCCACAGGGGCAGGGGCTCCCTCGATTCGCTGGCCAGTCGCCGCGATCGACGCGGGAGCGCCGATCGCCGTGGTGGGCATGGACGCGCACATCGGACGTCTCGACTCGCTCCAGGCGTTTCAGGAAGCGGTACTCCGGGGCGAATCGGCGATCGAGCCGTTGCCCGACACCCGATGGCGGGGCCACGAGGCGGTGACCAGAGGCGCCTGGGGTGATCGACCGCCATCCGGCGCCTACATCGATGCCGCCAGGGTGACCGTTGGCGCGTTTCGCCTGCCGCCGAACGAGATTCCGGAGACCCTCCCCCAACAGTGGCTGATGCTCCAGTCGGTCGCTCGGGCGCTCATCGACGCCGGCACGTCAGGACCAGCCGATCACCTGCGGACCGGTGTGATCATCGGCATGGGGCTGGACCTCAACACCACGAATTTTCATCATCGCTGGGCGCTGGTGGGGCTGGCCCGACACTGGGCCACTACACTCGACCTGCAACTCGACCACCGGCAATTCGACGAGTGGGTCGCCGCGCTTAGAGAGGAATCAGGCCCCGCCTTGACCCCGGGTCGAGTACTGGGCGCGTTGGGCAATATCATCGCCAGCCGCATCGCCCGCGAGTTTGCGTTCGGTGGCGCCAGTTTTGCTATCTCGGCCGAGGAGGCGTCTGGTATTCGCGCCTTGGATGTGGGTCTGTCGGCGCT
>CAUZAY010000439.1:0-2982 GCA_963577695.1 Vicinamibacteria bacterium | reverse complement strand
CCAGCCCGACGATCAACGCGAGATCGCGCAGCACTCCCAGCTCGTGCATGGTGGTCTCTTCGTCTGCAGGCGACGTGGCGCTGAAGACCCCGCTTCGACTATGGCGTCCGACGTCTCCGGAAATACTCGACCTGATACTCCCGCACGTTGCGGTTGTGCTCGCGAAGCGTATCGGCGAAGACGTGCGACCCGTCGTTGCGACTCACGAAATAAACGTAGCTGACGTCGGCAGGGGCGAGGGCGGCGCGCAGGTCGGCGGCCCCGGGCGCGGCGATGGGGCCCGGTGGGAGGCCGGGATACACATACGTGTTGTAGGGCGAGTCGTACCTCAGGTTCTCTCGCGTCAGGTTACCGTCGTAGAGCCCATCGACTTGCAGGGCGTAGATCACGGTAGGGTCGCACTGCAGCGGCATCCGGCGGTCGAGACGGTTGCGGTAGACGGCGGAGACGACGGGCCGTTCGTCGTCTTGACCAGTCTCGCGCTGAATCAGCGACGCCAGGGTGACCACCTGCCGCACGGTCATCTCCTGCTCGGCTGCTTGGGCCAGCAGGGCGTCGTCGAACGTCCGACGGAACTGCGCCAGCATCGCCTCAACGAGGTCGTCGGCAGTCGCCCCCCGCGGCAAGGCGTAGGTCTCCGGGAAGAGGTAGCCCTCGAGGTCGGTCGCGTCGGGATCCAGGTCCTCGACCAGGTCCGCCCGCTCGCTCGCCGCGAGGAATTCATCAGCGACCCCGAACTCAGAGCGACCGAAGACCTCGGCCATCTCCCATCTGGTCAGCCCCTCCGGGAAGGTCACCGTCCTGAGGTGGACCTGTCCACGAGCCAGGACGTCGATGACATCCAAGGCCGAGGCCAATTCCGTGAACCGGTATTCACCGGCCTGCAGCAGCCGGTCTCGCCCACTGCGCCAGAGCGCGATACGGAAAGTCCGCTGGTCCTCGACCACGCCGGCGTCCACCAACTGTCGCCCGATGCCGGCGGTCGTAGTGCCGGGCACGATGTCGACAAAGACCTCGGCCCCGCCATACCCGCGATAGGGCTCGTCCGCTCCTTCGTAGAGTCGTGACACGCCGTAGGCGCCAATTCCACCGAGCAGCAGCGCCACGAGCGCGACCGTGAGCAGAATCTTCTTCATGAGACTGGCTCGGTCGTGTCCCGGGGGCGTGTGTCGAGATACTCCTGCAGAAACACGGCGGCCGCAGCGGCGTCGAGGCGGGCCTTGCGCTTCCGCCAGTCGTGCTCACGAACGGCCAGCCGCTGCTCGGCTTCCACACTGGTCAGGCGCTCGTCCTGTAGCGCGACCGGCAGCCCCACCTGGAGTCTCACCGCGTCGGCGACCTGCCGTACCCAGGTCGCGCCCTCGTGCGGACGACCATCGAGATGACTCGGCAGCCCCACGACGACTCCGCCCACGCCGTCTTCACTGTCGGCCAGCTCGCTCAAGACCGTCACGAGGCGATGGGCCACCTCACCGACCGACCCTGTCCCGTCGAGCGTACGCCACGGCGTCGCGAGCGTGCCCGAGACGTCGCTGAGCGCCACGCCGATCCGCTTGCGCCCCAAATCCAAGCCCACAATCCTCATGTGCCGCGTGCTATCATGCCGTATTCTTGCCGTGTATTCACGTCTCCCCCTTCGAACCAGACCGATCTAGAGCGCGCTCCTGGCGCCGCTCGTCGCACTCGGTGTGGCCGGTCTGTTCAGCCCATCCGCCACGCCACTGACGGCGAGCCAGCAGCCTGCGACCAGCGGACAACCAGCCAGCCGCACACGGGTCGAGCAGCTCTCGCAACGCGCGACCGAACGTGCCCAGGCCCTGCAGGCGGAAGCGGACGAACTGGCCGCGAGCGAACGCACACTGCTTGACGGGGTCCGCCGTCTACAGCTCGATCGCCAGATCAAGACAGCAGAACTGGACGCCATCGACGACGACGTGGCAGATACCACGACCCGTCCTGACGACGCGGCCGCACGTATCGCCGAACTCGAGGAGGAGGCGGCAACACAGCGTCCACTGGTGGAGGCACGCCTGGTCGAGCTGTACAAACTGGGACGAGCCAGCTACACGCGACTGCTCTTCAGCAGTGGCGACCTGACCGCGCTGGGTCGAACCTATCGCCTGATCGAATCGCTGGCGCGACGTGACCAAGAGCGGTTCGATGGACACCGACAGACGATCGCGGACCTGGCGGCGTCCCGCGCCACGCTCCAGAGGCGTCGGGTCGAGGCCGGGTCACTCTTGAGCGACGCCCTTGTCGCCGAGATCGACGCTGGCCGCGACTTGACCGCGCTGCTGGCCGGGGAACTCGTAGCGGCTCAGGAGCGGCTCGACTCGACGCTGGATGGGCTGGGCAACGACGGTGAGCTCACAGCGGCACCAGTCGCGCTCCCCCTTGGCCCGTTTCGCGGCCAATTGGAACCACCGGTGCCCGGCGAGGTCACGGTGGCATTCGGCTCCGAACAGACCAGCGAGTTCGGCACCAGCATCGCCCGTGCCGGTATCGAGCTGGCCGCGATGCCCGGCGAGTCCGTCTATGCCATTCACGGTGGGACCGTCGCCCACGCCGGCCCCTTTGAAGGACTCGGCACGCTCGTGATCATCGACCATGGCCATCAGGCCTTCTCGCTCTACGGCTATCTCGGCGGGCTCGCGGTGCGGACCGGCGTCCAGGTCGACGCGCGCACCCTCCTCGGCACCGCCCACGCTCGCCGACCGGCAACCAGGCCGTATACTTCGAGCTCCGCATCGACGGTCGTCCCGTCGATCCGGTAGAATGGTTCGAGTAGTGGAAGGGCCTGGTACTCGATGACAGACCGTACTCGTTTCGTGCTCCTGATGGTGACGGCGCCCATCTTGGCCTACACGCTGGTCGGCGGGCTGCTGGGCCGTGTCGTCGCTCGGGAGGGCACCTACCAGCACTTGCGGGTCTTCGAAGACGTGGTGTCGCTGGTCAACAGCAACTACGTCGAGGAGGTCGAGC
>CAUZAY010000438.1:0-3034 GCA_963577695.1 Vicinamibacteria bacterium | reverse complement strand
TGCGTCAGGTGTACCCGGAAATCGTCGGTGGCCGCCAACCCTGCCGCACAGACCCTTGTCGGATGATACAACCGGTCAGTCGACGTCGGGAGCTTTGGTCTAGGACTAACAGCCTGTGGTGAAAGTAGCGCGTCGCACCGAGACCGGCGCTGGGCCGGTCGAACAAGGCGAGAAGAGGGAAAATACCGGCAGTACTTGCCCGATGAACAACGCCGATCGGCCGGATTCAGCGCCGGTCGAATGCAGCGGGGCTTTCACCACGGGCTGCTGGCAGCCCGCAACGTATACTCCCTTCCACGTTCGGCCGACCCACTACCGCGTAGGAGACCTGATGAACCTGACGTCGCCAACCGTCCAGCGTTGGATCGAAGAGGGACTTGCCGACCCGGAGGGGTTCTGGGAGCGCGCCGCCCAGCAGGTCCCCTGGTTTCGCACCTGGGACCGCGTCTTCGAATCGGACCACCCGTCGTTTCGATGGTTCGTCGGTGCGCGCACCAATCTCGCGTACAACGCCGTCGACCGCCACGTCGCGGCCGGTGCCGGAGGTCGGGCCGCCCTGATGTATCTGAACGAGCGCGGGGGACGTTCCGTACTGACCTACGCCCAACTCCGGCACGACGTTGGGCGGACCGCGGCCGCGCTCCGCAATCTCGGCGTCGGCAAGGGCGACCGCGTCACCGTGTCCATGCCGACCTGCCTCGAGGCGATCGTCCTGATGCTGGCGTGCACGCGTATCGGCGCCATTCACTCGGTGGTGTTTGCCGGCTTCGGCGCCCAGGCGCTAGCCGACCGCATCATCGCGAGCGGCTCACGGGTGGTGTTCACCGCGGACATCACCTATCGCAAGGGGAAGAACATCCCATTGAAACCGATTGTCGACGAGGCGCTGCGTGCACCAGGTCATGCCGTCGACACGGTGGTGGTGCTTCAGCGCGGCGACCCGACCCCGGACCTGAATTCCGAACGAGATATCTCGTGGGCGAGCTTTCTGGCCGGCGGCACCGGCCACTCCAGCGACTACGAGTCGATGGAGGCGAACGAGCCGGCCTTCATCCTGGCCACGTCGGGAACCACCGCGAAGCCGAAGCTGGTCGTGCACACGCACGGCGGCTACCAGGTGCACATCGTCAGCATGGCGCGCTGGTGCTTCGGGCTGAAACCGAACGACATCTGGTGGACCACCTCCGACATCGGCTGGATTGTCGGACACAGCTACCAGGTCTATGCGCCGCTGGTCATCGGCTGCACATCAGTCGTCTTTGAAGGCGCGTTGGATTACCCGGAGCCAGAGACGACCTGGCGCGCCGCCGTGGAAGAGATGGGCGCCACCGGCATCTTCACCTCGCCAACCGCTATCCGTGCCTTGATGCGTTACGGCGACGGGCCGTTGGCAAGCGTCGATCATCGCGGGGTCGAGCGTATCTTCTCGGCCGGAGAGGTCCTCAACCCGCCCGCCTGGGAGTGGTTGCAGCACACCATTCTCAAGAACCGCATTCCGGTCATCGACCATATGTGGCAAACGGAGACCAGCGGCCCGGTTTTCGGCAACCCATATGGGCTCGGCATCCTGCCGATCAAGCCCGGGTCGGCCACCCTCCCGCTACCCGGCATCGAGGCGGCGGTGGTGCGCAGTGACGGCACTCCGTGCGACACCGACGAGAAGGGCATCATGGTGATCAAGCGGCCGTTCCCGGGGCTGGTCGCGTCGCTCTGGGGGGAACCGGAACGGTACGGCCGCGACTATTGGGAAAAAATCCCTGGGCTGTACTTCAGCGGCGACTCGGCCCATGTCGACACGGACGGCTATGTCTGGTTCGGGGGACGGGCCGACGAAATCATCAAGATCGCGGCCCACCGTATCGGCACCATCGAGGTCGAGAGCGCCTGTCTCAAGCATCCGGCCGTGGCCGAGTGCGGGGTCATTGGGCGCCCGGATGAGACGCGCGGTGAAGTGATCTCCGCGTTCGTCCTCCTCAAGCAGCAGGAGACGCCTTCCGACGACCTCCGCCAGGAATTGATCGCCACCATCCGACGAGAGCTCGGCCCGATCGCCGTGGTGGGCGAGCTGAACTTCGTGACGATGCTACCCAAGACCCGAAGCGGCAAGATCATGCGACGTGTGCTGCGAGCGGTCACGCTGGACCGTGATCCGGGGGACATCACGACGATTGAAGATGAGGGCTCCGTGGAGGAGGCGCGTCAGGCCTGGGAGCAGATGAAGGCGGACCTCGGCAGCGCGGACGACTGAAGAGCGCCGGGCTAGTCCCCTGGACTAGCGTGTGAAAGATGTCTCCGGCCTGTCACACCATGCGGCCAGCGCGTCAGACACCTCCCGAGCCGTTTCAAAACACACAACGCCAACCGCCTCGAGTTGGCCACGACGTCGCCCCTCGATGTCATCGCCGTCTTGCAGGCACGCATAGACGACCGGCCGGTTGCAGGTCGTGTTGTGCTCAATCGCCAAATCCAGTTCCGCGCGCGTCCCCCGTCCGCCAGCCAAGGCGATCAGGACCCGAGCCGAGCGTATGTTGATGTGATTGCGTGACTCGTGGCCCCTCGGGTTCTCACCGTGCAAATGGGTAAATATCGGAACCTCCACCCAATTGTTCGGATAGTTCCTCGGCGACCTGCCAGCCGGGATGACACCAATCGAGACACCCCGGCGAGGTGAGATCGAGCAGAATCCTTCGCTGGCGGCGGCCATGATTCCGGGGCCTCCTCCCGTCAACAGATGGCACCCGAGTTCGGCGATCGAAGCACCGATCGCGAAGGCAAGCTCCCACTGCGGCTTCGTGATGGTGTTCCCCGGGCCTGTCCCGGCCGAGCCAATGACCGCGACGATTGGTAGTTGCGTGGCTGCTGCAGTTGTTGCCATCACGGCTTCGCCCCACACCCGCCGGCCGATGACAACTCGGTGGTCCGGTTACCTGGCCGACGCCGGTCGTGCGCCTCTGGAGGTGGACGGAAGACGGCGCGGCCCCGAAGGACCGCGCCAGTGGTGGGTCCGCCGCGAATCACGGCGGCAGCGAGAAGC
>CAUZAY010000437.1:0-3039 GCA_963577695.1 Vicinamibacteria bacterium | reverse complement strand
TCTTCGTGCGTGCGTCCGCTTCCGCGCGGGCGAGGGCTGCATCATCGGAATACCGGACGTAGTGCCACGCCAGCCCGGCGGCGACTAACGCCAGACTGAGATCCTCACCGCCAACCGAGACACGACTGACGAACCGCCCATAGCGGTCAACATCTTTGACGGTGAGAGTAACGTGTTGGTGCAGGACGCGTGCGGAGAGAAACGCGGCGGCCTCACGGCCAAACGGTTGGTTGGTTTCCGGGGTGTCGATACCGTTGAGTCGGATACGTACCGCGTCACCAGCTCGCGTGACCGTGATGGTGTCCCCGTCGGCCACGCGGGTGACTGAGGCGGTGAAGACCTCGTCGACTTGTGCGGGTGCGCTTACCGGCCAGATCAGCGCGATCAGAATAAGGACGAGGAGCGGACGACGCGGTGCGATCACACGGTCAGCCTACTGCGAGGCGGCGGGGGATTCAACGGGAGATGACACCTGTCCCCACTTGTTGTCCTGTTCGTAGATCAGTCCGAGGCCGATCGCGGCAAACACCGGGATACGATACCTCTGAAGGGGAGGTCCCATGCCGACTGTACGTTTCGCCTCATTCCACCGTCTCGGCTTCGCCGCATCATTCGCACTCGTCGTCGCCGCATGTGGTGCGCCCGCCGCCGACGCGCCGACCGTCTACCGTCTCTCGACGGATGCTGTCGCCGTCACCGGGGGCGACATCCAGGGTGCTCCCTCGGACAAGAACGCCGAAGTAATGGCCTACAAGGGAATTCCGTTCGCGACACCCCCGGTCGGCGACCTTCGCTGGCGGCCACCCGAGCTGGACGTGGCCTGGAACGGTATCCGCGACGCCACCGAGACCGGTGCGATCTGTGTGCAGAACGGCGGGCAGAACGTCATGCAGGACGAAGACTGCTTGTTCCTTAACGTCTGGGCCCCGGTCGAGCGGACGGAGGCGCTCCCGGTGATGTTCTGGATCCACGGCGGCGGCTACACTGGCGGCTCCGGGTCGTCGGCGCTCTACGACGGGACGCCGTTGGCAGCCGACGGGGCGATCGTCGTCACGATCAACTACCGGCTCAATGTCTTCGGTTTCATGGCGCATCCGGCGCTCTCCGGCGAGTCACCGCACGGCGCCTCCGGCAACTACGGCCTGATGGACATGGTCGCCGCGTTGGAATGGGTCCGCGACAACATCGCCACCTTCGGCGGCGATCCGAACCGCGTGACCATCTTCGGCGAGTCGGCCGGCGGCGGCGCCGTAATGTCGGTGATGCTGATGCCGCAGTCGGCTGGGCTCTTTCGTCGTGCCATCGCACAGAGCAACTACGTCCAGGGCTGGGAACGACCGCTCTCGGGTGACTACGACGGTTGGGGCTCAGCCGAGACACAAGGCGTACGTATCGCCACTGCCCTCGGTCTCGAAGGTGACGACGTGCTGGCTGACATGCGCGCCGCCAACTCCGCCGACGTCCTCGAAGCCTCTAATGCCGACGCCGGGCGCCCGTTCCGCCGCGAAGGGAACATCTGGGCCCCGAACGTCGACGGCTGGACGATCCCCGACGATCCGTTCGAGATGTATGCCAGCGGGCGACAGCACGACGTGCCGCTTATCACCGGCATGAACGGCAACGAAGGATCGCTCTTCACCCGCGGGCTGGGCATCGACACGGTGGAGGCGTTCGAGACGCACGTCCGGGAGGTCTATCCCGAGCTCGCCGACCGCATGCTGGCGCTCTACGACGCCTCGTCCCCCGACACGGCCAAGGCTGGCATCGATCACCTGATTCACGACATGGTCTTCGCTGGGCCAGTGCGCGCGCATGCGGAGACGCATTCCGTGATGACCTCACCCGTCTGGCTCTATCACTTCACGCACGTCCCACCGACCGCGTGGGGCGAGACACTCGGCGCACATCATGCCGCGGAGCTGGTTTATGTCTTCGGCACTCTGACTCGGAACGACGACGGCGGCGAGCGGCCGCTCGGCCTGTCGTCCGCCGGTGACTTCACCGACGCCGACTTCGGGTTGTCGGAGACGATGCGCGCCTACTGGCTGCAGTTCGCCGCCACCGGCGACCCGAACCGCGACGACCTGCTGGCGTGGCCGCGCTTCACGTTGACGGAGAGCGAACACGTCGAGTTGGCCAGCATGGTGGTTAGCGGCACCGGGCTCCATGAAGAGGGTGCGACCCTGTGGCACGCGTTCGAGACCGGCCTCCGCACCGATGATTGATGCCTGAGGATTAGCTGCGTCATTGGCGTTGCTCGCGCCGTCGGGTGGTTCAACGTGGGGCGATTGTCGTTTCCCGCACACCCCAAAACTGCGAGAATGGCGCGGAGACGGAGGGCGGGATGCGACGAGCACAGCTGATCGGACTGGCGGTTATCGTGGTGGCGAGTGGACTGTGGGCCACGCCTGCGACGGGGCAGGTAGTGTTCCTTCCAACGCCTCCCCGCATCGGAGTCGCCGCGCGCAAAACGCCGAGTCGCATTTATACTGAACCCGGACAAGGGCTTGACGGAACTTCCTGTGAAGTTCAAACATGGACGAACACAAATAACACTGTGGGTGAACTGTCGCCGGAAGAGCTAAGCGTGGTCGGACTGCTCGGCCGAACTGACGACACTTAAAGGGAGATGCAATGAACAGAAAACATGCCTTAACGCTCGGCGCTGTTGGGCTCTCAATCGCTCTTGCTGCGCCGCCGGCGGTCGGCCAGCAGGCGGCCCCAGGTAACATGAACGTCCTTATTGTTTGCGGGGACGAAAACGGCAACTACGCCAAATGCACGAGCCTTGACGACCGCTCGCTCGAGCTCCATCTGCGTCTCGACTTGGGACATCACGTGACCATGATGCCTGATGACACCGAGGAGGCCGAAATGCAGGCGGCGGCTGCCGCGGTGGACTTGATAATCGTCCCCGAGTCGGTGAGCTCTACCGGGGTCGGCACGAAACTCACTGCAACGTCGACGCCGATCATCAACATGGAGGCGTTCCTGCAGGATGAGTTTCAATTCGTGGACCCGGACAGTCAGAGTGTCGAT
>CAUZAY010000436.1:0-3045 GCA_963577695.1 Vicinamibacteria bacterium | reverse complement strand
GCCACGCCAACTCCGGCGATGTGTCCGGGGACACGAGCGCGGTGGTCGGGTATCTCGCTGCGGCACTCCTGAAGGAGTGAGCCTGAGGAATGCTGGAGCAACACGAACAACAGGCGCTGTTGACACTGGCCCGGGCCGCGATACTCGCGCGGCTGGAAGATCGACCACTGGCCGCCGGGGATACTCCTCCCGCGCGTGGGGGCCTCGCGTGGCGCACCGGCGCGTTCGTCACGCTGACCCATCAGGGTCGGCTACGGGGGTGCATCGGATCCGTGGCCCGTGACGAGCCGCTGGTCGACGTCGTGGCTCGCTGTGCCGCCGACGCGGCCACCCGCGATCCGCGATTCTCCGCCGTGCCGCTGGCTGAGTTGGCCGAGGTCGAGTTGGAGATCTCGGTGATCGGTCCCTTCGAGCGTGTTGATGACGTGGCGCGAATTGCGGTGGGGCACCACGGACTCGTCGTCGAGCAGGGCGCGCATCGGGGCTTGCTCCTGCCGAAGATGGCCACCGAGCGCGGCTGGGACCGAGACACGTTTCTCAGCCAGACCTGCGTGAAGGCAGGCCTCGCCGCACACGCCTGGCGACAGGGTGCCGTGGTCTCTCTCTTCGAGGCGTACGTCTTCGGCGAGTGATGGCCCGATCGGGAGAGAAGGAGACATTGACATTCAGAACAACTGGTATGTCGTCAGGAAGTGAATTGGCGGGCGCGACCGCCTGCAGTGTCTGCGCCACGGCGACTCGTGGACGACGTCGCGGGCGCGGCTGGGTCGAGCGGGCTTGCCTGGGCTGTCAGCCCACGCACTTACCGGCGGCAGCAGCGGAGCTCGAAAAAAACGACCCGCACTGACTGATGTCGAATGTTGGCCCGATAAAGCGGCCAGAGATCCAGCCGCGCTGATTGCCGACGACGGTCTCCACTTCGTACATGGTGCTCGGCTGGTCAGAATCGACCGAGCGGACAATAATGACCGCACCCAGGCAACGCAGACCCTGGTCGGCTGGGCCATCGCCTGCAACCTCACCAACAATCCGAGTGCGCTCCGCGCTCTCCCACAGGCCGACGACCGGGACCTTCAGGTCCCCGAACTCGCAGCCGCTGATATGGACACGGTCGCCAACAGGCGCGGTCTGGACCGGTGAGGGCGATGGATCGGCGGAGGCACTCGAGGCTGCGCTCGATGTCACGCCTACCGGAGCGCCCGAGTCGGTCGTCGTCGGATCCGTTGCCACCAGCGGCAGCAGGAGCATGGCACCAACGGCTACCGCGACACACGCCAGCAGCCAGACATGCCTCTTCTTCACCATCGGTGCGATCTCATCGCCAGGGTGGCGGCGGCCCGCTCTCACGCGTTCCGTGTAGTGCCACTCGCCGTCCGTACGAGCAACGTCCAGACAATGTTCGCACAACGTCGGTCCGGATCCCCGTGCCCGCGGCGGGCGCTGTCGGCGGCGACGTCGACGCAGATTTCAGACACTCGCCATCAACTCTCGCAGCCGCTTGAGGTTTTCGAGGTCCATCGGGTCGGCGTCTATCCCGGCGGGGGTTCCCGACTGTTCCTTCGGGGTTTCCAAGACCATCGGCAACGCCTGCATCCGCGGGTCCGTGAGCAGACGCCGAAATGCGCCGAGCCCGACATGACCGCTGCCGATATGCGCGTGGCGATCGACTCGGCTCCCGAGCGGTGTCTTCGAGTCGTTCAGATGGATCGCTTTCACACGGTCGAGTCCCACGTGTTGCTCGAGTTGCGCCATGGTGTCGGCGTAGCTCTCGGCTGACCCGAGGTCGTATCCAGCCGCCAGCAGATGACAGGTGTCGAGGCATACCCCGATCGACGTGGTGCCGCGTGCCTCGGCGTCGTCGATGATGGTGCCCAGCTGTTGGAATGTGTGGCCGAGGTTGGTGCCCTGACCGGCGGTGTGCTCGAGTAGCAGCCGGGTATGCTGGTCTGTTCGCTCGTTCAGCACCGCCACGATTCCGTCCGCGATCCGGGCCAGCCCTGCCTCCTCCGTCGTCGTCGTGTAGGAGCCCGGGTGCAATACCACCCCGAGCAGCCCCAACGCTTCGGCTCGGTCCAGCTCTTCGCCGAGCGCTACCCGAGACCGGGTGTGCAACGCGTCGTCCGGGCTCCCCAGGTTGATCAGATAGCTGGCGTGCGCCATCACCGGCTGCACGTCCAGTTCGACGCAGGCTTGGCGGAACGCGGCGACTTCCGCGTCCGGGAGGGGCCGCGCGCGCCACTGCCCGGACGATTTGGTGAACACCTGCAACGTGTCGCAGCCGGCGGCGCGTGCGCGCTCGACCGCCCGGGGCAGGCCGCCGGCGATCGACATGTGGGCTCCCAGTCTGGGCATACGCTGATCGTGGAACACACCGGCCGATGCGGCAAGTTGGCCTCGTTGGTGCCGGCGTGGTCAGCCCACCAGAACGGTCGTGGGCTGGCTTGCGTCAGTGTCGAACGGTGGGGGACAATCAAGATTTACCACGGCTGCACGACTCCCATCTGTTGTCCAGGTGGCATTGAACCACGGAATTCGTACATGAGCACTGAGAACAGTTTTGGCACTCGCACGTCCTTGTCGGTCGGCGACACGAGGGTCGCGTTTCACAGCCTTGAAACGCTCGAGCACGCCGGATTCCCTGCGGTGGCCCGGCTGCCGTACTCGCTGAAGATCCTGCTGGAGAATCTGCTCCGCCGGGAGGATGGCCGGAGCGTGACGGCCGACGACATCCAGGCCCTGGCGGCCTGGGACCCAACGGCCGGCGACACGAAGGAAATCGCCTTCATGCCGGCGCGGGTGCTGCTCCAGGATTTCACCGGGGTGCCGGCCGTCGTGGATCTGGCGGCGATGCGCGACGGCGTCGTCCGGCTCGGCGGGAATCCCGATCAGATCAATCCACTGCAGCCGGCCGAACTGGTCATCGACCACTCGGTGCAGGTCGACCACTTTCGCGAGACCAATAGTTTCGATCTGAATGCGCAGCTCGAGTTCTCGCGCAACAAAGAGCGATATGCGTTCCTGAAGTGGGGACAACAGGCGTTCGAC
>CAUZAY010000435.1:0-3054 GCA_963577695.1 Vicinamibacteria bacterium | reverse complement strand
CCATCGAGGCCCCCGAGTATTTCGCGGCCGAGCCACCGGACGCCCTGCGCATGAACTATCAGGAGCTCGATCGCTACATCGGCGAGTTGGCCGCCAGTGGGGTCAACGTCGTGCCGCTCCGCGTCTCGCTCGAACGGAAACTGTCCTTCCCGCTCGTGACCCTCATCCTCACCTTGATCGCCGTCCCGTTTGCCGTCTCCACCGGCCGGCACGGCGCCCTCTACGGCGTCGGCATCGGGATCATGCTCGCTATGTCGTACTGGGTGGTGATCAGCGTGTTCGCCGCATTCGGAAGCGCCGGACTGCTGGCGCCGGTCCTCGCCGCCTGGGCCCCCAATATCCTATTTGGCGGCGCGGCCATCTACCTGCTTCTCACCGTACGGACGTAGCGGCCAGCCGTAGGGACGCCGCCACGGGTGGTACACCGGTCCATCCTGCTGGTCTGCTTGCACGCGCACGAGCGAGGGACGCTCAGACGATTGCCAGATGGTGACGACTCAGTGCTTCCCGGTTCCGCCGCATTGGAAGTCAATTGAACCACTATTGCATTAGGTCATATGCCTAATATGGAGTATGGCTTTTAGAGTCCGGCCGCGTCCCGGAGCGACGCCGCCTTGTCGGTGCGTTCCCAGGTAATCTCCGGTTCCGAGCGCCCGAAGTGTCCAAACGCGGCGGTCTGCTGATAGATCGGGCGGCGGAGATCCAGCGTCTCGATGATCCCCTTGGGCGTCAGCGAGAAATGCTCCCGGACCAGGGCGGCGATCCGATCCTCGTCGATCTTCGCGGTGTCGAAGGTGTCGATGAGGACCGACACGGGGTCGGCGACCCCGATGGCGTAGGCCAGCTGTACCTGGACACGATCCGCAACGCCGGCGGCCACACAGTTCTTAGCCACATAGCGGGCCATGTAACTCGCGGAGCGGTCGACCTTCGTGGGGTCCTTGCCGGAGAACGCCCCGCCGCCATGCGGCGCTGCTCCGCCATACGTGTCCACGATAATTTTCCGGCCGGTGACGCCCGCGTCGCCGTGCGGCCCACCGGTCACGAACCGACCGGTCGGATTGACGTAGATGTGCGTCTTCTCGTCGAGCAGGTGTTCCGGCACGATCGGGGTGATGATCTTCGCGATCACGTCGTCCCGAATCTGTTCGGTGCTGACGTGGTCGGCGTGCTGACTCGACACGACCACCGCGTCGACGCGGACCGGTGTATCGCCGTCGTACTCGACCGTCACCTGCGACTTTCCGTCGGGCCGCAGATAGTTCAATACGCCGTCCCGGCGCGCGCGCGACAGCCCGCGCACCAGATCGTGGGACAGCGTGATCGGTAGCGGCATGAGCGAATCGGTCTCCGAACAGGCATACCCAAACATCAACCCCTGGTCACCGGCGCCGCCGGGATCGACACCCATGGCGATGTCGGGCGACTGCGGGTGAATCGCAGAGAGCACGGCGCAGGTATCGGCGTCGAACCCGAACTTCCCGCGGTTGTAACCGATGTCGCGGATGGTGTCTCGGACCACGCCGGTGAAATCGGTGGAGCCGGTGGTGGTAATCTCACCGGCAATGACCACGAGGCCCGTGGTCAATAGTGTTTCGCAGGCGACTCGTCCGTTTGGGTCTTGGGCCAGCACGGCGTCGACGATGCCGTCAGAAACCTGGTCAGCGATCTTGTCCGGATGTCCTTCTGTGACCGACTCCGACGTAAATAGATAGTGCCCGGTCCGGCGCATGGTGTGCTCCTTAGAAACGACTAGTGTCCGGTAACGGTCATTCGCAGCATATGTCGCCAGCGGGGATTGCGCCTGAGTGCGTTGTTCCGCGGTCACAAATACCCAATTTGCTCCCTTGTCACGGCTGTTCAGGCGAGCGCCGCGCTACCGACCTTGGTGCGCATCACGGTTACAGGACACTAGCGGAATAAACGATGTGACGACGAGTGCGGCTTCCCCCCGTCCGGGTAGCACGGCGCATCTCGGCCGACCGCCCCCCGTACGACCGCTCCGGTCCGGTACCCGCGGGAGCCGGACCCAAGTGGTGAGATATCCGCTAAGAATAGCAAGCGGCTCAGAGAGGGTCAAACGTGCCACGGCGGACTGGGCCGTCAGGACCGGGGATGGAACTTGTCGTACACCGCCTTGAGGCGCGCCTCAAGAATATGGGTGTAGATCTGCGTGGTCGACAGGTCGGCGTGCCCGAGCAGGGTCTGGATGACCCGCAGATCGGCGCCCCGATCCAGCAGATGGGTCGCGAACGAGTGCCGGACCACGTGCGGGCTGAGGTCCCGGGTCAACCCGGCCTGGAGGCCATACTTCTTGATCACCTTCCAGAACCCGATCCGGCTCAACGACGTCCCTCCACGAGCATTGACGAAGAGTTGGACCGACTCTCGGTTCTTGAGCAGGGTCGGGCGACCGGACGCCAGGTACCGACCCACCCAGTCGACGGCCACCTGCCCGATCGGCACAATCCGCTCTTTGGCGCCCTTGCCGACGCACGTCAAGAAACCCGCATCCAGATTGACCTCGCTGATGCGCAACGTCACCAGTTCGGTCACCCGCATCCCCGTGGCGTACAGCAGCTCGAGCAGCGCCCGATCACGGAGGCCGGCCGCGGTGTCGACATCCGGCGCCTCCAGCAGTCGGTCGACCTCATCCACGGAGAGAAACTTCGGCAGCGACGGCCAGGCACGCGGCGCTCTCACGTCGTCGGCGGGACTGCCGACCAAGTGTCCATCCAGCACGAGGAACCGGTAGAACCCGCGGACGCAGGCCACGATGCGCGCCACCGAGCGCGGGGAGAGTCCCGACGACATCAGCCGGCGCACAAACGCCTCGAGGTCGTGCCGGTCAAACGTCTCGACCGCGCGTTCCTCATCTGCGGCGAATGCCAGCAGGTGGTCGAGGTCGCGTCGATAGGCCAGAATCGTGTTGGCCGACAGTCGTCGCGATACGCGTAGCTCGTCGAGGTATCCCGCCGCGAGCCTATGTCCCTCACCTGTGTCCGCGTTCATTGCTTCCCGCATTTTGCGCGTTGTATACTGATTTTGCGAAAC
>CAUZAY010000434.1:0-3055 GCA_963577695.1 Vicinamibacteria bacterium | reverse complement strand
CTACGCCATCGCGACGGGGCGCATCACAGCAGACCCGAGCGCGGCCCTGAGAGGCGCATTGACCCCCGTGACCACGCGGCACTTCTCCGCCGTCACTGACCCCAAGGTGTCAATCGGCGTGAGATATTGACCCCTGATCGGCGTCCAATTTTGACCCCCCTCACTCGCGGTGTTTGAAGCGCCAGGAGTCATTGCCGGTCTCGATGATCTCGCAGTGATGGGTGAGCCGATCGAGCAGCGCCGTGGTCATCTTGGGGTCGGTAAAGACCTGCGGCCATTCGGCGAAGGCGAGGTTCGTGGTCACGATCAGCGACGTGCGTTCGTAGAGCCGGCTGACGAGGTGAAAGAGGAGCTGCCCGCCTGATTGGGCGAACGGGAGATACCCGAGCTCGTCCAAGACGACCAGGTGCACGCGGGTCAGTCGGTCCGCGAGTCGGCCGGGACGGCCGGCCTTGCTCTCGGCCTCGAGTTGGTTGACGAGGTCGACGACGTTGAAGAAGCGCGCCTGGGCGCCCTGGCGGATACAAGTGCGGGCGATGCCGATCGCCAGATGCGTCTTCCCCGTCCCGGTGCCCCCGACGAGCACGGCGTTCCGTTGCTGGCTGAGGAAGGCGCCGGTGGCCAGGTCGTCGATCAGCGGCTGATTGACGGGCGAGTCGACGAAGGCGAAGTCGGTCAGGTCTTTGGCGAGGGGTAGCTTCGCGATGCCGAGTTGATACCGGATCGAGCGGGCCTGCTTCTCGGCGATCTCGGCGCGCAACAGGTCCCCCAGGATCACCTCGAACGACCGTTGCCGCTTCCGGCCGGTGGTCACGACGTCGTCAAAGTGGGCGCGCATGCCAGCCAGCTTGAGCTGCCCCAGCAGCGCCATGAGGTCAGACCGTTGCATGTGATCCCTCCCGCAGGGTGTCGTAGCGGGCGCAATCGGCAACCGGCGCGGCGCGGAGCGCCAAGGCGCCGGGCGTCAGCACATCGGCCGGCCGGTCGGGCTCCCGTTGCCTGGCGAGGACGTTGAGGATCACGTCGGCACTCGCGATGCCGGCCGCGAGTGCCTCCCGGCAGGCCGCGTCGACGGCCTCGAGCCCGTCGCTGAGCACGGCGCTCAGGATCGTGACCACCTGCCGGTCGCCGTCGTCGACGCGAGCGAGTTGCTGCTGCACGCGACCCAGCGCGCCTGGCAGGACCCAGCCCTTGAACGGCGCGCCGTTGCGGAGCGCGCCCGGCTTCCGATTGAGTACCGGCACGTAGTGCCACGGGTCGTAGCTGGTCTGGCCACGACCAAAGCGGCGCACGTGCTCGCCCACAATCGCCCCGTCCTGGCGGATCACGACCCGCTCGGCATAGGCCTCGATCTCCACGGGCCGCCCGACCGCCCGGGCCATGACGCTGTAGCGGTTGTGATCGAACCGCACGAGACACGTCTTGGACACCGTGGCGATGTGGATGCGGCGCCCATCGAAGGGGCCGCGGTACGGAATCAGCGCGGGCCGTTCCGCCTCGAACACCGCAAAGACCGTGCGCTCGGGATGATCGGGGTGGGCCTGCCGTCGCGCCGAGGCCACACACTGATCGAGCAGCCAGGCATTGAGCTCGACGTAGCTCGCAAACCGCAGCCGCGGCGTGAACCACCGCTCGCGGATCGTCCCGACCTGGTTCTCGACCTGGCCCTTCTCCCAGCCCGCCCCCGGCGTACAGGCCACCGGCTCCACCAGGTAGTGACTGCACATCTGCGCAAAGCGGCGGTTGAACTGCCGGGCCTTGCCGACATACACCGTGTCGACCGCCGTCTTCATGTTGTCGTAGATGCCGCGCCCGCAGGCGCCCCGGTAGAAGGCGAACGCGCGATTGTGCGCGTCGAACACCATCTCCTGCGTCTCGCGCGGATACGCCCGGACGAACGGCATCCGACTGTGGCACAGCCGCATATGCGCCACCTTGACCGTCGTGGTCACCCCGCCGAGCACGACGATCTCGTGCGACCAGTCGAACTGATAGGCCTCGCCGGGCGCGAACGTTAACGGCACGTAGGCCGTCGCGCCGTGGCCCTGGGCCCGGCGCCAGCGTTGCGCGTAGCGGCGCACGGCATCGTAGCTGCCCGCGTACCCGTGCTCGCGGAGCAGCTCCCACATCCGCATCAGCGTCAACCGCTCCCGGCGCGACTGGCTGAGACGAGCCGTCAGCAGTGCCGTCAGCCGCGCCTGGAAGGGCCCGAGCTTGGGGTACACCACCGGCGCCTGCCGCGCGTAGTGAAACGCCGTCTCGTCGGTCCGGAGCACCTTCCGCACGGTGTTCCGCGAGAGACCGCGCGTCCGGGCGATCGCCTTGATGCTCTTTCCGTCCTTGAAGTGGTCCCGCCGGATCTTCGCAATCGTCTCCACTGTCACCATCCCCCGAGTGTCGGCGCTGACGCGCCAGACACTCTCATCACTCGTCGAGGGGGGGGCAGTTTTCGACGCCGATCACCCCCCACAGGGGGTCAATATTCCACGCCGATTAACATCTGGAGAGTCGGGTCGACGGCACCCGGCGGCTGTGCGAGACCCTCGCGGGGCTGTCTGCGCCACCGGCGACGCTGGTGACCGCCTCGGCAATCGGCTTCTATGGTGACCGGACCGAGACCGTCGTCGACGGTGATGACCAGCCGCATCTTGCTGCGGTGCGTTGACTGGCACGCCGTGTCCGGCCGGGGGCTCTTGGCGGCCTGTTTGTTTTCGTAACGGTTTCGACCAGCCAGCGGTAGGCTCGGCGTCCGACACCGAGCAATTCATGTTATTGGGGATTCTACAGCCTCACCAACTGGTCACCACGGTCGCCACCGGAGGCCGGCGAGAACACGCGTGAAGCCAGGGTCGAGCCGTAGTGGGGCCAGATCGAGAAAGGCCTCGATGTCGGCGAGCGAGCTCTGCACGACGTTCTCCGACAGCATCCGGTCAAAGACCAACGCCGTGTCCGTCTCCCCGCCGCCAAAGACCCTGACGTCGGCAAACAGTGCCAGCCTTTCGCCCAGCGGAAACGCCACGTCCCCGCCGATGTTGAAACCGACGCTGTTGGTGGA
>CAUZAY010000433.1:0-3069 GCA_963577695.1 Vicinamibacteria bacterium | reverse complement strand
TGACCCGAACATCCGTCGATCCAGACAGAACGTGGGTCAACTACGAGCTGGACCACGCGTCGAATCTGCTACGGACGATCATTCCCTGTCTCTTCGAGCCTGAGAAGGCGTTCATGAGCGAGGGGCTGCTGCCGAAGCGTTTCACGCCCACAAGCCTGATCGCGTTCTCGGAGAATCCTGAGGAGGGCCTCAGACGACTGCTCAATGCGATTGGCGACCGTCTGCCCAAGTGGGGGGCCAGGAGTTCACAAACCATGCCCGGGGAATTCAGCACAAGTTCGTGGGCCGACAAAAGGACCTCGAGGCCCTCAAGGACCTCAACGACATGGGGGCCGCGCACCGCTATCTGAAAGAACCTGAACGGGCCCTCGACAAATTCAAGGAGTCACTTGAACTCCATCTACTCCTGGGGAACCGCCGCCTGGAGAGCATCACGCGTTGCAACATCGCGGGAACCCTCTGTGACCTGGAACGATTTCAGGAAGGCCTCTCAGAGGCGGTGCATGCCAAGGGAAGGGTATCGCCGAGGAAGTCAACGCCCCCGACCCCGCTGGTCTGGGCGCACTGCTGGGAGGCCCGCGGCCTCCGGGGCCTGGGTGGCCGGGGACCGGCGGAGGAGAGGTTGCGCGAAGCACTGACCCTGAGTCGGGGTCAGGACAACCCGCGAGGACTCGCCGGCGTGCTCGGCATGCTTGCGATCTGTTGAGCGGTCTGAAATCGAGACGCGAGGAGGCTGTCACGCTCCTGCGTGAGGCGCTCGCGGTGATGAAGGCCGCGGAGTGGGGCACTCGGCGTCCCCACGGAGCGGCCGCGTCGGGTTCGGGGCGCAGCCCCGTCTAAGGTGGTGACGACACCACCATCAGGCCAGGTTGCTCGATGTGGTCCCGGATGGCGGCGAGCAATTCGGCCCCCACCGCACCGTCGATCGCGCGGTGGTCGGCCGACAGCGTGCACACCATGACCTGGCCCACTCGGATCTCGTTGCCGGCCACGACCGGACGCGAGACGGCGGCGCCCACGCCGAGGATACAGCTCTGCGGGGGATTGACGATCGCATACAGACTCTCGACCCCGTACATTCCGAGGTTGGAGATGGTGAACGTGCCGCCGGCGTACTCCTCCGGGCGCAACCGACCTTCTCGGGCGCGCGCGACGAGCCCCCGCGTCTCAGTGGCGACCGCCGCGAGATCCTTCTTGTCGGCGCCGCGCACGATCGGGGCGATGAGTCCGTTCGGGGTATTCACCGCGACGGCAATGTCGGCATCCTCATAGAGACGGACACGGCCGTCAATCCAGGCGGAGTTGGCGCGCGGCACCTTCCGCAACGCGAGCGCCGCGGCGCGGATCACGAGGTCGGTCACGGTCGGGGAGAGGTCTGGCCGGACCTGCTTCGCGCTGGCGAGCAGCGCGAGCGCCGCATCCGCCGCGCATTCGATCCGCAGGTAGAAATGTGGAACCGTCCGCTTCGCGTGTTGCATCCGCGTCGCGGTCACGCGACGTATGGCGCTCAGATCCTCGTCATGGAACGGTCCCGCGGACGGGACCCCGACACCGTCTTCGACCCAGGCAGGCGACGCCGGGACGCCCGAGACGACTGACGCGCCGGTCCGCTCCGTCAGCACCCGCTCGACGTCGGCTTTCGTAATCCGACCGTCCCGCCCGGTCCCCGGAATATCGGCCAGAGCCACTCCGGCCACGGCGGCCATACGGCGTCCCATCGGCGTGGCGGCGATGTCGTCCGACATCTGCGCCGCCGCGAGCGGTGCGGCCTCAACCGGCGGCGGCGCGTCAGGGACCGGCGCCGCGACCGCGATCGGCACGGCCGGCGCGACGTCGACGACACTACCCTGTTCGCTCGCCGTCGGCGGCGACGCCGATGTGGCCGCCTCCCCCGTCGGCACATCCGCGATCAGCGCCAGCAGCGTCCCGGCTTCGAGCCCCTCGACGCCGGCCGCGACGCGAATCGCTCGCAGTACCCCTGCCACCGGCGCGTCGAGTTCGACGTTGGTCTTGTCCGTCTCGACCTCGACGATCGGCTCACCGGCCTCGACCCGGTCTCCCTCCTGCTTCAACCAAAGACTGAGCCGAACGGACGTCACCGAATCCGCCAGTCGTGGAAGCCGAAACTCGGTGGTGGCGCTCATGGCCGCGGAGGGTTCACGCTCTGGCATCTGGCTGCGGGCTTCAGGCTTCGGGGGTCGAGCGGTGGCCCGCGACGCACAGACGCGCGGCGGCGTCCAGAATGGCGTCTACGTCGAGCCGGTAGGCACGATACAAGTCCGGGATGTCGCCCGACTGCCCGAAACGACTCACGCCCAGCGGCAGCACCCGGTGCGGCCCCACCGCGCCCAGCCAAGAGAGCGTCGCGGGATGACCGTCCAAGATGGTGACGAGCCCGGCGTTGGCGGCCAGCGGAGCCAGGAGCCGGCGCACATGCGCCCCCTCAGGCGCGCCGGTCCGGAGCGCCTCCATCCAGCCATCTTGCAGCCGACCGGCGGAGGTGACGACAAGCAGTCCGGCGCCCGGGATGTCTTCGACGATCTGCCGGTGCGCCTCGACCGCCTCGGCCACCACCGCCCCCGAGACGACCAGCGCCAGCTCCGCGCCGGGCGCCGGCGGCTCGAGCCAGTACCCGCCAGCGACCACATCGGCCCGGCCATCGTCCGACAGGCAACGCCCCGGCTGGTCGAGCGGCCGGGTCGAGAGGCGCAGATACACGGCCCCGCCGTCGTCGGCCTGGATGTGCTCGAAACTCCACTGCAAGATGGCCGCCAGTTCGTCGACATAGGCAGGTTCAAACGACGTCAGGCCGGGCTGGGCGATGCCGATGAGGGGGGTGAGCACGGACTGGTGCGCGCCCCCTTCTGGCGCGAGCGTCAACCCGGACGGGGTGGCGACCACGATGAAGCGCGCATCCTGGTAGCACGCATAGTTCAGGGCGTCGAGTCCGCGACTGATGAACGGGTCGTACAGGGTGCCGACCGGCAACAGCCGGGTCCCGAACAACGGCGCCGTCAGCCCGAGCGCAGCCAGCAGGAGAAACAGGTTGTTCTCGGCGATCCCGAGCTC
>CAUZAY010000432.1:0-3100 GCA_963577695.1 Vicinamibacteria bacterium | reverse complement strand
GGCCGCGATCGATGGGGGTACGCCCGCCAACTAGAAGGGGGATCAGATGAATCTGAAACGCTACACCGAGAAGGCACAGGAAGCGGTGCTGGCGGCACAGCAACTGGCGGAGCGATCCGGTCATCCAGAGATCGACCCAGAGCATCTCCTGCGCGCGCTTGTCGACCAGCCGGACGGCGTGGTGCCGAGCGTGCTGCGACAGCTGGGAGCCGAGCCGGCCCGCCTCCTGGCGGATGTCGACGCCGACCTCGGGCGTCGTCCGCACGCGCGCGGGGGCTCCGAACCGGGTCCCTCACCACGGCTGCGCGCAGTGGACAGTGTCGCGGATGCCGAAGCGAAGCGGCTCACGGACGAGTTCGTCAGCACCGAGCATCTCTTGCTGGCAATGACGCTCGAGGGCGAGAGCGCCCCGAGCGCGCGCCTGCTCGCAGCAGTGGGCGCGACCACCGACCGCGTCTTCGAGGCGCTGTCGGCCATCAGAGGCAGTCAGCGGGTGACTGACCAGCACCCTGAAGGCAAGTACGAGGCGCTCAAGCGTTACGGGCGCGACCTTACCGAGATGGCCGCTCAGGACGGGCTCGACCCGGTCATCGGCCGAGACGAGGAGATCCGTCGGGTGGTGCAAGTGTTGTCTCGGCGCACGAAGAACAATCCGGTGCTCATCGGTGAACCGGGGGTCGGCAAGACGGCCATTGTGGAGGGACTGGCCGGGCGTATCGCGCGTGGCGACGTGCCAGACGGGTTGAAGGAGAAACAGATCTTCAGTCTCGATCTCGGTGCGCTGATCGCCGGCGCCAAGTACCGCGGTGAGTTCGAAGAGCGTCTCAAGGCGGTGCTCCAGGAAATCGAGGATTCGTCCGGCCGGATCATCCTCTTCATCGACGAGTTGCATACGGTGGTCGGGGCGGGGGCGGCCGAGGGCGCCATGGACGCCTCGAATCTGCTAAAACCGATGCTGGCCCGCGGCGCCCTGCACACCATCGGGGCCACGACCCTGGACGAATACCGGAAACATATCGAGAAGGATGCCGCGTTCGAGCGCCGGTTCCAGCCGGTCGTGGTGTCGGAGCCAACCGTCGAGGACACCATCAGCGTGCTCAGGGGGCTGCGAGAACGCTACGAGATTCATCACGGCGTCCAGTTCAAAGACGCGGCGCTGGTGGCGGCGGCGGTGCTGTCTGACCGCTATATCGCCGACCGGTTCCTGCCCGACAAGGCGATCGACCTGATCGACGAGGCGGCCTCGAAGCTGCGCACGGAGATCGACTCGCTGCCGGTCGAACTGGATGAGGTCGAACGTCGGATCATGCGGCTGGAGATCGAGCGCGAGGCGCTGCGCAAGGAGAAAGACGCGGCGTCGGCAGACCGGTTGGGACGGCTCGACCGCGACGTGGCCGATCTGAAGGAATCGCGCAGCCGGCTCCAGGCCCAGTGGCAGGAAGAGAAGGCGGGCATCCATGCGACCGGGAGCGCGATTGAACAGATCGAGCAGGTGCGACTCGCCATCGAGCGGGCGCAGCGCGAGGGCGACTACGCGACCGCCTCGGAGTTGCAGTATGGCCGGCTTCCCGAACTGGAGCGGCGAGCGGCCGCGGCCTCCTCGGAGCCCGAGGCGGGCGGCACGACTCGGATGCTCAAAGAGCAGGTGGACGAAGAGGACATCGCCGAAGTGGTGAGCCGCTGGACCCGAATTCCGGTATCGAGGCTCGTCGAGGGAGAGGTAGAGAAGCTTCTCAAGATGGAGGAACGTCTGCACGATAGGGTCGTCGGTCAGGAGGAGGCCATCGCGTCGGTCTCGAACGCGATCCGGCGAGCCCGGGCCGGCCTGCAGGACCCGGCTCGCCCGCTGGGCAGCTTCATTTTCCTCGGACCGACCGGGGTGGGCAAGACGGAGCTGGCGCGGGCGTTGGCGGCGTTTTTGTTCGGCGATGACCGCGCGCTGGTGCGGTTTGACATGACCGAGTATCAGGAGAAACACTCGGTGTCCCGGCTGATCGGCGCTCCGCCCGGATACGTGGGATACGAGGAAGCGGGACAGTTGACCGAGGTGGTCAGACGTCGGCCCTACGCCGTCGTGCTATTCGACGAGGTGGAGAAGGCGCATCCGGACGTGCTGAACATCATGCTGCAACTGCTCGACGATGGGCACCTGACCGATGGCAAGGGCCGGACCGTCGATTTCAAGCATACGGTCATCATCATGACGTCGAATCTGGGGAGCCAGTTCATTGCCGAGCACGCCGATCGCGCTGGCGCTGATCTCGACGACGGAGTGCGCAGTCAGGTCACGGATGCGTTGCGGTCGCACTTCAGACCGGAGTTCCTGAACCGGATCGACGACATCATCTTCTTCCACTCGCTGGGGCGCAGCCATATCCGGCGCATCATCCAGATTCAGATGCGGCTCCTGACCGCCCGCTTGGCGGACCGTCACATTGCGATCGAGTTGTCTGAGTCGGCGGTCGGCCTGCTGGCCGAGCACGGTTTCGACCCGGCCTACGGTGCGCGACCGCTCAAGCGCGCGCTGCAGCGGCTGGTGCTCGACCCGTTGGCGACACGGATGCTTGATGGCCAACTCGCTGAGGGAGGGCAGGTGGTGGTGGACACCGCCGGCGACGAACTGACGTTCGACCTGGGACAGCCGGTGCCCGCCTAGCAGCTGGGCTCCGGCGGTCCTATTCCGTGTTAGGCGTCAAATAGATGTGGACCAAGTGCGGCTCTGAAATAGGAGAGACTTTGCAACCACGGGAGGAGGTCCCCATGAGTCACGCAAAGTCAGCAGAACGAGTTGTTCGGGACATTCAGCGGAAGACGCGGCGGCGATTTTCAGCGGAGGAGAAGATCCGGATCGTCCTGGAGGGGCTGCGAGGCGAAGAGAGCATCGCGACGCTGTGTCGCCGCGACGGTCTCAACCCGAATCTCTACTATCGGTGGAGCAAGGAGTTTCTCGAGGCCGGCAAGAAGCGACTGCTCGGGGACACCACGCGTGAGGCGACGTCGACGGAGGTCGCCGATGTGCGGAAAAACGTCGCCGAGTTGAAGCAGGTGGTGGCCGAACTGGTGCTGGAGAACCGCCTGCTGAAAAAAAGCGTGACGGGCT
>CAUZAY010000431.1:0-3109 GCA_963577695.1 Vicinamibacteria bacterium | reverse complement strand
TCGACGACCTCATGGCCGTGCCGGCGCACGAAGTCGATGCCAGCTACTATCGTGACTGGGGCGACCCTCGGGAGTTCGGTATCGGCGATATGGGGATCGGAGAATGCGCCGGCGAAGTCGTGTCGCTAACCGAGTTTGACCTGGCCGGCGCCGAGAGCCAGATCTTCGAGGGACAACTGCAGCTCGAGGAGGGGAACTTCGAGCGAGCCGACGCGCTCGCCTACGGCGCCATGCTGCAAGCCGCCCGAGGGCTGATCAAGACAGAAGACATCGACATCTCGAACGACGCGGACGAAATCGTCACGCAGTTTCGCCGTCGGTTCTTCGACACGGAACTCTTCTTTGATCGATTCGCCGGCGGGAAGTTCGCGCAATATCTGTTCCGGCGCCACGAGCGCAACACGCCGGCGGACGGCGCCGACACCGCGCGACAGCTCATCGAAGAGGCCCAGCTGTTCGTCGAGGCCACCCATGCGTGCCAGGCGCGACTCGCGGCCCAGCCGGTCGTGATGCCGGCGCCCTTAGACGCGACAACCGCGGCAGGGAGACCCTCGTGAACGACGTAACAACGGCTACACCGTCGACGCGCGTCGACGACCTCCACCGCATCGCCCTGAAGGTCTTCCTCACCGACGACTCGAACCTCGACCCGCGTGATGTGATTCCGGTCTTTCATCGATGGATCCAGACCCAGGCGGTCGACGGACTCCTCATCGACGTGGCCGACTACACACACTTGCCCACCGGGCCGTCGGTGCTCCTGGTCGCCCACGAGGGCCACTACGCGCTCGACCGGACGGACGGTCGACTCGGTTTGCAGTACACGCGCACCCGACCGCTGGAAGGCTCGCTGGCCGAGAGGCTGGGAGGCCTGGGTCGTACTCTGGTGCAGGCTGCGCGTCTACTGGAGACAGACGCCACGCTTCCCGGGCCGGTGCGGTTCGCGGGGAACGAAATCGCGTGCGTCGCGAACGATCGCCTGCTGGCCCCGAACACGACCGAGACCTTGACCGTGTTCCGTCCGGCTCTGGAGGCGTTCCTACAAACGGTGTCGGCTGAGGCGGACTGGTCGCTCACGCAAGAACCGGACGCCGGCGCACCGTTTGGCGTGAGGGCTCTGGCTCAAACGCCAGCGACTTTGGGCTGGGTCGCCACACGTCCGGCCGCTTCGCGCGACGCTTGAACGTCTTTCCTGCCCACCCTGCAGGAATCAAGAGAATCAGAACGCCTCAGGTTGACGAGGACGCCGCGTTTTCCCCTTGGGAGACAGGGCACTCGTGTTCGTTCAGGCGACGCACGTCACCGCACTTCACGCGACGAACGCCTGTGATGAGCCGCCCGAAGCCGATGTCGCACCGAAGAAAACTACGTAACTCCTTTTCGACGAATCCTGGCCACTTACTTGCATTAGTAATACTTATACTAAACAGCTGAAACATCAGCCCGATGTGATAGGCTGCTTAGTCCCATGCACGTCGAGACGCTCAGTATTTTTTGCGATGTGGTCCGCCACGGAAGCTTCTCCCGGGGCGCGCTGGCCAGTTCTGTCAGCCAATCGGCGGCGAGCCAAGCGGTGCGTCAACTCGAGAAACAGTTGGGGGCGCAGCTGATCGACCGGTCCAAGCGACCGTGGGAATTGACGGCCGAGGGCGAGATTTTTTTCAAGGGCTGTCAGGAGATCGTCGAGCGGTATCACGAGCTCGAGGATGCGGTCCGGCGCGGTCAGAATCCCTCGGGCCACACCGTGCGGTTGGCGTCGATCTACTCCGTGGGTCTGCAACATCTGAGTCAATACGTCGATCAGTTCCGGGCCCGCGTGCCGGGAGCGGCGGTCGACCTGGAGTACATGCACCCCGACCAGGTGCGCGCGCGGGTTCTCAGCGATCAGTCCGACCTTGGGCTCTTGTCGTTCATCAGCTCAGGACGAGAGCTCACCGCGATTCCCTGGAAGAGTCAGGCCATGGTGGTGGTCTGCACGCCAGACCATCGGTTCGCGCGATTGGCCTCGAACCACGGTGGGGTCAGGCCGCACGAGCTCGCCGGCGAGCGCTTCGTGGCGCTCGATCGGGTGCTACCGGCCCGGCGTGAGATCGACAAGTTTCTCCGGCGCTATGACGTCGAGGTGGAAATCGCGGCCGAGTTCGACAACATCGAGACCATCAAGCAAGCGGTCGACGAAGACGCCGGGGTGGCCATTCTGCCGGAGCCGACCCTGCGCCGCGAGGTGCGGCGTGGCACGCTGGTCCAGGCTCGCCTGCTGCTGCCGGTCGGCGAACCGCCGCTGGTTCGACCACTCAGCATCGTGCATCGCCGGAAGCGCCGACTCAACCCAGCCGTCACCGAATTCATCAGATTGCTCCGGAACGACGCCGCTGACGCCCCCCTCGAGCCAGTATCGACGCCGACCGCGGTCGCCGTCGACGCCGCGCCGCCCACGGGTACGCAGAAACCGCCGCCGAGCGACGACCCGACCGCCGCCGTCGTCGGGGCCCGAGGGGCAGTCCTATGACGATGAGGCACGCGAACGCCCTGCGGCCGACTGCCCCGCCGGGTGCGATAGGACTCTATGACCCACAGCACGAGCACGACGCCTGCGGTGTCGGGTTCGTCGTGAATATCAAAGGCGCCCGCACCCACAAGCTGGTGGAGCAGGCGTTCGAGGTGGCTCTCAACCTGCTGCATCGGGGAGCGTGCGGCTGCGAAGTCAACACCGGCGACGGCGCCGGCCTCTTGATACAGATACCGGACAAATTCTTCCGACGAGAAACGGCGGCGTTGGGATTCTCGCTACCCGCCGCGGGCGACTACGGAGTGGGCATGCTGTTCCTGCCCCGGGAACGCGATGAACGCGCCCGGATCGAGGAACTCGTCACCCGGGTCGTGCACGAGGAGGGCCAGAACCTGCTCGGCTGGCGAGACGTGCCCACTGACTCCAGCGCCCTCGGGAACACCGCGCGCCGCGGTGAACCGACCATGCGGCAGGTCTTCATCGGTCGCGGCACCCGGCTAGAGGGCGGCCCGGACGCGGGGGCACGATTCGAACGAAAGCTGTATGTCATTCAGAAACGGCTCGCGCGAGCCGTCGGCGAGCTGCGGCTCGAAGAAGCGA
>CAUZAY010000430.1:0-3111 GCA_963577695.1 Vicinamibacteria bacterium | reverse complement strand
AGGACACCCGCTCATGAGCTCGGTCCTCATCGAAAACCGGATGGCCGCCGGCTACGGCACTGACGTCGGCTCGCATCAGCGAGCTAAATACGTGACGAAATCGCGTCACAATAGGTGGCAGAGCAGATTAGGCCTCGCCGCACGCGGTTTTCGGGCTTCGGGCCCATCTCGCGCCCGCATCCCGGGCGCGTGATGGGCTTTTGTTTGACGCCCGCGATGGCGCTGGCTGGGACCCGTGCCGCTTGACGGCTGGTCCCAGCCCGAAGGAGACTCCCGCGCCGACGTCTCTCCCCGCGAAGTCGAACCGGCTCTGCGGAGGGCCTTCGCCTGTTTTGCACAAGAGCCCCGTGAACTGCCCGAATCGGGCAGTTCACGGGGCTACTGCTTTGCGCCGCTGACTCGCCGGTCAGCGGCCAGTCTATCAGCTCCCGCAGTGTCGCGGGGGCGGTGTGTTTTCTTGCACGCCGTCCCCGCATGGGGACGGTCCACCTCGAAGAAGGAGGCTCTTCCCATGGTTGCACTCGAATCACGCGTAAACCGACAGCTAGTGCCAGCAGGCTGGCACGCCCTGTTCTTGACGATGTTGCCCACAATCAAACGTCACGCCCATTTCGCCTTTCGGAATTTACGCGGCGACGACCTTGATGATGCTGTAACCGAAGTCGTCGCCAATTCGCTGGTGGCCTTCGTACGCCTGTTCAAGCTCGGAAAGACCGATCTTGCCTACCCGACTGCCCTGGCCGGTTTCGCCGTCGCCCAGGTCCGCTCAGGTCGTCGTGTCGGCAATCGGCTTGCCGGGCGCGATGTCCTGTCGCCTCACGCCCAGCGACGCAACGGCTTCACTGTCGAACGGCTCGATCGAGACGACGCAGAGGGCAGCGGTTGGCGTCAGCTCGTCGTCGAGGACCGGCGGTCAAGCCCAGCCGACACCGCGGCCACCCGGATCGACTTCTCCGATTGGCTGGCGGTACTTCCCGCCCGCAAGCGTCACGTGGCCGAGCATTTGGCCATCGGTGAGACGACCAGCGACACCGCCCGGCAATTCGGCCTCTCGGCCGCGCGAATCTCGCAAATTCGCCGTGAGTTGCATGACTCGTGGCGGCAGTTTCACAGCGGTAACGGCCGATCGACCAGCACGACAACGCCCTTCGAGGGCAAGGAGATGTCCACATGAGTGCGCGCGGAAAACTGAACCAAGCTCATACCAATGGAATCCTGGTCCTTTCTGGAGTCGTTGCTGCACAATTCAGATCGTGGCTGGTCTTCGCCGTGCTGGCAGGCATCCTCGTAGTTTTGGCGCTCGCCAGTGGCGACATTCGTCTCAAGCCCCGGCGATGACGGTCCAGCCGACTCACCTCGCTCACCGGCCTGCCGCCTCGGTGCGGGGGCCGGTCGAGTGGGGAGATGCTCGGCCGATTGCGGGAGTTCAACGTCGGTTCCAATGCGGAGCTGGCCGAGTAATCCGGACATCCAGGAGCAAAACCATGCAAAGTGATTCACAACCAAGTGCAAGCGCTGCGACAAATCAGCAATCAACGAGCTGTCCGTCGTCATCTTGCCCAGAGCAGACAGCATTCAGCCGCCTCGTCGGCCGCCTGCTGGCTGAGCGTTGGCAGCGTCTGGTAGACCGCACCGCAAGCGGGCCGCGTCAATCAGGCGAGGAGCAACGCCAACCTCCTGTCTCCCACGCCGGGGAGATCGCCCCCGACTGATCTGGTTAATGCCGACCTGTTGGGAATACGATGTCGACATAGCCACAGTGAGAAGACACGAGGTCGTCACCTGGTTGGTGTTCAATGCCTGCAAAGAACCAGCCCAAGGAACCGTCCCCGGAAGCCGTGACGAAGCTGGGTGAGTTGGTTCTTAGCCTTCGCTCCTCTGCCGCCTACGAGCGAATCGCGTCACGCGTGCTGAGCGAATCCGAACGCCACCAAATGGAATCCTATCCGGTCGAAGAGACGATCATCGACTTCTGGTGTCGACTGAAGGAAGTCACACCTGGGGGCGCGGCGATCGAGCTTGGCCATTCCATCGGCTTGATCGCAGATTCCACGCGCGACTGGCTGCTCCGCGAAATCGGTGAAGGGCTGGTAGGACCAGTCGACTCGGAGGTACCGGTCTGGAACTGGACGCTCGGCGAACTGTCCTTTCGGGGACAGGTCATCCGCGAGATTCCGAGCGTCACGGTTGCCAAGAACATCGTCGCGGTCCTGGACCGGTTCCAAGAGCTCGATTGGCCAGAGTGCATCGACGACCCGTTACCGGGCGAACCGGACTCTCAGCGCAAGCGTGAGACACTGGTGACGCTCAACAAGGGGCTGCAACTCATCCGGTTCTTCTCTACCGGGACCGTCCGCGGGATCCGCTGGTCAGTCCATTGACCTCCCGCGCACCTGCCGCGCGCCTCCCTTAGACGGGTTTTCGCCCGTCCTCCAGAATCGACTCAGCATCAACAGGAACGTCGGGTCCGTCACGTCAGGCGACCGACCGCTGAGTGGATTCAAACGATGGCAACGGACGCCAGCCTCAAACTGACCGACCGCGAGGTGACCGCGGCGTTTGCTGACAGCACCACCGCGGAGCGATTCCCGCCTGTCTTGACGATCGGGCAGGCGGCCGAGTTGCTGCAGGTTCCCAAGCAGACGGTTTACGCCTGGCGTTCACAGGGCCTCTTGCGCGAGTGCTCTCGCAAACTCGGACGGCACGTGCGGTTCTACCGCGACCGTCTCATCAAGCACGTTTTCAATCACGGAATCCACTCCGATGAATAACGAAAAGAACAACAGCGAACTGATTGGCGACCTCGTTCGGATCCGCCAACGCGGCCGTACCTGGTACGCCAACTACCAATTCGATGGGCGGCAGTGTCGGAAATCCCTGCGAACCCACAGTAAGAAAGAAGCACGTCGCCGTGCGCTGGTCCTGGAAGCCGAGTTGATCGAAGGTCGCCACCGACCTGACATCAAACCTCCGCTGATTGCTGATGTCGTCGATGCCTACCTCAGCCACTCAACGACCGAAGGTCGGGCGAAGAAGACGCTGACCAAGTACCGCGCGGTGCTCAACCGCATCGTCGAACTCGCAGGTCGTCTCGGACGGACCACGCTTGCC
>CAUZAY010000429.1:0-3141 GCA_963577695.1 Vicinamibacteria bacterium | reverse complement strand
GATGCGCATGGACTGAATCAACACTGGTTCAACGCCGGTGTCAGATCTGCTGAATGCCGTTGGTGAACGCTGAAACCCTACGAATCAGGATATCAGAGGGCAAACGGGATACACTGAAGGGTCCGCACCCCGTCCCACCTGAATCGGTTTTGGCGGGCCGCGCATCTAACTAGACATTAGGCGTAGGGTACGACGCAGTTAGGGGAAGGAGAACCAACGATGGCCTCGGAACACACGCTGACATTCACCGATGGTGATTTTCAACAGAGGGTCCTGCAGTCGGATACTCCGGTTTTGGTCGATTTCTGGGCCGAGTGGTGCGGCCCCTGCCGCATGATCGCACCGGCCGTCGACGGGCTGGCAGCCGAGTACAAGGGTCGAGTCGCGGTGGGCAAATTGAACATCGACAACAACCCCGACACACCGTCGAAGTACGGCGTTCGATCGATTCCAATGCTGCTCCTCTTCAAGGGCGGCGAAGTCGTCGAGTCGTCAGTCGGCGTGACCGGAAAGGATCAGCTGGCCGAACTGCTGGACAAGCACCTCGCGCCCGCCACCGCCTGACAATCGCCGGTCGGAGTATGCAGGACGGGCCCGCTGTCCACTGGAGAGCGGGCCCGTTCTGCGTACCGCTCTCGTGCGGCGGGAGCGGGCATCTCGATCCGCGAACCGGTCGACGAGCGTAACCCTCCTCACCTTGGCCCTCGGGGCGCTTCGCGCGGGCTAACGGAATACCTGTTCCCGGCACCCGGGGAAAAGCGGGCGCGTAGCTGATCCCAGACCCGGCGGTAAAACTCCGCGCCCGCACACGGTCCTCGCCGGCGGCGGTACCGGCCTCCGGGCTCGTCTCCCTTTTCAGACGGGGCTGCGCCCCGAACCCCACGCGAACGCTGCGCGGGGACCCCGAGTGCCCCACTCCGCGTCAGCGAGACGTGCACGTGTGCGTCTTGCCTGGCGACCGACGAAGCGAGGCGAAGGCGCGCGACAATGCGCGCCCCGCCTGCCCGGAGTGGGGCTATGGGGCCCCCGCGAGGGCCGGCGAGGGGCTCGGGGCACAGCCCCGTCCGAATGAAGTCGCGTTCGGCTCCTGAGGAAACGGCGACCGTGGGATCGTAGCAAGCCCCTTCAGGGGCGCTGATCGTTCAGCGGGCCTAAAGGCCCTTGCTACGGCCGCCAGCTGGCCGTGACCCGTTTCCTGCCCGAGGCGTCACGCCCCGCGTGTGACGGGCTGGCTAGGCGCGACGAGGGAGCAGCCAGGCGACATGGGACCGACGGGACGCATGGCCAAAACCCACCTCCCCGCAGAGCCGGTTTCCTGGCGAGGAGTTCGTCTGGCAAGGCGCAAGGAGGGAGCATGCATGTGGCATGGGACCGACGCAGCAACGCCGCCAGACGGACGCCTCGCCAGGAAACCGCTAGAAGATGTCTAGGTCGTGTCCATAGACGACGTCGCCGTCGAAGCTGAGACGCACCTGGTCGACCAGGGCCTCTTCCGTCTCACCACCTAGATGCAGCTGGTGGTTGAGAATCACCATCCCCACCCCGGCTTGCGCCGCGATCTCGCCTACCTTCACGGCCGACGTATGCATCGCAGCGTGGTACTGCTGTATCGCGGCATCACGGTCCCGGAGCCCCTCGGCGCCATAGGCCTCGTGAATCAAGATGTCCGCACCCTCAGCGATGTCCGCCAGGCCGTCGAAGGGTCCGGTATCGCCGGAGATGACGACCGTGCGGTCCGCCGTCATCAACTTGAAACCATAGGCGTGGTCCCACGTCCCGTGCGGCACCGCGAACGCCTCGACGCGCAACACATCGTCGTCGTAAATCAGCCCTGGCTCCACCTCGTGGGTCTGGACGTCCAGCAGATCGCGACGCAACTGCTCGGGACCCTCGACTCGGGCGCGAATGTCTTCCCGGTACGCCTCCAGCAACGCCGTCGTCATCGCCTCGAGACCGGGCGGTCCATACACGCGCAGCGGTTCGGACCGCCCGAGTACCCACGGCGACAGAATCAGGTCCGGATAGCCAAGCGTGTGGTCCGAGTGCAGGTGGGTGAAGAACGCGACGCGCAGGTTCGCCGGTTGCAGCGCGGCCAGGCCGCTGACAATCGCGCCGGCCGCCGCGCGGCGCACGACGCCCGGGCCGGCGTCGATCACATATGCGTTGCCGCCGGCGACAATCGCCGTCGACGGTCCGAACCGATCGGGCTCGGACCCCGGCGTCCCCGTGCCGAGCAAGATGACCCAGGTTCGCGACGGATCCCGCGGCTCGTCCGCACCCTGTGCCGGCGGTATGGGGGGCGGCGACACTGCCCCGGTCGGTTCCGACTCCACGGTCGGCGATGCCTCGTCGGTCGGCGCGGCCACACAGCCGACACCGACGAACAGAGCGAGAAGAAGCGAGCGCGAGCGAAGGTAGCGGCGCATGACTACTCGGGATTATAGGTGGGTCGTCGGATGCCACCTGGCAGACGCGGGCAAAAAGCGAGTTGAGGTATTCTGGCGAGTGTGCTGCATCCGTGATTCGCTGCATCCGTCGACGGCGCGGCGCCCGACTGAACAGGCGAGACCAGGGAGCAGGAAAGGAGCGACTGCCATGATGGACGCCACGACCCACGCCGCTCGCACTCGCGGACCGCTCGCACTCGCGCTCGTGGCCGCGCTCATCGCTCTGGTCACCGCCGCCTGCACCATCGAGGTGGGACCGGCCGAGACAGACGCACCGAACGCACCCGTGGTTCCCACCCACACGGTGGCCGACGTCCAGGAGTCGCCCGTGCCGGAGCCGTATGGCGACCTGCGCCCGGACGAGCAGGCGATCGTGGACCTGTTCGAAGACACAAGCCCCTCCGTTGTCTACATCAGCACGCTGACCCGACGCGTCGATGTCTTCGGTCGGAGCGAGATCGTGCCGGGCGGCTCCGGCACCGGATTCGTTTGGGACGACGAGGGGCACATTGTCACCAACTACCACGTGATTCGGGGGGCGGACCAGGCGCGAGTGGTCATGCACGATCAGACTGGCTATCTGGCGACCTGGGTGGGCGGATCGGAGCGGCACGACCTAGCGGTGCTACAGATCGAGGCCCCCCAGGACACGCTGGATGGCGTCGCCGTCGGCGATAGCGACCGGCTTCGGGTG
>CAUZAY010000428.1:0-3142 GCA_963577695.1 Vicinamibacteria bacterium | reverse complement strand
AATGTTGCAGGCGGCGGTGCACTCGATGTAGAGGCGCGAGGGCAGCGCCCCGGCGTCCACGGGCCGCGGAGCGGCTGCGTCCTGACCACTATCGCTGTCAGGCAACGGCAACTTGAGGGGACAGTCGCCGCAGAACGCCGAGCCGCCGCCGTTCAGATCGGCTCGCAAGTCGCGAATGGTGTTGTCGGTCCAGACGTCACTCATCGTCTGGGTCCGCGCGTCGCCGAGCACCCGCTGCGCGTAGGGATCGGCGCATCCACACACGACGCGCCCGTCGCAGGTGAGCACCAGCGTGCTCCACGGCCACGAACAACTGAACCGCGTCGCCTGGTGGTTCAGTGACATGGAGTCACGCTCACGCGTCCTTGGTCAGCTTGCGCATGTAGGCGCCCAGTCGCTCGTTCTCGTAGGTCACGGTGTTGAGGAAGAGGCTCTCTACCAGGTAGGTGCGTCGTTCGTCCTCGGTCATTTGATCCAACAGGTGGTTCACTTCGCGCATCGTGTCCTCGAACGTGCGGTCGACGGCATACCGGGTGTTCAGTTCCTTGTACAGCGCCTCGAGCACCGCGAGCAGGTCGCCATCGAGCGTGACGTCTGCGCCGCCCGTTGTCCTGATACTACGCATGTCATTCCCCAAAGGTCTCGAGCGCGGCCTGCTCGTCCCCGTGGACATCGATGAACTGCTGGGCGCCAGTCATGGTCAGCATCGTAGTGACCCGTTTCTGCACGCCTGACAGCTTCAACGTGGCGCCGGCGGCGCTTGCCTGCCGATACAGATCCATGAGACAGCCGATCGACGCACTGTCGACGTAGACGACCGGTGCGAGATCGATCAGCACCTTCCGCTCGCCGCTCTTGAGCAGCGCGGTCACGGCGTCGGCGAACTCCGAGAGCAGCGGGTACATCAGTCGGGTCTCGCTGACCCGCACGATGGCCACACCGCCGATGGACTCGGTGGTCATATTCATGTGATTCCTCCCTGTGGTTCGGGTGGGCTGCGTTTGGCCACGCCGTCAGGCATGGTGCGCCGGATTTGGCGCGCGAGTTCCTTGCGACCCCGGTTGATCCGTGACTTGACCGTGCCCTCTGGCAGGGCCAGTTTGTCCGCGATTTCCTGGTAGGTCAGCTCTTGGATGTCGCGCAGCATCACCGCCGTGCGAAGGGTGTCCGGGAGCTGTGCCAACGCGTCGTGGAGCCGGGCTCGCCGGTCGCCACGCTCGAGCGCGAGCAGGGCATCCGGCTCGCCGCTCACGGCCGAGACCTCGGCGGAATCGACGCTGCGGTCGACCAGTTCACGTTCTTTGCGAACGCTGCGGTAGTGATCGATACAGAGGTTCCGGCTGACGCTCATCAGCCAGGTCTGAAAATTGGCCCGGCGGTCGAAGGTGCCGAGCGCCTTGAAGATCTTCAGGAATACGTCCTGGGTCAGGTCTTCAGCCAGGTCGTGCCGGCCGACGAATTTGTATGCGACGTTGAAGACTTTGCGCCAATAGCGGGTGACGATGAGGTCCCAGGCCCGTTGGTCGCCTCGGAGACAGCTATCGATCAACTGCTCGATCGCGTCAGGGCTCTCCGGCGCGGAACTGGCGAGCATGTGGTTGCGGCAGTCCGTAGAGCAAGGCCGGCGAAGCATAGCAACCGCGCGGCGGCGTGTCAATCAGCGTCCGCCATGCAGGGGAGACGGGCGGTCCCGCCTGGCGCGTCGTTGGCGGCCGAGACGCCCGGTGAATCGAAGGTGCCGTACAATGCCGGGCCTATGTACGCCTTCCGACCCAACGGGGACGAACTGACCTGCGACGATGTGGCGCTCGCGGCGATCGCCGCGTCGGTCGGGACGCCCACCTACGTGTACAGTGCCGCTACACTCCGGGAGCGCATCGCCGCTCTGCATGCCGGTTTCGGCGACTATCCTCACGCGCTTCACTACGCGCTGAAGGCCAACTCGAACCTGGCCGTTGTGCGCGTCGTTCGAGCCGCTGGCGGGTGCGTCGACGCCAACTCCGGTGCGGAAATAGAAGTCGCGCTTCGGGCCGGGTGCGCGCCGGCCGACATCGTCTTCACCGGAGTCGGGAAGACCCCGGCGGAAATCGACCGGGCGGTGGCGCTCGGAGTGAAGACCATCAATGCCGAGTCCGCGGGAGAATTGGAGCGGATAGCGTCCGCCGCGCGCCAGCAAGGGACTGTGGCCCCGGTCGCATTGCGGGTCAATCCGGACATCGCGTCCGGGAGTCACCCTCATATTTCGACCGGACTGGGCACGCACAAGTTCGGCGTGCCGCTCACCGAGGCGCGTGCCATCGTGCGGGATGCCGCTGCCCACGCCGAGCTCAGGTTCGTGGGGTTGCACGTCCATATCGGTTCACAGATGGTGGGATTGGACCGCCTGCGCCGAGCCGCGACCGCGGTGATCGGGTTGGCGCAGGAGTTACGCGACGACGGGATCTCGGTGGAACATCTCGATCTCGGCGGAGGGCTGGGCATCGCTTACGACGACGAGTCCGTCCCGCCCATCGATGCCTACGCCGCGGCGCTGGTTGATGTCGTCCGGCCCTCTGGACTTACCGTGGTCGTCGAGCCGGGACGAGCCGTAGCGGGACCGGCCGGCGCGTTGCTGGCCTCCGTGGTGGACGTCAAGCCACGGGGTGACGGCACCTGGTTCGTGGTCCTCGATGCGGGGATGAGCGAACTGCTGCGCCCGGCTCTGTATGGCGCCTACCACCGGATCGAGGCGGTGACGGCGCGTGATGGGGCACCCGTGACGTGCGACGTCGTGGGTCCCATCTGCGAATCGTCGGATGTGTTCGGGGTGGGTCGGTCGTTGCCAGCGCCCACGGTTGGCATGGTGGTGGCGGTGCTGGACGCCGGCGCGTACGGGTCCGCGATGTCGTCGAACTACAATCGCCACGCGCTGCCGGCCGAAGTCATGGTGGACGGGGGCGCGTGGCGTGTCGTGCGGCGGCGCCAGACCGTCGACGAACAACTCGTGTGTGAGGAGTAGGAGCAGCCCGTGGTGGAAGTCCCGCGTCGAATGCAGCGGGACTTTCACCACGGGCGGCTAGACCATGTTGATAGCGATTGAAGGGCTCGACCAGAGCGGCAAAGCGACGCAGGCGGAGCGGTTGCGGGATCAGCTTCGAGCGGG
>CAUZAY010000427.1:0-3155 GCA_963577695.1 Vicinamibacteria bacterium | reverse complement strand
GCGGCCGACGTGATTGCCCGATATCGGCGGCTCTGCGGCGTGCCGACCCATTTCGTCATGGGCAACGATGAGCATTCTCAGAACGTCTACCAACGCGCGACCGAGAGGGGGCTCGAACCGCTCGCGTTCTGTGACCAGATGGAACAGGTGTTCCGTCAGGTCTGGGCCAAGCTCGACGTGTCGTTCGACGACTTCATCCGCACCACGGAAGACCGCCACCGGGCCGCCGTCACCACCCTCGTGCAGCGGATTGCCGACGCGGGCGATCTGTATGAGGGGGAATACGAAGGTTGGTATTGCGTGTCCTGCGAGGCCTTCAAGCAGGATAAGGACCTGATCGACGGCGACTGTCCCGTCCACCAGACCCGACCGGAGTGGATCAAGGAAACGAACCATTTCTTCCGGCTGTCCAAGTATCGAGACCGGCTCCTGGAGCACTACGCGGCGAATCCGGGGTTCCTGGTGCCCGAGGTCCGCCGGAACGAGATGCTGCGGCTGCTGGAGCGCGGGCTCGACGACATCTCCGTGAGCCGGACCGGTCAGAGCTGGGGTATCCCGCTACCGTTCGACGCCACGAGTGTGGTCTACGTCTGGTTTGATGCCCTGATCAATTACATCTCCGCGGTGGGGTATGGCACCAACGAGGCGCTGTTCAACGAGTGGTGGCCGGCCGACCTGCATATCGTCGGGAAAGACATCACGCGATTCCACGCGGTGGTGTGGCCGGCCATGCTGATGAGCGCCGGGGTCGCGTTGCCACGATGCATCTTCGGGCACGGGTGGGTGCTCCAGCAGGGCGAGAAGATGAGCAAGTCGCTCGGCACCAGTGTTGACCCACTCGAGGCGGTCGACCGGCTTGGACCGGACCCGTTGCGGTTGTATCTGGTCAAGGAGATCGCGTTTGGTCAGGACGGCGACTTTACCTGGGAGCGCTTCGAGGAACGATACAACGCCGACCTTGCGAACAACCTCGGCAATCTCGTGAGCCGCGTGGCGGCGATGGTGCACAAGTATCGGGACGGGCGGGTGGCGCCGACTCCCGGCGCGGTGCCCCAACTGGCCGAGCGTGCGGCCGACGTGGTGCGGCGCTATCGGCTGGCGATGGACGACCACCAATTGCATGTGGCGATGGCGCTCGCGTTCGAACTGGTCGACGCCACCAACGAGTTCATTACCCGGTCTGAACCATGGGCGTTGGCGAAGGACCCGGAGCGGGCGGCTGAACTGGATCAGGCGTTGTTCGCGATGGCCGAGGCGTTGCGGATCGCGGCCATCCTTCTGTCGCCGACGATGCCGGCGTCGTCGGCGGAGATCCTGCGTCGGGTCGGCGAGTCCCGGCCGATAGGCGAGTTGCGCGTCGAGCGTGACACCGCGTGGTCGGCGGTGGAACGCCAAATTCACACGGGGCCGCCATTGTGGCCCCGTCTTGACACGAGTGGGCCGGCCCCGACGCGGGCTGCGGCCAGGGAAGGAACGGAGCACAGCATGACGGACGAAACGGAGCCGGCGCCTCAGGCGGAGACGACACCCACGGTGGAGACACCACGCCCGGCCGAGACGAGCGCGCCGGCCACCACGGCGGCGGCGTCGCCGGTG
The DNA here is from genome assembly GCA_963577695.1 of Vicinamibacteria bacterium. Taxonomy (GTDB): domain Bacteria; phylum Acidobacteriota; class Vicinamibacteria; order Vicinamibacterales; family UBA8438; genus UBA8438. The sequence goes on along the minus strand of CAUZAY010000427.1, from coordinate 1,559 downwards.
ACCGGCGCAGCGGTCGCGGTCGCGCCGGAGGCTCCCCCGGCCCCAGCGGAGCCGCGGCTGTCGTTCGACGAGTTCATGAAACTGACGCTGCGGGTGGCGACGGTCGTGGCGGCCGAAGCGATTCCGAAGTCGAAGAAACTGTTGAAGGTGACCGTCGACCTGGGCACCGAGCAGCGCACCGTGGTGGCCGGGATCGCACGGGCCTACGCCCCCGACGCCCTGATAGGACGGACGGTGGTGGTCGTGGCCAATCTGGAGAAGGCGAAGTTGATGGGCGTCGAGTCGAACGGCATGATCCTGGCGGCGACCGATCCGGACATGAATCCGGTGTTGTTGACGCTGGACGATCCGGAGAAGGCCCCCCCGGGTTCGCGCGTCCGGTAAGGACACTGGTCGAAATAGAGTTGCCATCTTGGACGTCGCGGCGCCCGTCCTGGCCAGGCGCGAGGAGCGCGCATACCGGGAGTATGTAAGCGACGAGCAACGCCGACGGGCGGGATGCCCCGGCGGCCAAGATGGCAACTCTATTTCGACCAGCGTCCTTTGCGACGTTCGGGCTGGAATGGGACACGAGCATCGTGATTGACTCTCATTGTCATCTGGCCGATGAGGTCTTCGAGGCCACCCTCGACGCGGTCGTCGACCGGGCCCGCGAGGCCGGCGTCGAAGGTGCGCTGTGCGTTCTCGACGCCACCAACGAAGCGGAAGCGGCGCGCTCGGCGCGTGTGGCATTGCTCTGGCCCGAGGTAGGGTTCGCGGTGGGCGTGCATCCCCATCAGGCCGGTGTTTTCATCGAACGACTGGACCAAGTCGAGTCCCACGTGCGCGCGGCGGTGGCGGCACGGCCGGGCACCTGCGCCATCGGTGAGATCGGGCTCGACTATCACTACGATCTCGCCCCCCGCGAGGTCCAGCGCGAGGTGTTTCGTCATCAGATCCGGGTCGCATCGGAGTTGGATCACCCGGTCGTGATACATACGCGGGAAGCGGATGACGACACCTTCGCGATTCTGACTGAGGAGGGGACCCCGGGAGTGACCGGCGTGTTTCACTGTTTCACGGGGGATGCCAGGACGGCCCGACGGGTGGTCGACCTTGGATTTCACGTGTCGTTCTCGGGCATCGTGACGTTCCGGAGCGCAGACGCGATACGGGAGGCAGCCGCCGCGGTGCCGGAGGATCGGCTGTTGGTCGAAACCGATTCGCCCTATCTGGCCCCCGTTCCGCATCGCGGGAAACAGAACGAGCCTGCCTGGGTGACTCAGGTCGCCGATGTCGTGGCCGAGGTCCGGGGGGTGGCACCGGCCGAGCTACGGGCGAGCACGACGGCGGTGTACCAGGCACTGTTTCGGTCCGGTCCGGCTAAAGGGTTGTAATAATTGACACTTGGCTCGCAAGTGTGCTGAGATCCCGAACGCGAGAAACCACTGTGTCGAGAACCTCCGCGCCACCCGACCTCGCTCAAATTTTTGAGCCCATCCGCGACGATCTGGAGTCGGTAGAGCGGCAATTTGCCAATCACATCGAGTCTCGGGTCGAGTTGATCCCGGAGATCGGTC
>CAUZAY010000426.1:0-3163 GCA_963577695.1 Vicinamibacteria bacterium | reverse complement strand
CGGACGGCGTCATGTGGGCGCCGTATCTGATGGGAGAGCGAACGCCTCATCTGGACCCGCACGCCCGGGCCGCCCTCGTCGGCCTGTCGGCGTCGCATACGCGGGCTCATGTGACGCGGGCCGTGCTCGAGGGGGTCGCGTTCAGTTTGCGGGACACGTTCACCATTTTTGAAGAGATGGGAGTGCCAACCACGCGAATTCGTCTTGGCGGGGGCGGGGCGCGGTCCGCGCTGTGGCGGCAGATACAGGCGGACGTCTATGGCCATGACGTCGAGTGGTTGGAGGCGGAGGAAGGGGCGGCCTACGGGGCGGCGCTGCTCGCCGGGGTCGGGGTCGGCCAGTGGGCGACCGTCGAGGAGGCCTGTGACTGTGTCGTGCGGGTAGCCGAGACGGTGACCCCAGTGGCCTCGGCCGCGGCAATCTTACACACACGTTACGATCGTTTCCGGACGCTGTATGCGGCGCTGCATCCAGCGAGTTGAGGGACTCCACCATGGCGAGTGATGCGTTCACGCCACGACCCGAGCACAAGTTCTCGTTTGGGCTGTGGACCGTGGGGAATCCCGGTCGTGACCCCTTCGGTGAGCCCGTGCGTCCGCGTCTGTCACCCCTGCAACTGGTCGAGCTGCTCGGGGAGGTTGGCGCTTGGGGCGTCAACCTGCATGACAACGACCTGGTGCCGATTGGCGCCACCGCGGCCGAGCGCGACCGACTAGTGCGCGAGTTCCAGCACGCATGCGGGGATCACGGTCTGGTGGTGCCGATGGTCACGACCAACCTGTTCACCGACCCGGCGTTTAAGGACGGGGCGTTCACGGCAAATGATCCAGCGGTGCGGGCGCTCTCGGTCCAGAAGGCGATGGCCGCGATGGACCTGGGGGCCGAGCTCGGCGCCAGGATCTTCGTCATGTGGGGTGGTCGTGAGGGCACCGAGACCGACGGATGTCGTCGGCCCGACACGGCCATTCAACGGCTGCGTGAAGCGGTCAACTACCTGTGTGAGTATTCGCTCGACGCGGGGTACGACTACCAGTTTGCGCTGGAGGCGAAGCCGAACGAGCCGCGAAGCGATATCTACATGGCGACCACGGGAGCCTATCTGGGGTTCATCGCGACGCTGGAACACCCGGAGCTGGTGGGGGTCAATCCCGAGGTCGCGCACGAGCACATGGCAGGGTTGAACATGACCCACGCCGTGGGACAGGCCTGGGAAGCGGGAAAGCTCTTTCACATCGATCTCAACGACCAGGTCATCGGTCGGTACGACCAGGATTTCCGTTTTGGCGCCGCGAACCCGAAGGCGGCGTTCTGGCTGGTGAAGTTTCTGGAAGAGGTCGGCTACAACGGCCCCCGGCACTTCGATGCGCACGCCTACCGGACCGAAGGGCCCCAGGGGGTCAAGGACTTCGCTCGGGGATGCATGCGCACCTATTTGATCTTGAAGGACAAGGCGGTCCGATGGGTCGCGGACCCTGACATCAGCGAGCTGGTGGCCGGTCTGGGGCAGAGCTCGCAGTCGGCGCCCCCCGTAGGCCGGTACACCCCGGCCGGGGCCGACGCGATCAGGTCACACCGGTTCGACCGAGGCGCACTCGGCGCTCGGGAACTGTTCTACGAGCGGCTCGATCAACTGACGACGGAGATTCTGCTGGGTGTGCGGTAGCACGACGGTGACGCCTGTTCCCAGTGCCTGGCTGGGCGTGCGTCTGGCGCGAGGACGACACACCGGGTGAACAGGAATGTACAATTGGGCCGATCTCCCCGACATTCGTGTCGAGATCGGGCACGAAGAATGCGGAGATCGCCGGGTTTTACGGGTGGCCCGCGTCTTGCTTTCCATCAAGACCATTGGAATGACCTGCGTCCGGTGGCGCGCGTGACGAACGACCAGGAGAGGCTTTTTTTCGGATAGACAACTGGTACAGACGGACAGGGAGGAACACGGACAATGCCAAGCAAGTTGGAATACATCTGGTTGGACGGGTACAAGCCCACCCAGAGCCTGCGATCGAAGACCCGCGTGCAGCGAGACTTCGGCGGAACGCTCGAAGAGTGCCCGATTTGGTCGTTCGACGGCAGTTCGACCGAACAGGCGGCGGGCAACGACTCGGACTGTATGCTGAAGCCGGTGGCGATTTTCCCGGACCCGGAACGCACGAACGGGTATCTGGTTATGACCGAGGTCATGAACGCGGACGGCACGCCGCACGTCTCGAACGGTCGGGCCACGATCAATGACGACGATGACGATTTCTGGTTCGGATTCGAACAGGAGTATTTTCTCTGGGATGCGATGACGCACCTGCCACCAGGTTTTCCTCCGGGCGGATACCCGGGGCCCCAGGGGCCGTATTACTGTTCCGTCGGCGCGAAGAAAGCCTACGGCCGCTCGTGCGTCGATGAGCACCTCGACGCGTGCCTGGCCGCCGGCATCAACGTCGAAGGCATCAACGCCGAAGTGGCGTCAGGCCAGTGGGAGTTCCAGGTGTTTGCGAAGGGCGCCAAACGGGCCGGCGACGAGACGTGGGTCGCTCGTTATCTGCTCGAACGCATCGGTGAAAAGTACGACTACGCGATCGAATTGCATCCGAAGCCGCTGGGCGACACCGACTGGAACGGTTCCGGTATGCACGCCAACTTCTCGAACACGGTGATGCGGACGTCCGGCAAGGAAGAGACGTTCACCAAGATTTGTGAGGCCTTCAGGGAGCGGATACCACGGCACATCGACGTCTACGGCGCCCACAATGAACTGCGTCTCACGGGTGCCCACGAGACCGAGCGGTTGGACTCGTTCAGCTTTGGTGTGTCTGACCGGGGAGCCTCGATTCGCATCCCCGTCGCCACGATTGATGACGGCTGGAAGGGGCGCCTCGAAGATCGTCGCCCGGCGTCCAACGCCGACCCCTACAAAGTCGCGTCGGCCATCATCAAGACGGTCAAGGAATCGGGCGTCTAGGCCGCCGACGTCCCGCGATACGCACGACCGGACAGGCCCTCGATACGTGACGGGGGCCTGTCCTTTCTTTGTACCGCAGGAACGTTGTCACCCCGTGAAATAGGCCATCACCCGCCGGTCCGACGATTCGAATGCCATCGCCCGGCGTCTTCTCCTGTCGGCAGCGTCCATCTTACCGGCGGGTGGCGGTTGTGGTATGACTGT
>CAUZAY010000425.1:0-3175 GCA_963577695.1 Vicinamibacteria bacterium | reverse complement strand
CTGTTCGGCGCCCCCGGCCCCCAATTTGACCGGCACGCCGACGAACAGATCCGTGATGCCGTATTCACCCTGCAGAAACACCGCACACGGCAGAATCTTCTTCTTGTCCTTCAGGATCGCCGCCACCATCTCGACCACCGCGGACCCCGGCGCGTAGAACGCGCTCCCGGTGCCGAGCAGCTTGACGATCTCGGCCCCCCCGTTCGCCGTTCGGGTCACAATCGCCTCGATCGTGGCCGCGTCGAGCAGCTGGGTGATCGGGATGCCGGCCACCGTCGAGAACCGAGGCAGCGGGACCATCGTGTCGCCATGCCCGCCAAGCACGAAGGCATGGGTGTTTTCGACCGACACGTTCAGCGCCTCGGCGATGAACGACCGCATCCTGGCCGAGTCGAGGACTCCGGCCATCCCTACGACACGCTCGCGCGGAAACCCGGACTCGCGATACACGACCTGACACATCGCGTCCAGCGGGTTCGTGACGGGGATGATGATGCAATCGGGAGAATGCTTCACCACTTCGGTCGTCACCGCTGTGATGATGCCCGCGTTCTTGTGCAACAGGTCGTCGCGGCTCATGCCCGGCTTGCGCGCGAGGCCCGCGGTGATCACCACGATGTCGGACCCGGCGGTGTCGGCATAGTCGTTGGTGCCGAGCACGCGCGAGTCGGATCCCTCGATGGGACACGCCTCGAGCATGTCAAGGCCCTTCCCCTGTGGCACGCCGTCCAGAATATCCAGCACCACGACATCCGCCAGTTCCTTGTCAGCGATGCTGCGGGCCGCCGTGGCGCCGACGTTACCGGAACCGATGACGCTAACCTTTCGATTCATGACGCGTACGTACTCCTTTCACTCTCGGTGAGTTGCCCTCGGTCGATCCGATGGCTGCGAAATGATCCTGCTGGGCACCTGTGCCCCAGGTGACACGGTTGAAAACCGCCCGCGGCCGTGCCATCGACCCCGCGAACGCCCCCATCAGCGGGACGTAGGCGTTTTAGGGCACGCCCCCGTGGCCGAAGCCAAGATCTTCACAGAAACTGTGGAAAACCTTGTGGGAAACCGACCCCGGGCAGCCGGCGAGCCGCGTCAACAGGGGACTTCTAGCGAATTGCACCATCGTGGTGCGAGAACGGGTAGTGACCGAGCCCCGCAAACGGTGGCCATTATACTGTACGGGCTGAAGCGTCCCCGGGCGGCCATCCCTCCCCTGAGCGGACACGTCCCGCGCCTCCTCTCGAGACGACCAGTCCTCGCCTCGGGTCACCACGTAGGAACCGAGTCATCCATGAAAATCGTGATCGCCGACCCCCTCCCGACCTCCGCCGCCGAACTGCTCTCGACCGAGGGCTGGACCGTCGACGCGGAAACCGGTCGTTCGCCGGAGGCACTCTCACTCGCGCTGGCTGACGCCGACGCGCTCATTGTCAGAAGCGCGACACGCGTCGACGCGGACCTGCTCGGGAAGGCACCCGCGCTGAAGGTCGTCGGCCGTGCCGGCACCGGGGTCGACAACGTCGATCTGGACACCGCCAGCCGGCGCGGCATCCTGGTCGTGAACGCCCCGGGCGCCAACAGCATCAGCGTGGCCGAGCATACGTTCGCGCTCCTGTTGTCCTCGGCCCGTGCCATCGCGGAGGCCGACGCCCACATGAAAGCGGGTCGCTGGGAGAAGAAGCGGCTCACCGGTACCGAGTTGCGCGGCAAGGTACTGGGCGTGGTCGGTCTCGGCCGCATCGGCCGCGAAGTCGTCCACCGCGGACACGCGTTCGGAATGCTCGCGGTCGCTCACGACCCGTTCATCGCAAGTCAGGTGGCTGCGGATCTGAACGTCGAGTTGCTCGAGCTCGATGACCTGTGCGCAAAGGCTGACTTCATCACCCTACATGTGCCCTCGACCGGTGACCGTCCCCTGTTCGACGCCGACCGGTTGGCGCGGTGTAAACCGACCGCGCGCATCATCAACACGGCGCGCGGCACGCTCATCGACGAATCCGCGCTGGCCGACGCCATTGCGCGCGGCGCCCTCGGCGGGGCGGGGCTGGATGTGTTCGAGACAGAGCCGCCGACGGACCGCTCCGTGACCGGATTGCCGCAGGTCGTAGCGACCCCTCATATCGCTGGCTCGACCCGCGAGGCCCAGGAACTGGTCGGCCTGGAGACGGCAACCTGCGTCCGCGATTATCTGAAGGGCGGGGTCGTGCGGAACGCGGTCAACTACCCGTCGCTGGCTCCGGACGAACTGACACGACTCCAGCCCTACACCGTGCTCGCGCGTCGACTCGGCGCCTTCCTCGGTCAAGTGGCGACGGCCAGAACCGAGACCGTCGCCATCCGGTATTACGGCGAGCTGTCGGACGGGAACAACGAGATGCTGGTCGGGGCCACCCTCGTCGGCTTCTTTAACACCGTTCTGTCGTCGAACGTCACGCCGATCAACGCCCGCAGTTTCGCCAAGGAACGCGGGATCGAGGTCATCGAGTCGAGGAGCTCCCGCCCGCGCAACTTCACCAACCTGATCTCGGTGAAGCTGCACACGAGCGAGGGCGAACGGTGGGCGGAGGGGGCTGTGTTCGAACAGGCCGGACCACGCCTGGTGCTGTTCGACGGCGTCACCGTCGAGGCGCCGCTTGACGGCACCCTCGTCGTCATCCGCAACAACAATCAGCCCGGGGTCATCGGCGAGGTCGGGACGGTGCTCGGCCGCCACCAGATCAACATCGCGACCTTCGCGCTGGGACACGGCCCGGCGGGAGCGGTGGCCGTCGTCAAGATCGACGGGTCAGACGGATCCGAACAGCCGGTCACGGACGACATCCTTGGCGAAATAAGAGCCGTGGAGGCGGTGCAGCAGGCTGCGGTGGTAACGCTGTAAGACCCCGCTAGGGAAGCGTGAGGTGCAACGACTCTCGGGTCTCCAGGTCGAGGAGCGTGGCGGCGGCGGCGGTCACCTCGCGGACCTGATACCGCCCCATGACCTCGTCTCCGACCCGCGACAAGAACACACGACCATCAGCCGACAAGACTGCCGTGTGGACACGCCCAGTCGGCGTGCGCTCGGCGCCGACACCTGCGAGCGTGATGGATGGCGTGTCGGCAACCGCCCACCCCACCACCGCCAACGGCACCTGATCAGCCTCGGACTGTAGCAAGCGACCGCCCGACGCCTCGGCTG
>CAUZAY010000424.1:0-3181 GCA_963577695.1 Vicinamibacteria bacterium | reverse complement strand
CCACGCATGGCGCGGTGGCCGGCGGAGGCGAGGGCTCGCTCGGTGGCCAGCGTCGCGAGTACGTGGCCGGTCTTGCGCGAAACCCCGGGCTGCTGGACGAACTGCGACGAGATAACTCGGAGCTGCGTCGAGATCTGGACGCGTGGGCCGAGCACTGGGCGAGTGCGTCCGCTCCCGGCTCGGAGGGGTTCAAGCAGGACTTCGCGAACTGGGATTCACTGCGTCGCAACCTCGACACGGCGCTGCAGCGGGTCGAGGATGCGCGATCACGAGCGCTGGCCGAGGCAGACCTGCGGGATGGTGTGACCGGCGGGCGTGAGGCGCCGGTGCCGCCACGCTATCGCCAGTTGGTCGACCATTACTACCGGTCGTTGGCCAGTCAGCCGGGGTTCCCTTAGACGAGATGCGATTCGCGGCTCCATTTCCCTGGTGGATGGCGTGCCTGCTGCTCGTCGGCGCCGTCGCCGTCGCCTTCTACGCCTACGCGGGTCTGGTCATCCCGCTCTCGCTGCGACGGCGTGGCATGCTCATGGGCCTGCGTTTCGTGGCCTTGGTCCTGCTGTTGCTGGGATTGGCCCAGCCGGTGCGATTGGAGCCCTTGCCGCCGGCGGACACGGTGCTCCCCATCCTGCTGGATCGGTCGCTAAGCATGGCGTTGCGCGATGTCGACGGTGCGTCGCGGCTGGAGGCGGCGGTCGCGCTCATTCGCGACCGCATCGTTCCGTCCCTCGCCGACCGGGTCCAGGTTGAGGTGTGGGGGTTCGGCGACAGGGTGAGCCAGACCGATCTGGAGTCGGTGCGACCGGAGGCGGGGCGCAGCGACGTCATGGGCGCCATCGACGCCGTGCGTGGGCACTACGCGGACCGACGCGTGGCCGGTCTCGTCGTGGTGTCGGATGGTGGGGATACCGGCGATGGCGTGGGGGAGATGCCCCCGGGGCTACCCGTGTACGCGGTCGGCGTGGGCGCTCCGACCATCGCGCGTGATCGCGAGCTGCTCGACGTGACCCTGGGCCAGGCGGTCGCACGCGAATCGGTCGTCGAACTCGGGATTGCCGCCGTGTCGCACGGATTCGGGACGGCGCCGTTCGAGATCCGGGTCCTGGCGAACGGACAACCGAGCCGTGTCATCCGGGTGACGCCGCCTCGCGACGGTGCGGTCATTCGCGAGGTGGTGTCCGTCTCGCCGGACCCGGACGAGTCGACGGTGTATACCGTCGAGATTCCGCTCGACCCCGCGGAGTTTGTGCCAGAGAACAACCTGCGCACCGTGTTGGCGACACCGCCGGGGCGGCCCCGGCGGCTACTGCTGGTGGAAGGCGCCCCCGGTCACGAGCACGCCTTTCTGAAACGCGTGCTGTCGGCGGACTCGGGCCTGGCGGTCGACGCTGTCATCCACAAGGGACAAAACGATCGCGGTGAGCGCACCTTCTACATTCAGGGCGCGGCGGGTGGCGTGGCCGCGTTGGCCGAGGGCTATCCCACGTCGCGCGAGGCCTTGTTCGCGTACGACGCGGTGATTCTCGCGAATGTCGACCCGTCGTCCTTGCGCCCCAGTCAGGTGGAGATGACCACCGCGTTCGTCTCGGAGCGCGGCGGTGGCCTGCTGATGATGGGGGCGCGGTCGCTCGACGGACGCGGCCTGCGTCGCACGACACTCGACCGGCTGCTGCCGCTGGAGTCGTCGCAGCGGGCGGACGGCGACCCACGCGTGGCCGGTGGAGCATCGATGCCTCATCGGGTCTCTCTCACCGACGACGGTGCGGCGCATCCTGTCATGCGCCTCGCCGACAGCGTGGCCGAGACCCGGGGTCGCTGGGAGGCCGCGCCGCCCTTCGGACACGTCGTGACGCTCGGGCGCCAGCGTCCCGGGACGACGGTGCTGGCCACGGCGCAGGATGCGGGCATCCGTGACGTTCCCCTCGTGGCGATCCAGCGGTTCGGGCGTGGTCGGACCATGGTGTTCACCGGTGAGGCGAGTTGGCGGTGGAAGATGCTGGCGCCGTCGAACGACGACCTCTACGACCGCTTCTGGCGGCAGACCGCTCGGTGGCTCGCCGCCGACGCCCCCGACCCGGTGAGTCTGCGTTCCGTGGGCGGGCGGTCTGAGGGCGATCCCCTTCGGTTTGACGTGTCGGTGGCCGATTCGGCGTTCTCCCCGGTGCTCGACGCCACCGTCCGGATGCGGATCCGGGACCCGCAGGGCGACGTGACCGAGCCGCTGGCGACGCCGGTGGCGGGTCAGCCGGGCCGGTATGCGGTTGAGGTGCCTAGTCGTGGTCGCGGCGTCTACCAGGTCACGGCAACGGCAGGGCGGGACGCGGTCGAGCTCGGGCGAGCCGGCCTGTCGGTGTTGGTAGGCGGCGCCGACCTTGAGTTGACGGACCCGCGACGGCACGACGCCGTGTTGCAACGGCTCGCCGACGCCTCCGGTGGTCGGTTTCTGCTCGCCGACGACATCGATACGTTGGCCGCGACACTCGGCGCCGCCGTCGCGGACGCGGCTCCGACGACCAAACACGACCTGTGGCACACGGTGTGGGCGTTTGTGCTGGTGCTGGGCGTGGTGTCGACCGAGTGGGTCCTGCGCCGCCAGTGGGGGCTGCGGTGAGGGGGGCGCCGCATCGCGTGGGTGTCGCCCCCGTGCCGCGGTGGGCTGGGGTCGCCCTGTCGGTGGTCGCGATATGGGTGGCTGGTGGCGGTTCCGTGCTGGCGCAGGATCAGTACACGCTGCTCATCACCGGCGCCTCGGGTGGTGCCGCCTACGCGGCTCGGCATGACGACTGGCGGTCGAGGCTGGTGACCGCCCTTCGGAACGTGCCGGGGTTCGACGATCAGCACCTGATCGTGTTGGCGGAGACTCCGGGTCCCGGGGTTGGCCGCGCGTCGCGCGACGGCGTCCGACACGCGGTTGACCGTCTGTCGGAGCGCATGGATGATGAGGCCGTCCTCTATGTGGTGCTGATGGGGCATGGGTCGTTCGACGGGATCGACGCGAAATTCAATCTGGTAGGGCCGGATCTCGAAGCCCGCGAGTGGAGCGCGTGGTTGGATCGGGTGCCCGGTCGGGTGGTCGTGGTGAACACGACAAGCGTCAGCTCGCCGTTCATCGAGCGATTGTCAGGTCGTCGACGTACGATTGTCACCGCTACCGAGTCGACCGTCCAACGCTACGACACCG
>CAUZAY010000423.1:0-3188 GCA_963577695.1 Vicinamibacteria bacterium | reverse complement strand
GACCGCGCTGGCCCAGACCCCGGCCAAAGCGGTGCGCCGGCTCGGCTTCGTGTTCGTGCCGATGGGTTGCGACCACGCACGCTGGACGCCGGAGGGGCAGGGAGCGCTCGGACAGTTGACCCCGTGCCTCAGCCCGCTGGCGCCGATCAAGGACCAGCTGACCGTCGTGACCAACATGGAGTTGCAGAACTCCTATCCGGGCACGCACGATACGTCGAACTCCGGATTTCTGAGCGCCGCCTTCGCCAAGCACACGGAGAGTTCCGACTACCATCTCGGGACCACGGCCGACCAGCTCGCCGCCCAGCAGATCGGTCAGGAGACGCAGCTGCGATCGCTCGAGCTGTCGATGGACCTCAACCCCCTGGCTGGGGTGTGCAACAACGGCTATGCCTGCGTGTATCAGAACAACCTGTCGTGGTCGTCACCGACCACACCGCTGCCTTCTGAGGCGCATCCGCGTCTCGTGTTCGAACGGTTGTTCGGTGAAGGGGGCTCGCTCGAGGAGCGTCGCGCCGCGCTCCGGAGCCGGGCCAGCCTGCTCGACGCGTTCAACGACGACATCGCGCGGCTCAAGGGGACCGTGGGCAGCAGCGACCGGGCCCGTGTCGACCAGTATCTCGACAGCATCCGCGAAGTCGAGCGCCAGATTCAGCAAGCCGAGGCCGGCGCGGCGACGAACCCGATGCCGGATCTGGATCGACCCGTCGGCGTGCCGGAGATGTTTGCCGATCACGCGAAGCTGCTGTTCGACCTGCAGGTGCTGGCGTTCCAGGGAGACATCACCCGGGTGGTCACCTTCCAGCTCACCCGGGAACTGAGCAATCGCACCTACCCGGAAATCGGCGTGCCCGACCCGCACCATCCGACGAGTCACCACGGCAACGATCCGGAAAAGGTGGCGAAGATCGCCAAGATCAATACGTTCCACGTCTCGCTGTGGGCCGACTTCCTGCAGAAACTGCAGGCGACGCCCGAGGGCGACGGCAACTTGCTCGACAACACCGTGTACCTGTACGGCAGCGGCATGGGTAACCCCAGCCTGCACGATCATGTGAACTTGCCGATTCTCGTGGCCGGCGGCGCCGCCACTGGGATGAAGGGCGGCCAGCACATCCGCTATCACGAGGGCACGCCGCTGGGGAATCTACACCTTACCCTGCTGGACAAGGTGGGTGTCCGTCTGGATAGTTTCGGCGACAGCAACGGGACGGTCGAGAACCTCTTCGACCCGGTGGCCCTCTAGTGGCGCGTTAGACAAGAGGTCAGGGGGGGCGGAGCGCGGCGCCCGGCTGGCCAGGCCCGACGAGGGAGCATGCAGGCGGCATGTGACCGAGGAAGGAGCGCCGCCAGACGGGATGCCCCGCCCGGAAACAGGCAGGAGAGAGAAAGATGGACGTGACACGAATCGCGGGAAGCGCGGTGCTGGTGATGACGCTGGCGGTCGGGGTGGCCGGCGCGGCACCCGCCGATGACGCGACGTTGGCCGATGCGGCTGAGCGGGGCGACATGGCGCTGGTCCGCACCCTGCTCGATGGCGGTGCCGACGTCAACCTGCCGCAGGTCGACGGGCTGACGGCGTTGCACTGGGCCGTCTACCACGACGACGTGGCCACGGCTCGGTTGCTGGTGACGGCCGGGGCCGCTGTCGCCAAGGCGAACCGCTATGGCGTGCCGCCACTGTCGGTGGCTGCGACCAACGGCAACGCGGACGCCGTCACCCTGTTGCTCGAGGCCGGCGCGAACGCGAACACGACCCTGCGTGGCGGTGAAACCGTTCTGATGACGGCGTCGCGCACCGGCAGCCTCGGTGCGGTGCGCGCCCTGCTGGCTCACGGCGCTGACCCCAACGCGGTCGAACGGCGCAATCAGACGGCCGTCATGTGGGCCGCGGCCGAGGGGCACGCCTCGGTGGTCCATGCCCTGCTTGAAGTCGGCGCCGACATGGATGTCAGGCTCAAGTCCGGGTTCACGCCGCTCTTCTTCGCGGTGCGCGAGGGCCATATCGATGTCGTGCACACCTTGCTCGAGGCCGGAGCGAACATCGAGGAAGTCCTGCAACGGGTCAAGGACGGGCCGGACCGCACGGTGAACAATGCCAGCTACCGACCGGTCGATGATGGCATCAGCCCGTTGATCATGGCCATCCGGAACGGTCACTTCGAGCTCGCCGTCGCCCTGCTCGAGGCCGGGTCCGACCCGAACGACGTGCGGAGCGGATTTGCCCCGCTGCACACGATGAGCTGGGTGCGGAAGCCGGACGAGAGCGACCGTGGTGACCCGGCCCCGATCGGGTCCGGCAATCTGACCAGCCTCCAGTTCGTGCGCGCGCTCGTCGCGCTGGGCGCCGACGTCAACCTCCGTCTGGAGGAGGACGCACCGCGCCAGCCGAATTCGGCCTCTCGGACCAACTCAGGCGGAGCTACCGCGTTCCTTCTGGCGGCCGATCGCGCGGACGCCACCTTGATGCAACTGCTGCTCGACCTGGGTGCCGATCCGTTGATTCCGAATCTTGATGCGTCCACGCCGCTGATGGCCGCCGCCGGCCTCGGCACCGCGGCCCCCGAGGAAGAAGCGGGCACCGAGCCCGAAGCGCTGATCGCGACACAGTTGATGCTCGACCTCGGTGCGGACATCGACGCGGTGAACGCCGACGGCGATACCGCGATGCATGGTGCGGCCTACGGCAGCTTCCCGACCGTGGTGGATCTGTTGGCGGCCCACGGTGCCGACATCCGTGTCTGGAACACCCGGAACAAGCAGGACCGGACGCCGCTGTTCATCGCCGAGGGCCACCGATTCGGACTGCCCAGACCGTCCCGCGCGACCATCGAGGTCATCACGATGCTCATGGATGGCGCCGGTGTGTCCACCGACGGGGAACGACCGGAGGTCGTCGATCAATACGCGCGACCGGTTGAGCCACCCGCACCCGCACAACCAAAACCCTAAGAGGGCACTGAAGCACGACGGGGTTGCTGAGCCGATCGCTACAGCTTCAATCCTTGATGAACGTGCCCTGACGCAGTTCGCTGAACGCTTGGTGGAGTTGTGCCTGCGTGTTCATCACGATGGGGCCCTGCCAGGCGACCGGCTCCTGAACTGGTTGCCCTGAGACCAGCAGGAATCGAATGCCCTCCCCTCCGGCTCGCACCACGATCTCGTCGCCCCCGTCGAAGAGCACCAGC
>CAUZAY010000422.1:0-3201 GCA_963577695.1 Vicinamibacteria bacterium | reverse complement strand
GGGCTCGGCGCCCGCGCGCGCGAGCACTTTTTCGGCTTCCGGCCCCGAAATCTGTCTCAGGGCCATGGCTGCGGTTGCTCGTAAGTGGTCGTCCCATTTCCAGCCGCCGAACCAGTGCTTCTTCCTCAACAGCAGAGTGGCCAGGGCGTCGACGGAGACCGGGTCGGCGATCTGTCCCAGCGCCTGCGCGCAGGCCACGGCGTGGTCGGCTCCCCTGGGGGACTTGAGCGCCGTGACGAGGACCTGTGCCGCTTCCTCCGACCCCAGGTTGGCCAGGCCGGATAGCCGGCTGCCAGACGTCGAGGATCTCGATGGTCCGGACCCGTCAAGATCCACGTCTGTCCTCAAAGGTGTCCTGTATAAAGGCGCCTACTTCAGAATGGTCAGAACCGCTTGAAAAAATGGGCGCCGGATCTTGCCGGTGGTCCCTGGCCGGCCGCCAGGGCTACCGGGTGGGTAGGGCCGTGTCAGGGTCTACGGGGGGTGGATCGGGCGGCGGGGGCGCCTCGGTCTCTCTGATGATGAACAGCTGTTCGCCCGGTTTGATCATGCCCAACTCGCGACGGGCGACGTCTTCGATGATGCGAGGTTCGGCCGATAGCGCCCGCGCGTAGCGATGGAGGCGTCCGTTTTCCTCCCGCAGTGCGTCGATCACCTGCTGCTGTCTGGCATGCTCTTGGTTGGCGCGAAACAGCGCGACCAACCCGCGCTCACCGACGATGGCGTTGGCGACGAGCAGGATGGTGACCAACGACAAGACATACCGACCCGTGCGTCGCGGCGTGGGCGCGCGCCGCGGCAGCGGGGCCATTTCGTTGAGTCGATCGACGACGGAGCCCATGTTGTGGATGTCAGAGTACCGGAATTCGGCGCCGAGTACAAGTCGGGGTGAACGTTACGATGCGGGCTCACCATACCGGAAATGCGTGGCAAGTACAAGTCCGCGGCGGCTGCGTTGCACAGTACCGAACTTGGACAAAAAGTACAAGAAAAAACCGGCGCTGCGGCAGAGCGCGCGATGCCGGTTGACGAAGACCGCGTCAGGAGGGGGGCGCTAGGCGGGCACCGCTGCGGGTGCCGGCTCTTCTGCGGGCTCGGCGGTCAGCCCGAGCTCCTTCCGTACCCGGGTGTCGATGGCGTCGAAGATCTCCGGGTTCTGTTTCAGGAACAGTTTGACCTTTTCGCGACCTTGCCCCAATCGTTCGCCACCATAGGAGAACCAGGTGCCGCTCTTTTCGACCATGCGTCGTTCAACCGCCAGGTCCAGCAGATCGCCCTCGCGAGACACACCCTCGCCGTACATGAGGTCGAATTCCGCGATCCGGAACGGTGGCGCAAGCTTGTTCTTGACTATCTTGACTCGCGTCCGGTTGCCGGTCACCTGGTCGCCGTCCTTGATGGCGCCAATGCGACGGATGTCGATCCGGACTGACGAATAGAATTTGAGCGCCCGGCCACCAGTCGTGGTCTCCGGACTGCCGAACATGACGCCGATCTTCGCTCGGAGCTGATTGATGAAGATGAGGCAGGTCGACGACTTGGCGACCACCGCCGTGAGCTTCCGAAGTGCCTGCGACATCAACCGAGCCTGTAGACCGACCTGCGCGTCACCCATTTCGCCGTCGATTTCTGCGCGGGGCACCAGGGCCGCCACCGAGTCGACCACCACGACGTCGGCGCCGCCCGAGCGCACCAGCATCTCGACGATCTCGAGCGCCTGCTCGCCGTTGTCCGGCTGTGAGACGAGTAAATTGTCGAGGTCAACCCCGAGCTTCCGGGCGTAGGTCGGGTCGAGCGCATGCTCGGCATCGACGAATGCGGCAGTGCCGCCGTTACGCTGCGCCTGCGCGATCACTTGCAACGTCAGTGTGGTCTTGCCCGATGCCTCCGGACCGAAGACCTCGACGACCCGTCCCCGCGGCACTCCACCGATGCCCAGCGCGTGGTCGATGCTGATCGACCCGGTCGAGATATTCGCAATGGAGGTCACGGCGTTCTGGCCGAGACGCATGATGGCGCCCTTGCCGAACTGCTTCTCAATTTGGCCCACCGCCATCTCAATGGCTTTCTGGCGGTCGCGGGTGCTGCGGTCCTCTGGCATTGGCGATTCCTCTCGGTCTTTCGGTGTATCACGTGGTGATCGTCGCGGTCGGTGCTGACTCGAAAACGGCGGTGTCTGACCTCGACCTGTATTCTAGGGACTGAACAGGCGAATGTCAAGCGAAAGTTATTCTTAAATAACTTGTATCTAATTGTTAATAAACGCCTTAACGTAAAGTATATTTGGCGTCTCCGACCTGCCTATTTACGAAATTGCGCACTCCATCACCAGATACTAGCGCAGAACTTGCCCGCTTGCGGTTGCGGGCGTCGTCATGCGTCGCGCTGGCCGACAGTGCGCTTGCGGAAGGTGGTTGGAACCACGGTCGCCATGGACTGCCAGCCGGTTGGTCGATGACCCTGGCGGCCACCGATCACGGTGCAGGTCGGCGTTACAATGACGAGATGCGAGTTAGTGGACCGTACCAGACAGATGTAACGCACCTTCCGGGCGGGGCATCCCGCCCGGCGGCGTTGCCCCTCGGTCGAACACCGTCCGTATGCGCCCGTGTCGCGCCTGGTCAGCCGGGCGCCGCGCTCCGGAATCCACCTTACATCCGTCTGGCACGGTCCACGAGCCTGCGGGTTCTTGGCGTTGCGATGTGTCTCACGGTGGGGGTTGGGGCCGCCGGGCAAGAGCCGGTCGAGCCGGCCGCCGGAGTGTCCATCGAGGTGAGCCCGGACCGCCTGACGCTCGGGGTCGGCGAGAAAGCGACCCTGGTCGCCACGGTGCGGGATGCGGCCGGTGAGATTGTCGACGACGCCGAGGTCGTCTACTTCTCGAGAGCGCGCCGCAGCGTCGGGGTGACGGCTGACGGCGAGGTCGAGGCCCATCGCCCAGGGGAGTTCACGCTCGTCGTCTTGGTGCCCAAAGACCCGGACGATGAGCGTCGTCGCCCCGAGGCACGGGCAGAGACCGAGGTCGCGGTGTCAGTGCCCCAACCGCCGGTCGAGCGGGTGACCTTTACGCAGGTGCCCCCCAAATTCTACGTCGGCACACGACCACAGCTCGCGGTCGAGGTGGTCGATTCGATTGGCGAGACACGAACGGATGTGCCGGTCACCTTCTCGACGGCCGGGTCTCGGGCCGTCTCGGTCGAT
>CAUZAY010000421.1:0-3233 GCA_963577695.1 Vicinamibacteria bacterium | reverse complement strand
GCGCCGGTTCCTGTGATGCCCGCCACCGATCGTCTCCGCCCGGTCACGGCCCTGGTCATCCTCCCGACGCTGAACGAGGCGAAGAATCTCCCGCTGCTGGTGCCCCGGATCCTCGAACACGCGGGCTTCCGGCTCATGATCGTCGACGACCGCTCATCGGACGGCACGGGCGACGTCGCTGACGCACTCGCGGCGCAGTACCCAGGGCGAATCGAGGTCATGCACCGCACCGGCAAGCGCGGCCTGGGACTCTCCTATGCCGAAGCGTTCCCGAAGGCGGCGGCCGCCGAGGTCGATGTCATTTGCCAGATGGACGCCGACCTGTCGCACGACCCGCAATACCTGCCGGCGATGGCCGCGGCCGCGGCTGACTTCGACGTCGTCATCGGGTCTCGCTATGCCGAAGGGGCCGAGCTGGAGAATTTCCCCGGCTATCGCGCGGCACTCAGCCGCGGCGCCAACACCTACGTCCGCACCATCACCGGGCTGCGAGCGAAGGACTGCACCAGCGGCTACCGCTGCTGGCGCCGGTCAGCCGTGCGACAGATCCGCTGGGAGCGGGTCGGCGCCGAAGGGTTCGCGTTCCTGGTCGAGACCCTCTGCGAAGCGGCCCAGGCCGGCTGCTCGATCGGTGAAGTGCCGGTCCTGTTCGTCGGCCGGCGGCACGGCGCCTCGAAACTGACCGGTCGCGTGTTCCGCGAGTCGCTCATCGTTCCCTGGCGCGTCCTGATGCGTTTTCGCCGTCACCCACCGCAGTCGCCGAGATGACGTTCGCGCCCGTTCCATCGGTTGCAACCACCGGTCGCGGTGGGGTATCGTGCTGTTCCGCCACCCGGTGGCGGCCCTCCCGTTCGCGCTGCGTCCTTGGCGTGCCGAGGTAGCTCAGTCGGTAGAGCACACGACTGAAAATCGTGGTGTCGGCAGTTCGATTCTGCCCCTCGGCACCATTTTCGACCAATAGAACCTGGCCTATCCCGTTCGTGCCCGGCACCAGTCATCCCGTCTCAGGTGGGGTTGGATGACCGCAGGATACCGGAAAGATCATCCCGTGCCCGTTTCCAGGACTTTCACAGACTCCGCCAGTGCCTCCAGGGTCACGTTCAGATACCGCTGCGTGGTCACGATACTCGCATGGCCCAGCAGATACTGAATATCGTGCAACGGCACGCCCCCCTCGGCCAGCCGTGATCCGCACTCATGCCGCAGGTCGTGCCAGTGGAGGTCCCCGTCCAAGTTCTTGCTTGGGTCGGTTACCCCAGCAGCCGCCAACAGCGCCTCCCAAGCGGTCCTGAATCCCCCCCGACGTAATTGCCCTCCTCATCGCCGAACACGACAGCCTCTGGACCGAGAAACCGTCTTCTCTGAAAGACCTCCCGGAGCCGAGTCGTCCCTACGGGGACGAACCGATCCTTTCTTTATGGCCGTCAACCGATGAAGAAGGGGGCGATCAACAGCACAAGCCCCGGCACCAGCGTCACGGCCGTGACGTCCATCCACAGGCCGTACTTGATCATGTCGGTGATGGACACTCGACCGGACGCGTACACGATGGCGTTCGGCGGGGTGGAGACTGGGAGGACAGCCGCCACGGACGCGGCCAGCCCGGACGCCACCGCAGGAATGATCGGGTTGACCCCAACGGCCTGCGCGATCGAAATGACGATCGGTATAGCGATGTTGGTGGCCGCCGTGTTCGACATCGCCTCCGAGAGCACCACGGTAAAGATGGCACCGGCGTATGCCAGCGTCGCAACGTCACTGATCGGCACCAGCCCGGTGATCGCCACCGCGACCTCCCGAGCCAGACCGGTCGAACCAGCCAGCGCGCCCAGCGCCAGCCCCCCACCGAACAGCAGAATGGTGCCCCAGTCTATCTGTGACGCCTGTCGCCAGGTGATGGTCGAGGGCTCGGTCTTGCTGTTCGGCAGCACAAAGAGCACTACGACCCCCACCAGTGCCGCCACCGCCGCCGGCACGCTCGTGGTCACCGCGGTGACCACCCTGTGGTCCGTCCCCAGGACGAGAGCCAGCACGCCCGGTCCGATCCAGAACACCACCGTCACGCCGAACGCGATGACCGCATTGATCTCCCCACGGCGCCAGGGCCCGAGCGCCCGTTTGCGCTCGGCGATGATCTCCTGGGTACCCGGAATTTCGTCGACACCGGTTCTCCCCACCCAGGCGAGATACACGAAAACGATGCCCAACAGAATCAGCACGATCGGCGTCGAGAACATCATCCACTGCACGAACGTAATGCGTACGTCGAGCTGGTCGCTGATCATCCCGACCGCGATCAAGTTCGGTGGGGTGCCAACCGGTGTCGCCATGCCGCCGCGCGAGCAGCAGTAGGTGGTCATCAGCATCAGCGCGGTCCCATACTTCTTCGGGAGGTTCGCCTCTGATTCCATGAACCGCAGCAGCGTCAGTCCGATTGGCACGAGCATGGCCGCCGTCGCCGTGTTGCTCATCCAGGCGGAGAGGAACGCGGCCAGCAGACCATACGCGATCAAGATACGCGTCGGATGCGCGCCAATGACACGGAGCGAGAGCACGCCGTACGCGATGCGCTCATTGACCCGGTGCACAAACAGGGCCTGAGCCAGAATGAAGCTGCCGATGAAGAGAAAAATCGTCGTGCTGGCGAAGGGTCTGAATGTGAGTCCGGCTGGTGCGACCTGCAACACGACCGCTAGTGTTGGCCCCAGCAGCGCGGTCACTGCGAGCGGCAGTGCCTCGGTGATCCAGAACACGATGACCAGCGCCATGACGGCCGCCAACCGGTGCCCCTCCGGGGTGAGCGACGTGAAGGGCCAGGCCCACACCAGCAAGAAGAGCAAGGGGCCGACCACAATGCCGACTTTGCGTCGAGACTCGTCGAACCGGAGCTCGGCCTCGGTCTTCGTCGGTTTCGGTGGCGGTGCGGCGTCAGTCGACATAGGCCCGACGGTGTATCACACTTCGCGGCACCGGCAAAGTGCGAGAGACAGTTCTTCCGCACCGCCGAGGGAACCTCGGACCGCGACCGGGAGTCTTAACTCTGTAAGCCAGCGCACACCCGAGATACCATTGAGATCGCGCGCTCGACCCTGACACCCACCACCGCGACGACAGACGCGGCAGCCGCATACGAACGTGTATGCCCTCCACCGGTAGCATCATCCAGCACTACGAGATCGGCGACCGCCTCGGCAGCGGGGGCATGGGCGAAGTGTATAGGGGCCGGGATACCA
>CAUZAY010000420.1:0-3274 GCA_963577695.1 Vicinamibacteria bacterium | reverse complement strand
TGCATGTCAAACATGCCTTCGGGGTGTTCATCCTCGGCACGGCCGTCTACTACGGGTATCTGGGCTACGGGCTGGTCGCGCAACGCTGGGTCGACCCCGCCGATGTGGCTGACAGCGTGCAAGAGCTACTGGACGAGGGATGGCACGCGTCGCTTGGTCAGGGGCTGGAAGCGGCGCGGGCTGAAGACAAGCTGGTGCTGGTGGATATGTGGGCCACCTGGTGCAAGAACTGTCTGACGATGGACAAGACCACCCTGAAGGCCCCGGCGGTCGAGTCCGGTCTCGAAGACTACGTGAAGGTGAAATTCCAGGCGGAGGACCTCGAGGCATCGCCAGCTCGGGAAGTGTTGAAACACCTCGGTGGCATCGGTCTGCCCACCTACGCGATTCTGCGACCTCGAACCGAGGACCGGAGCGCGGACGCCGCCGGGGCGACTCGAACGCCGTGAGCGCGCGGCGCGGCACAACCCGGCGACCGTGGCTCTTCGCCGGGCTGCTCCTGGTCTCGGCCTGCGCAGCCCAAGCCGATGAGGCCAGTCTGAGAGATTCCTTCTCGGCCCAGATCGCGTCGGTCTCCGGGGTCGATGGGTTCGAGCGCTCCGGCAACGAGCTGACGTTCCGCGGACCCGATGGCCGAGGCGGCGCTGGCGCCTGGGTGGTCCAGATCGAATCCGTAGCCATCGAACCCGGAAACAGCGAGCAACAACCATACGAAGGACACGTGACCTCCACGTGGTCGTTCGACGGGACCCCGATCGACGCGGCGGTCGGCTCGATGTCCTTCCTGCCACCGGTCTTCCTCGAGACAGGGGTGGCCGAGGTCTGCTACGCACTCTGGGAAGCCGAAGCAGGCCACTGGGGCTGGTAGAGACGGCACGCGGCCGCGGCGCCGACATCGGCGGGATGCGGCCGCGGCCAGAGTGGGCAACCTACCCCTGAGCGGGTCCCAGGTGCGGAGTTCGAACCCGTAGAGCGGCTGGGTGCGTCTTCGCCTCCAGCGAGGTCCCGCCCTGCACGACCTCGCCGTCCACGTGAAAGCACATGGGCCGCTGGGCCTCGATCGTGACGCGGTGCACGGTGGTCGTCTGCACGCCCGGGTCGTGGTTGATCGTGCCGTCAAACAACCGTCTCGCTCCCCACAACGCGCGGAGTGCGCCCCGTGGCGCCACGATCACGAGATCGAGCAGACCGTCATCGAGCCTGGCGCCTGGTGCGATCATCGCGCTGTTACCGAACTGGGTGCCGTTGGCCAGTTCGACGATCAGCGCGCGCCCCTCGAAGAGGTCGGTCTGGGCATCGGTCCCGATGCGGTAGATGTCCGACGTATACCGAAACACGGTGGAGAGTGTCGCGTGCACGTAGCGACGAAGACCGCGGCCCGGCAGCTGGCTGAACGCGGACGCGACCGCGGCGTCCAGGCCGATCCCGGCCAGATTGACGAACAGTCGCCCGCCGAGCTCACCAAGGTCGATGGTACGGTCCAGCCCGCGCACCGCGGTCTCAAGTGCGCGCGGCGGATCGAGACTGATACCCAGCTCTCGCGACAATCCGTTGCCTGACCCAGTCGGTACGATCGCCATGACGGCATCCCGAAAGGCCAGGGCCGAGGCGACCTCGTTCACCGTGCCGTCACCACCCCACGCGATGATGGGTGAAAATCCGCGACGGTGGAAACCGGCCGCGAGCTCGCCCGCATGCCCCGGGCGCTCGGTGAAGGCCACCTCGCACGACATCGCCGCCGACGTACACACACGCTGAACGAGCGCGGCTGACTCGGCGCGACCGGCGCGACGGGCGGCCGGCCCGGCGACGGGATTAATGATGGCAACAGCCGGCGCCGGGGAGCGACTCATCGGTGCTATAGTAGCTTCCCAACATGGCACGTCGCTGGGTTCGGCTCGTTATCGTACTCGTCACGCTCACCACGCTGGGATTCACCGCCAATCAAATCCGCCTCGCCGAACTCGTGCTCGACGACGAACAGAACGTCGAGCGCGTCTTCACCGATCTGAGTTGGGCGCTCACGCTCACCATCGGAGAGTTGCGCGGCGCCCAGCAGGCCTACGTAGCGGCGGGACAAGATCGGGTCTACTGGACCACCAAGGTCAGTAGCCACCTCGACACCGTCGACGACAGTCTCGACAACCTCCAGCGACTCGCCACCGCCCCCGCGTCGGTGGAGGCGCTTGGAGCGGCGGCGGACGCCATCGTCGACCTCCGGGGGATGGACGAGCGCGCGCGTGAGCATGCGAACCTGGAACAACCGCTGCTGGCCTCGGATCTCATCTTCACCGATGGCCTCGAATTGGCGGGACGTGCGGCCGCGAACGTCGAACTGGCGCGCGCGACCGAGCGCACGACGCGGAATGACACAATTCGGGCGGCCCGTGCCACCCAGACCACCATGTTGGCCGTGTCCGCCAGTGCCGCCGTGCTGGCCATGCTCCTGCTGGCACCACTGGCGAGTCAGAGACGCACGTCGGCATTCGAGTCGCTCGACGAGACGTCGTCATCCGAAGACCGGTTGACATTGGCGCACCTGGACTTGGCCCCGGACGACGCGACATCGGCCGCGGGTGACGCACCGGTCGCCTCGTCGTCTCCTCGTTCGAGCGCGAGGAGCCAGGCGGCGAAGGTCGCGGCTGGGAAAAGCGACGGCGAACCGAGGCCAGACCTACGCGCCGCCGCCGATCTGTGCACCGACCTGAGCGCATTGTCCGACACGCGAGAGCTGCCCGCTCTCCTGGAGCGGGCGGCCGACCTCATGAACGCAAGCGGGCTGATCGTGTGGGTGCTCGATTCGACCGGGCATGCCCTGCGTCCCGCGATCGGACACGGGTATCCCCCGCAGGCGCTCGCCCGCATCGGCTCGATCCCTGAGGATAGTAGCAACGCGACCGCAGCCGCCTATCGGGGCATACAGATGCAGGTCGTGTGCGGGGTCGACGGTGCGAGCGGCGCCCTCGCGACCCCCCTGCGGTCGGCCAACCGCTGCATCGGGGTCCTCTCGGCGGAATTGCGCGACGGCTGGGAATCAAGCAACGCCGTGCAGGCCAGTGCCGCCATTGTCGCCGCCCAGCTCGCCACGCTCGTCCCAGCCGAAGCGCCGGCCGAACAGCCGGCCGACACCGTGGCTCCCGCCGCCGAGGCACACGGCTAGTCCGTTCCTCAAATCGAGTCGTTCGTCCGCGGGACCTGGATCCGCCGTCGCCGTGACCTTTCATCGCCGAGAGTGGCCGACAAGGTCACCGGTTGTCCGGCGCGCGTCACGCTG
>CAUZAY010000419.1:0-3290 GCA_963577695.1 Vicinamibacteria bacterium | reverse complement strand
AGCTCTTGCACGCTGTCAGCCACATCGGCGGGGTCGACCCAGCGTTGCGCGACCAGCCCGTAGCCCAGATACCCGTAGTAGACGGCCGTGCCGAGGATGAACACCCCGAAGGCATGTTTGACATGCACCATCCAGGCGCCTGGCTTGGGCATGAACGACAGCCCGGCGCCCGCGATCGGCCACGGCAGCGCCATGCCGATACCGAGAAAGAAGGGCAGCGCCAGGGCGACGGTCGTACCGGAGTTGTACAGGTTGCTCGAGAAGACAATCACCTGGATGACCACCGGGGCCACGCAGGCGCCGGCGAGCAACGCCGCCACCGCGCCCATGCCGAAGGCGACCACGAACGACCCGCCCTCGTTGCTGCCCCTTGAGAGCTTGGCTTGGAGGCTGGAGAAATCGATTACCAGCACGTCGAACATGGCCAGCCCCAGCACCACGAAGAGCGCGGCGATGCCGAAGTTGAACCACGGCGACGAGTTGATCGTGCCGAAAGTGCCCGCGGTGAGAATGACCACCAACCCCAGAATGCCGTAGACCACGGCCATCGCCAGACCATAGGCCCCACCCAACGCAAAGCCACGCGTGCGCGACCCGGCCTTCGTGCCGGCGCCGATGATAGCCAGGTTGATCGGAATCATCGGCAGCACACAGGGCGTGAGGTTCAGCGCGAGGCCGCCCACCAGAATCAGCGCCAAGATCGCGAAAGGACCCCGTCCTTCGAACCAGCCGCGTTCCCCTTCGCCCGACTCGGCCGCGCCCATGAAGTCGAGAAACGCGTCGGCGTTCAGATAGCCCCCGGTGCTGGCGAGCACGTCGAAGTCGTCGAGCGAGGCGACCACCGACAGGTCGTCTAGCATCGGGGCGGCAGCCACAGGCGCCGGCATCGAGGCGCCGGCGTCAGCGTTTGCCACGCGGAGCCCGGCCAATAGATCTGGATGGAGCGTGTTGAGGGCCTGCGTCGCCGGGGCGACCGTGACGTCGAACTGGACCGCGGTGTTTTGCGGCTGGAAGCACATCGTGTCGTTGCAGGCCTGCCAGCGCAAATTCCCAGGCACCGTGTAGGAGCCGGGTGCGACGGACTCGCTCACGTCGACGATGGCGCCGATCCGAAATTCTTCCTCGAAGACCGCCAGCGAGTCCGGCCCCACATCGACCAAGATCGCTTCCGGGAAGGCGACGCTCGCGATCGAAAAGCCTTCCGGGGGGTCTAGCGTGAGTACTGTCGGAATCAGGCTCTCGTCGAGCGGTGCGTTGGACTGGAGGTGGAAGCCGGCGTTGAGGGCGACCTCGAGCGCCATGGCGGCGGGTGCGCCGGAGTGCGCGGCGTCAGTCTCGGTGACGGGCTCTATCTGCAGTTCGGGTATGCGGAGCTGCGCGGACCCCGGGAGCGTAAGCCCCAACAGCACCGCCGCCATCGAGAGCCCCGGCCACCAGCGTGACCAGTGTCGAAAAGGGGTGGTCGCTTTCACTATCGCCTCCACGCTGGCGTTCTCTTGATCAGCAGATCGAGGCACAGGCCTCGCACCGCTCACTCGTTAGACGCCGGTCTGGTCCCGCGCGCTTCACGCCGGGTGCTGCGGATCTCTGATCATATCAATAGAAGCCCGCGTGGGACCTGTAGGCCTTGCGTCTGAACCGAAGGAGATGCCACCCTTCACTGAAGGAAACAGGAGATTGAAGAGCCTGGTTCGTCGCTTGTCGCCCGCCGTGCAGTGGATGCTGGCCGTCGCCTTGCTCGCCGTGGCCGGCGTGGTGGGGACGAATGCGGTGCGCGAGCTGCGTGAGGTCGCCCCTGTTGCCGGTGGGACTGTGATGTCGCTGGATGATACCGCTCCTCCGAAGAGCGTGCCGCCGGGGGCGGTCCGGCTGCCGGTCCTGTTGCTCGAGGGCGAGGTACGCGTGCGCATCGGCGACTCGGCCAGTCAGGTTGCCACGTTGCTGGGTCGTGGCGCCGAGGTTGGCCGGCACGATGTCGAGCGGACGGCCGATGGCGACCGCCTGGTCCGCTTCTACGAGTACGGCGATACCCGCTTCCTACTCGTGTTCTCGCTGGTTGACTCACCGCAGGATCCGGTCGTCGCCGACATATACCGGCATTGATCACCTGGTTTTCCGACGAGGCGCCCGCGTGGACGGCGTTGCTTCCTCGGTCACATGCCGCCTGCATGCTTCCTCGTCGCGCCTTGCCACGCAGGCGCCTCGTCAGAAAACCGCCCCGCCGGGTTATTGATGGATCTTTGCTAGCGCGGCATCGTCGCGGTTGACGCGCACGCGGCGCAGACGCCCCTTGGCCGGTATCCGCATTTCCGACACCCGATCGGTCACGGGCATGATGACCGTCTCCTCTTCGCCAGACCAGTAGACCAGGTCTACGGCTACCGGCAGGTCGAAGAGCCGTTCCGTACGCTGCTCGAACCGGAGCACGATCTCGTCACCCGTTGGCGTGGTTTCGACGCGGGAGGAGAAGTCGAGCTCGGCCAGGTCCGTCTCGTGGATCCAGCGCTCAAAGAAACGGTCGAGTGGTACCCCCGACTCGGTTTCGAACGCCAGCTGCAGCGCGTCGGTGCCGGCCTTCTCGAAGCGCGATTGGTGGTAGAAACGTCGGAGCCCGTCGAAAAACGCGTCGTCTCCCAACAAGCCGCGCAACATGTGCAGCACCATGGCCCCTTTGTTGTAGACCAGTGCGCGGAACACGCGTGGTTCGCCGTCGAGATGACCGAGCCGGTAACCGAGATAGACAGGTCCTTCGCGGGAGTGACGCATAGCCCAATCCCGCATCTGCTCCAGGATGTCGGCAAAGACCTCCGGTCCGGCGGTGCGTTCAGCATGGAGAGCGGCGAAGTACTGGGCGAGTCCCTCGCTCAGCCACTGCTCGTGATAGTTCTTCCACCCCACCGCCTGTCCCCACCACTGGTGCGCGATCTCGTGCGCCAGGAAGAACGAGGGATACCCACTGAAGCTCACCGGGTCGGTTTTCCACGACACGATGACCCCGGGCGTTGGCGGAAGCTCGTGGTTCATGACCGCGAAGTACGCTGGGCTGTGCCCGCCGGGTAGGACGCTGTCGGTGGTGGCGACCGTCATCGTCGGGTAGGGGATATCGCCCAGAAGACCGGCGTAGAACGAGGCAATGTCGGTGGTCTGGTCGACAACCGTTTCGATGTCTTCGATACTCCGGGCGGAGGCGTGCGCAGTGACCACGAGCGTGTCGTAGTACACGGAGCCGCCAACGCGGTGCTCCGAGGCTCGCGCCAGGTCTTCCGTAAGTCGGACCCGCCGGGCCGGGG
>CAUZAY010000418.1:0-3303 GCA_963577695.1 Vicinamibacteria bacterium | reverse complement strand
TCCCCCGCTCCCGCTCTTCCGGTGCGTTGTCGATCGAATCGAACGACCGCACCGCATTCTTCGGGTCACGCTTCGCCAGCACCGACGTGATCGCCGCCGTCAGCGTCGTCTTCCCATGGTCGATATGCCCAATCGTCCCGATATTGACGTGCGGTTTCGACCGATCAAATTTTTCCTTCGCCATATGTCCGCTCGCTCCGACTAGATGACCCTGCCTCGGTTACACCTCACTCCAGTCTGTCGACCCTGCCGTGGGGTCGGGCCCCGAAAAAAATGGAGCCGATGACCGGACTCGAACCGGTGACCTCGTCCTTACCAAGGACGCGCTCTACCTACTGAGCTACATCGGCCCGCATCCGCGTCCGCCACGCAAGCGATCACGCGACACACTCCCGACTCCAGTCACCACTATGGCTGGCCTGCCAGCCGTAGCTCGGCGCGTGCTTCTCGGACCGCCGAGCGAAGGCTGGAGCGGGAGACGGGGATCGAACCCGCGACCAACAGCTTGGAAGGCTGTGACTCTACCACTGAGTTACTCCCGCCTTCGCGAACTCTGCATCCCTTCGCTTCGGCGGGCAAGCCCGCCTGTTGCCGCTTCCGTGGCGTCCAACCCGCGTGTGCACCTGCGTCTGTCTCACTCGCCCAACTGATCCAGGTGGGGAGAGCCAGCCTGCCAGCCGCCGCCCGCCGCCGAGAGCCCCACTCCCGCCGCGGCGGGCGAAGGCTGGTGGCGAGGGGAGGATTCGAACCTCCGAAGGCGCTAGGCCGACAGATTTACAGTCTGTTGCGTTTGACCGCTCCGCAACCTCGCCAAAATGGTTAAGTCCGCTCACGCTCCGCGGTCGATATCGTCTAGAGCGCACACCCCGTCATCTCACTCACCCGTCTCGTTTGCCGCCTGTCGCGGCCCCCTCGGAGACCAGTGCGCGACCACGCCACCCCGACCGTGCGCTTGGTACTCGGAACACTCCGTGGCGTCGCCGGATGGCGAACGCTCGACCACCTACCACCGAACCTGCAGACCCCGAAAAAGCGGCCGCACGGGCAATACCGACCAAACCGCGCCCGGTCACTCTCAGGTAACCCGTAGTAGTTTCCCTTGGAGCTGGCGAAGGGATTTGAACCCCCGACCGGCTGATTACAAATCAGCTGCTCTACCGGACTGAGCTACGCCAGCCGGACCAAACGGAAATACTAGCACAACCCGTGCCACACTGGGTGAAAAATCTAGGCACCGCCCCCGGACCGCCTCGTGCGACCGGGCGCCCCAGGGGTCGTCGTTGCGCCGGAATTCACGACGTGCGGATCCCCGCGGTCGGCTGGCGAACGCGTTCGCTGGCGAACGGCTTCAAAGAGCCCGACCCCGGCGGCGACGGCGACGTTGAGACTGTTCACCCGCCCGCGCATCGGGATCGACGCGACGCGATCGCAGCGGTCGCGTACGAGACGCCGTAACCCCTGCCCCTCGCTCCCCAAGACCAGAGCGGTCGGCAGGGTCAGGTCGACGTCGCCGTAGATGTCGTCGCCGTCAGCCTCGAGCCCCACCGTCCAAATACCGGCCGCTCGCAGTTCGGTAAGCGCCCGCGCGATGTTCACGACTGACGCGAGTCGGACGTGCGCGAGGGCTCCCGCCGACGACTTCGCCACCGGACCGAGTGCGGCGGCCCGCCGCTTCTGCCTCACGACGCCGTCGACGCCGGCGGTCTCGCCGACGCGGAGGATAGCGCCCACATTCTGCGGATCCTCGATACCGTCCAACACCAATATCAGCGCGGGATGCGTCGCCTGGGCGATCAACTCGTCAAGGGTGAGCAGTCCCGGCGGCTCCACATCGGCCGCAACGCCCTGGTGGACCGCACCACCGGAGGCCCGGTCCAGTTCGGCTACCGCGACCCGCGTCACAGAGACACCCCGGGCCGCGGCCAGCCGCTGCACCTCCGCCATTCTGGCCGAGGCGGTCGTAATCCGAACGGCGCGCACCGGGCCCGCGCGCAACGCTTCGATCACGGCGTTCACCCCGTAGACGATCATGCGGTCCCCTGGTCGTCCACCGTCACCTCGTCCCCTGGGAGACTCGCAGCATCGCCACGGCGTGGGCGGCAATCGCCTCACCGCGACCGGTTGCGTCCACGCCTTCATTGGTCTTGCCTTTGACGCTCACGCGCTCCGGGGCGATGCCCGCTACCGCCGCCAGAGACTCTCGCATGCGGTTCACAAACGGACCAATCTTCGGCTCCTCGGCCACGACGACGACGTCCAGGTTGACCACGTCGAGCCCCCGAGTTCGCACGAGGTCGACGACCGCCCGGAGGAGTTCGATGCTCGACACACCTTTCCACTGTGGGTCGGTATCCGGAAAGTGCTGACCAATGTCTCCGGCGGCCGCCGCCCCGAGAACCGCATCCGTCACCGCGTGACACACCACGTCGGCGTCGGAATGTCCCAGCAGACCACGGTCACACGGAATCTCGATCCCGCCCAAGATGAGCGGACGGCCGTCGACCAGCCGGTGCAGGTCGTATCCGAATCCGACACGTCCGGTCGTCACGTCCTCTTCTCCTCTCACCAGCTGTCGCGCCATGGCCAGATCGTCGGTGGTCGTGATCTTGATATTCCGAGGATCTCCGTCGACCAGGGCCACCCGGTGGCCCGCATACTCCGCCAGCGCCGCCTCGTCGGTTGCCTCGAAGCCGTTGTGACCTAGTTGGATCGCCTCAGCCAGTACCTCACGCCGGAATGCCTGCGGCGTCTGGGCGAGCACGATGGTCTCGCGGGCAAGCGTACCGTCCGCGAAACGTCCCTCGTCTTCGTCGGCGGCGAGTCGCTTGACGGTGTCGTGCGTCGGTATCGACGCGATCGCGGCGCCATGGCGACCGGCGGCATCGATCGTCCGGGCAATCAGATCGGCAGTGCAGAGCGGCCGCGCCGCGTCGTGGATGACGACGAGGGTGACATCCGCCGACACGGCGTCGAACCCGCGAGCCACGGAGTCCTGGCGCCGGGCGCCCCCGACTACCGTGCGCAACGGCGTGCCCCGAGGAGCGGACACAGGGGGCAAATCCGCCGACGGCTCAGGCAGCACCACCACGATTTCGTCGATCCTCTCAGAGCTGTCGAACGCGGCCACGCTCCGCTGTAAGATCGTCATCCCTCCGAGCGTCAGATGCTGCTTGGGACGTGCGGCGTCCATCCGGATGCCACGCCCACCGGCAGCGATGATGGCGGCCACCTTGGTCAAGCGAACAACCCTTCCAGCGCGTCCTGCACGGTATCCACGCCTTGCCGGTCGCAACCATCGGCCGT
>CAUZAY010000417.1:0-3307 GCA_963577695.1 Vicinamibacteria bacterium | reverse complement strand
ACTTCCTGAAGAAGCTGCAGACCAGATGGATGGCCGTGGGCATTGGGTGGACGATACCGGCCCTCATGTGGTTCGGGCTGCGGTGGCTCGCATTCGACAATCCGGCGCCCGTCGTCCCTCGGCTGGTGGACAACATTGGGCGGGCCGGGCTCGTACTCGTCCACTACTTCGGCAAGACGGTGATCCCAGTCTCACTCCGAACCGTGGCTGACCTGTATGCGCCGCTGTGGCCGGGCCTCCTAGTCCTGGCCATGATCGGCGTGTTGCTCACACGGGTGCGACCGCGACGAATGTTGTGGCTGGGTGTGACCTGGTTCGTCCTGATGGTCTTTCCCACGCTGCTGGCCGGTCACGACTTCTACCTGGAAGAACGGCTGTACGCGCCGCTGGTCGGCATGCTGCTCTTCCTGCTGTGCGTGCTCGAGTCGACGGCGTTTCATACGAAGCCGTTCGGGCGCGCCCTGCTGGCGGCCTGGATCGTGCTGTCCGTGATAGTCGGATTCAACCGATCGCAGCAGTTTTCGGACCGGTGGTCACTGTGGGAGTCGGCGGTCGTGCAGTCACCACAGTCGGCGTTCGCGGCCAACAACCTGGGCGCGATCTATTTCCTAGACCGGCGCTATGACGAGGCGCGGGTGCAGTACGAGCGAGCGCTGGCGCTCGACCCGACTGAACCGATGGTGCGCAACAATCTTGGCCAGGTGCATCATCTGCTGGAAGAGTTCGATACGGCGGCCAGTTACTACCAAGCGGAAATTCAGCGCAACCCCTGGTATCCGAACAGCCACCACAACCTGGGCCTCCTCTGGGCCCGACTGAACCGACTCGACGACGCCGCGCGCGAGTGGGAGATGGCGATCGAGGTGGACCCTGACTATGCGGCGCCCTACGAGATGCTGGCGCGCTATCACCGTGAACAGAACAACCCCGAACGGGTCCAGCACTACGTCAACGAGCTGCGTAGACTCGGGATCACACTGGACGACTGACGGCGCTGGGACGGTGCGGTCGTCGTGGGCCGTCTGTGGAAGGCGACTGCGACGCGTAGTGCCAGCGGGAGAGCGGACCGAGACCGGAGTCGGCACGGGAGCCGTGGAGGCCACCAGCGCGCAGAACCCCTCAGAAATGCATACAGCGGCTTTGCATTGGCCGACATGTCAATGCAAAACCGCTATTGCACAGAAGCCCCCCCGCCTGGAGGCCGGCGGGGAGCCCCCCTCAAATACGACCGGACGCCCCTCGGTCTCCGGACGTCCGGACGACAACAGGCCGGGTTATCTAGCCGCCGACCCCGATCACGATGGCGAACGCGACGCGGATCTCGTTGTAATCCTCGCCACCGGTGTGCAGCGAGGCGCTAGACGAATCGTCAGGGCCGAAGAGCACCCGGCGCATGTCCGCCTGGATCCGGAACGAGATGTTGTCGCCGGCTGGGACGTCAACGCCGGCGCCAGGCATGAAGGCGAAGTTCGTCGACGTGTGCGAGAAGAACCCGATCTTCCGCACGGAGCGCACTACCCCGCCCATGACGTGGACGAACGGACGCACGCTGCCGCGTGACCCAAGCACGAACCGCGGGCCGACGAAACCACCGACGGACACCGTCGCGACGTTGCACAGGCTCAGCGTCGGCGAGCACCACTGTGCCTCGGCGCGCTGGTTGGAGAACCCTTGGAACTCCATGTCGGCGGTTGCCGGCACCACCCCAACCAAGCAGTCGGCCGGCTGCAACGACGTGGAAATGCCACGGGACCCCACGCCACCGCAGACGTCTGCGCTGCCATAATCTCCGCTGACATCGAAGGCAATCGAC
Organism: Vicinamibacteria bacterium; assembly: GCA_963577695.1. Classification (GTDB taxonomy): domain Bacteria; phylum Acidobacteriota; class Vicinamibacteria; order Vicinamibacterales; family UBA8438; genus UBA8438. Next base: position 1,494 of record CAUZAY010000417.1, on the reverse strand, counting down.
AGGTTGTCGGACAACTCAAGCGCGCCGGCCCCGACCCAGCCTATCGGCAGGGAAGATGACTCAACCGCGATCGTATTGTTTCCGAGGAACGAGTAGCCAATCCCCCACTCACCTCGAGCCTGCGCCGCCGCGGGGCGAGCCAAGGTCAGGGAGAAAGCCGTAAGTATGAGACCGAGTACCACCAACCGGATTCGCATGTGCCAAACCTCCTGAGTACGGGCGATATTCCTCGTTTGAATGCGGTCGAAAACGGACGCCCATCGATGCACCGTCCGCTGATATCAGCCCTGAGCCGCCAGAGAATATCAGCCATTAGCGGCACAGTCAAATGCCAATTGCGTCCTGCAACGGGGTTATCGAACCCACCGGTTCGTTTGTCCACCCCCATTCGCAAAAAACCTACCGGGCCGAGGGGCCGTGTGGCCCGCGCTCAGGCTGTGGGTTCCTGGCTCCCGCGCCCGAGACGCGACCTGCCCTGGCGACACCTGCAGCCGGGGGTTCGGCAGCAACGGGTCAACGACTGGGAACGAAGGGGGAGATGCGGACTCGTCGTCCCCGACGAGGTTCGGCGCGGCGACCACGGGGGTCACCATCACCCTGGCAACAACGGCCGCATCCTTCGACTGTCGACCACCGCTCGCTGGTAGGCTCGACCGTCCAGACTCGGACACTACGCGCCGGTGGGGGCCTTGCTCCCACCGGCGTTTTTCTTGTCCAGCGACCAAGGTCAGGAATCAGCCGCCAAGCTTCGGGCGAAGTGCGAGCGGCACCGGGACAATGATCGGACGCTGAGGCGACGCGGCCTGTCCGGGCGACCAGCGCTGGTTCTGGCGACAACGAAGGAGGAGCGTTACTCGGCGGCGACGATCATGATCTTGTCGAGCTCCGCCTTGTCGGCCGGCAGTTCGGTCTCTCCGGCGGGGTAGCTATTGGCATCCAAAATATACGCGAGCACATCGGTGTATTCCTCATCGGTCAGGCGGCCCGGCCCATCCTCCGGCATCGACACCTTGATCCGCTCGAACATCGAGCCGACCGGCAACTCGGTCCAGAACACCATGAAGTCGCTGCCAGCGATGCCCGGGGCCATCTCGCCCCCCTTCAACTCGGCACCGTGACAAGACGCGCAGTTCTCGCCATACACTCTCCGGCCACGACGGGCCTGCGCTGAGGTGAACACTCCATCGAGGAGTGTGCTGGTTGTTTCCTGGCCCCCGGCCGCTCCATTTGGTTCCACCGCGGGCCCGCCGGTCGCGAGACCGCTCACGGACGCACACGCCAACGCCAACCCGACCGACCCCGCCAGCACCAACCTTTTCATTCGTCGTCTCCTCGTGCCACGCGCCGCCTGCGGGCGCGATTCGTTGCCGGTACATTCTGGCATTCTGGCTCGAACCCGATCAACCCGCCTTCGCTCGCGCGTGGGTCCGCGCGAGCTTCGGCGGGCAGGCCCGGCGTGATCGAAGCGGGTAGCGGGTCACGGTTCGCGCGGGG
>CAUZAY010000416.1:0-3317 GCA_963577695.1 Vicinamibacteria bacterium | reverse complement strand
AGGCGACCAAACAGATAGAGCCAGTAGCGCCACCGGTTTTCGAAGCCGCTCTCACTGCCGAGCCGCTCGCTGAGCGTGAGCGGGACGAACACATGCGGCCGGTTGCCCAACGTGGTGCCGTCGAAACCGGCCGGCGTCACCCCGACGATGGTCAACGCCTGCCCGTTCACGATCAGGGTGTCGTTGATGACGGCCGGATCCTCGTCGAAACGGGACCGCCATTACTCGTGGCCAAGCACGACCACCGGTGATTCACCGACAGCCCGATCGTCGGCCGGTCCGAGAAGCCGGCCAAGCGCCGGTTGGAGGCCGAGCACCGGGAAGTAGCTGCCGGAGACGAGCGCGCCTCGACCGGACACCGTCTCGCTGCGATACGACAGGTTCGTCCCGAACGACCGGTGCGCCGCCAGATCGGTGAACGGCGTCTGCTCGCGTTGCAGGTCACGGAACATGGCGTAGGTGAACACCTCATCGCAGCCGCCCGCGTCATTGCAGGAGGTCGAGCCCTGTTTCGGGCCGGGGGCGGCGAGGTTGACCAGGCGCGCCGGGGCCTCCACTGGGAGCGGCCGAAGGAGAAACTGCTCGAACAGCGAGAAGATCGCCGCGTTGGCGCCGATGCCCAGCGCGAGCGAGGCGATGGCGACGATGGTCACGAACGGACTGCCGAACAGCGTGCGAATCGCACGCCTCAGGGAGAGGGTGTGCATGGCCGCGGTTGCCTTTCTTTGTCGTTAGACGACGGGGGCAGGCGGAAGTTGCACCAGAGAGAGGACTTCTACGTGGAGAGAAGAGGGCCCGGCTCGCGCAGGTCAGAGCCAGGCCCGGTCCGGTTTCAGTTCGCCAGCGGATGCGGCCGAATCTGGAACTTCACCAGATTCCCTGGCTCGACGGGCCCACCCTCGACGTGCCATGCCGCATCGGCGCCGTAGGTCGCGTAGATGCCGCGTCCCTTCCAGCCGCCGTTGGGGTCGTCGATCCGGCCGTCGATCCCGCGGCTGTGGAAACCTTGCGGATACGGCACCCGCATGACGACCCACTCCTTGGTATCGGGCATCAACGCCAGCAGCGAGTCCGAGCTGGACCCATTGGCGATAGGTACGTTCTCGCCCAATCCGAGCGTGTTGAACTGGTCGACCCAGTTGTAATAGTGGAAGTCGGTACCGATGTCGGTGCCCTTGAAATCGGGTCCGGGCGCTTTGTAGAACTCCCAGCCCTCGTCGCACTGCCGGCCATCGCGAACCATCGGACCGTTGAAGACCGTGCACTTCGAACGGTCAAAGCTCGCGAAGTGGCTGCTGCCGGCCAGGGCCGCCCACAGAATGCCGTTGCGGTCGACATCCAGCCCGCGCGTCCGATACCCGTGCTCCGCCGGCACCGTGTACAGCTCACTCATGCAGGTCTCGGGCGGGCTGTCCCCCGGGTCCAGGCGCACGAGTTTGCCCGGAAAGTCATCCGACACGATCCAGACGGCGTCGTCCAGAGGATTCGTGATCACCCCGTAGGCGCCGGCGTTGATGCGGGTGTCCAGCGCCGCGTCGAACTCGGCCTCTTCGCCTCGACGCGCGGGCTCGTTCCACGGCTTGCTGATCGCGCCGTCCCCATTGGTGTCGAGCACGGTCGGGCACCAGCCTTGGGAGGCCCGCTCGTCACCAGTCTCGTCGTACATCTTCGTGTCCAACCAGCCCACCACCTGACCGCCGCCGCTGAAGTAGAGCGTGTCATTGTCGTCTTCGGCGAACTGCAGGTGATGTGTGCCGAAGCAGGTGTGGATCAGCACGAACTTCTGCGCCTCCGGATCGAAGTAGCCGGTATGTCGCCCCGCTCGTGCGATGGGGAAATTCTTCGCGTACGCGTTGTCAGATCCCTCCTTGCACCACGCCGGGTTGTCAGGCGCCTGCACGCGGGTGGTCAGCCAGACACGGCCTTCGGCGTCGAGCATCGGGTTGTGCGGATTCGCCGGGTCGTTCCAGACCGCTTCTTCACCAAAGTCGCGCCACGGCGCGAACCCTTCCGTCGTGAACATGGATGGCACCGTCGACCGATCGGCTCGCAGCGGGATCTTGAGCATGGTCGACTGGTGTTGCTCCGTATCGGTGATGAGCAAGAAGTCGTTGCCTATGTCGACGCCATAGATCGGGCCGTTCGCGTTCACCCTCGGATTCCGCTTGTCGGTGGCGACCTCGTCGTGGACGAACGCGACGTTGTCGCCCCAGTTCCACATGGTGAGCACCACGTTGCGTTCGATCCCGGAGGGTCGTGGTGGCGCCGGAGGCACCGCGCCGGCCGCGATGCGGTCGCTCCAGTCGGCCACCATCTCCAGACCGCGCTGTCGCCCGAACTGCGTAATGAAGCTGTTCATCAGTGAGCCGCGTTGACCACGCTGCGTTCGGTCCTCCCAGGCGGCGATCGTCGAGTCGAACTGGTCGAGGTCGGGCACCACACGTGTGCGCTCACTGCCAACCTGATGGCACCGCTGGCACCCCTTCAGCACGTTGATCCACTCGCTTTGGTCCTGCAGACGCTCGTTGATGCCGTTGCCGTCGTCACCGGTGCCGGGGAACTCGTGGGCGCCCGGCAGGTCGATCAGCGCGAGCCAGTAGTTCGATGGATACACTTGCGCGGCTTCCTGGGGTGTCGGCGCGACCGTGGCCGCGAGCTGGAGGTCCGCGCCGGGTCGAGCGGCGACGGGCGACGAGTCGAGCAGACCGTAGCCTCGCACCCACACGTCGTAGCCGGCATCCGGCATTTCCGGCATCAAGAATTTGCCGTCGTCGTCGGTCACGACGATTTTCCGGAACACGGTTTCGAGGTCATCGGTTTCCGCAATCACCCAGACGCCCGCTTCGAGGCCGTCGCCGCTGGTGACTGCACCGGTGATTACCCCATCGTTTTCCTGGGCCGAGACCGAGCGGTTCTGTGTCACCGCCACCCATGTGGTGGCGAGCGTCACGGCGACAACGAGTCCGTAGATCCTTCGCATGGTCGACTCTCCTGTACCGATTCCTTCTCGAGCGCGGCGGTGCACTAGTTGGACTGTGCACCGAGTACCCGGAGCAAGGCCACCGTCTCCGGCCACGCTTTTTCAGTGTTGGCCACGAACACACCCTCGGCCACCATGAGCGGGGTCCACCCGAGCGCGTTTCGGGTGTTGATATCCGCTCCTTCATCCAGCAGGTATTGCACAACCAGATTCGAGCCCATCATGGCGGCGCCGTGCAACGCGGTGCTGCCGCCCCAGCGCATGTCCCCGCGATCGCGCTGCGCATCGAACGTCCCGAGATTCGGAGGGTGGCGGAGCAACAGCGTTTGGCCGTCGC
>CAUZAY010000415.1:0-3373 GCA_963577695.1 Vicinamibacteria bacterium | reverse complement strand
TCGACCACCCGTTCATCTGCAAGATCTACGAGATCGCCGAGGTCGACGGCCGGACCGGCATCGTCATGGAGCACGTCTCCGGCGAAACGTAGTCGGCGGGGTCGACCGCGTTGGACAGCAGAAACTCGGCGCGCCGTTCGTCGGTGTAGACCTCGATCGGCAACACCGCCGCGGGCCGGAGCAAGATCCCGTCGTCCCTGGCCTCGGCCACCAACATGCGACCCTCCGACAGGCCATACCGACGGCGAAGGGCGGATGGGATGACCACGGTGCCCCGCTTGCCGACTTTCGTTGTGTGATCAGACATTCAGATTTTCTGATTTTCACCCAGTGAATCGATCCGGTCAAGCGCGATTACCCCTGGCCGCGACGACGATCCGCGTCGGACCGCACCCTGTCGTCATCGGTCAGTGGATGATCGTGTGGTTGAGTGATTGTTAGAATGCGATCAGATGTCCCATACCCTCTCGTACCGCGTGAATGCCGCCGTGTGCTGCCTGGTCGCACTCGGTGGCCAGGCTCTTGTCGCCCAGGCGCCAGGCGCCTTCACAGCCAAGGCCGAACCGCTTTCAGATCTAGTCGAGCACGCGACCCGACTCGACCAACCCTCCGTTGACGCACGATTCGACGCGCTCATCGCGCTGCTGGACGAGCACGGGCTCGCCTACGAGATCCAGCCGTTCCCCAACCGGCGCGCCGACGAGGCCGGTCCGGCCCAAGGGCGGAATGTGTCGGTCACCATCGGGACCGGCGACCGCGAGATCATCGTCGGCGCCCACGCCGACGCGGCGATGCTGCGGAACGGGTCGCTGAGTCACGCGATGGTGGACAACGCTGGCGCGGTGGCCGTCCTCGCACGCGCGGCGCAGGCACTGGCGACGCAGAACCTTCGTCACCGGGTGCGGGTGCTGTTCTTCGATCTCGAAGAGCTGAACCTGCTGGGCTCCGAGCATCTGGTCGGCACCCTCGACCCGAGCCGCATCGCCGGGATGATCAACCTCGACATCGCCGGCTACGGCGACACCGTGCTCTACGGCCCGGCGGTCGGCGAAGGCAACGAGGTGCTCTACGCCGCCATGCGACAGGTGTGCGCCGACGCAGGCCACCGATGTCTCGAGTTCGCGCAGTTCCCACCCAGCGACGACCGCAGCTTCCAAGCCGCCGGCATCCCGAACATCTCGCTTGGGACGCTGCCTGAGCTAGAGGCGCATCAGTTGTGGCTGATGCTCAACGCGGGGCCAAACTCTGGTCTCGTTGACGGTTTCGTCCCTCCCATCCTCCGCACCATCCACACACCCGCCGATACCGCCGACAAGCTCGACGCCGGAGGTATGACGCTGGCCTACAACGTCGTCATGGGCCTCATCCTCGAATTGGACCGGGGCGCACGGTAGGCAGGTGGGGCGGCCCTGCAGGGCTGGTGTTCCGAACTATCGGCGCGTCCGGAACAGCTCCGCGGCCCGGTCGAGCGCGTCCCGCGTGCCCACCACCACGGCGGTGTCTCCCGCCTCGTAACGAAAGTTCGGCTCCCGCAGATAGTGCGGCTCCCCGCGCCGGATGACCGCAATCTGCACCACGCCGGTGGCACGACGCAAGTCCAGCGTGGTCGCGCTCTGCCCGACGGCACCGGCGCCCGCCTCCACTTCGTTCAACTCGATGGCGTCGTGGATGCCGAGGTGGGCCAGCGCGTCGAGCCGCAGGTCAGGATGCGACCGCCCCCGCAACAAGCCATAGTGTTCACTTCGCACCGCCTCGAGCTCGTGGGCAATCCGCGCCGGTGGAATCTGATAGCTCTGCAGCGCCCGCGCGAACAGCTCGAGTGACGCCTCGAACTCCTCCACCACCACGTCGTTGGCGCCCAGCCGCATCAACTCGTCAATGGCACGGACATACCGCGTGCGCACCACGATGGTCGCACGTGGGGCGATCTCCCGCGCCGCCGCGACACCCTGGCGTTCTTCCAGTGGCGCCGCGATCGCGAACACGATGAGACGGGCGCGGGCCGCTCCGGCACGGTCGAGTTGCGTGCGGCCGGCGCCGTCGCCGCGGAGCGCCGGGAACCCGTCTCGGCGCGCCAACCGCACCAGCTCCCCGTTCTGGTCGATGACGACACACGCGAGTCCGGCCGCCTGCAGCATCCGCGCGAGATACCGCCCCGACAGGCCGTAGCCCACGATGACCGCGTGGTCGGCGTGTCCCGACGCGCCGGCCTCATCCGGCTCACTCGACAGGGTCGTCAGCCCGGCCACCCAGAGGGCGGCCGGCCGCGCGCCTCTGATCAGAAACGGGGCGACCATCATCGAGAGGGCGGCCACCACCAGGAAGACCTGGTAGTGCCCGGCGGCGAACAGTCCGAGCGGTAATCCGGCCGCCGCCAGCACGAACGAGAACTCGCCGATCTGAGCCAGGCTGAGCCCGCTGGCGATCGCCGTTTCCATGGACCGCCCGCGCGCGCGGACCGCCACGGTCGCCAGCAGCGCCTTTCCCAGCACGACCAACGACGTCGCTCCCAACACAAGGGGGGCCTGCCCGAGCGCGAGCGGCACGTCGAGCAACATGCCGATGGACGTAAAGAAGACGCCGCTGAACAGCGCGCGAAACGGCAGGACGTCGGACAGCGCCTGCAGACCGTGCTCCGACTCGGAAATAATGAGCCCCGCCAGGAACGCCCCGATCGCCAGTGAGAATCCGGCCGCCGAGGCCACCAGGGCGGTGGCGATGGCGAAGAAGCCGACACACAGGGTGAACAGCTCGCGGTCCCGTGTCTCGACGATCCGGTCGAGCGTCCAGCGCACGACGAGCCGGCCGCCGGTCACGAGCGCCGTCATCGCGACCAAGCCCACGACGAGCCGCAGCCAGACCCCGTCGGCCTCTCCCGCCAGGCCGGCGAACACTGGCAGCAGCAGCATCAGCGGGATCACCGCCAAGTCCTGGAACAGCAGCACCGCGATTGCATCGCGTGCGCGCGGCGTGTCCAGCTCCCCGCGATCGGCGTAGGTCTTGCTCACGATGGCCGTCGAGGACAGCGCCACCAGCGCGCCATAGAACAGCGACCGTCCGACCGGGAGCCCAAACACCGCACCGGCCGCCGCCGCCACCCCCAACGTGCCCAGCACCTGCACCCCGCCCGCGACCAGCACCGTGGCCCCCCACCGCAACACCTGCGAGAGCGAGAGCTCGAGACCGACCTCGAACAACAGGAGCACCACGCCGACCTCGGCGAGCGTGGAGACGCCGGCGGCATCCGGCACGAGCCGTGCGCCGTGCGGCCCGATCAGCACGCCGACGAGCAGAAAGCCGACCAGCGGGGGCACGCGGAGACGATGGGCCAACGCCACGACCGGAATCGCCAGCCCGACGATCAACGCGAGAT
>CAUZAY010000414.1:0-3402 GCA_963577695.1 Vicinamibacteria bacterium | reverse complement strand
GCGCGGGGGACACCGACCATGGCGTCGACCATGCCGCTGCCGTCGGGGCCGAAGTCGGCGCAGGGCCGACCGGTCTTGGCGTCGGCGCACACCAGATACCCGTTGCCAGTGCCCCAGAAGATCCGCTCGTCCTCTTCGCCATCGGTCCAGTACGCGACACCGCGTTGCCGCCAGGTGCCGGTCATCGTCGTCGTGCCCTCTTCGTAGCTCTTCGGGTTGAAGACCCACAGCGTCTCGCCGGTCACGGCGTCAACCGCGACGCCTTGTGACAGCGGCGTGTTGAAGTAGAGGATGCCGTCGACCATCAGCGGTGTGGCCTGGAAACCGCTAGGGTTGGGCGTGTGGCCGATTCGATAGAGGTCGGGGGTTTCCTCGACGAGGTGGTCAACGATGGTCCCGAGCGGGGCCCACCATTCGCTGCCGTCCGGCATCGTCTTGCTGACGAAGTTGTCGACCGACGTCCATTCCCACGCCAGCTCGAGACTGGCGAAATTGCTGGCGTCGATCTGGTTCAGCGGCGAGTATTTCTTGCCGCCGATATCACCGGCATAGCTGCGCCACTCGCCGTTCGAGGTGTCGTAGGTCTGCCACGGCTGGGCCTGGGTCGCGCTCGCCGTGAACCCGAGGACACCGACACAGAGGATGCTGAGGAGCGAGAGCCGGTAGGTGATGCTCATCTGTCTAGTTCTTCGGTACGGGCGCCACGCATGATGTTGAGCAGGCCGTAGTTGCCCTCGTGGCACGCGTACTCATACATCGGCCCCGTCGTGACTCCCCGGGCCGCCTGGTTGGTGGTCATCGGCACCGCGGCGGTCCACGGTTGCGTGAACATGTCCGGGTCCGTCATGGTGAACTGATAGTCGATCGTCTCGTCATCGAGACGGGTGAACCGTTCGACCAGATGCAAGCTGGGGCGCGCCGCGCGCCAGGTCGCCCGCCACAGAAAGTCGCTCTTGTCCGAGAACCTGGTGGTCTCGACGACCAACGTGTCGCCTTCCCACCGGCCACGGGCGTCACCCAGCATCTGACCCACGTGCGGCGGCACGTGGTCCCGCCCATCCACCGGGATCAGACGATACTCGTGGAACATCTCGTTGAGCATCACCACCCATCCCGGTGACTGCAGGATGTGGTAGTTCATGTTGTAACCCTGCAGCGGCACAAAGGGGAGCCCGTCCGTGAGACAGCGTTCGCCGGTATCGGCGTCGTCGTAGGTGTTGAACGGCCCCACGCCGTATCGTGCCGAGTCGGACGCCAGTCGCTGACGCCCCGCCGGTGTCCAGGGGATCTTGCCGTTCGGCGGATCCACGATCAGCGCCGTACGGCGATCGCCAGTCACGTTCTTCCCGCCGTCCATCCAGAACTGGTTGTACGCGCCGACGTTGCCTGGAATAAACGTGTCCGACGCCGCGCGGCTTTCCGCCGACCGGGTCTCGAAGGCGGCCGCCTCTTCCGCTGTCAATACGGTCTTGTCGGCCATCGCGTCCGGTCGCTCGACCGGTGTCAGCGTGGCATTCGTCCAGAGACCCTGCAGGTCGGGGTCACCCCAAGGGGTGCGCGGCGCTTGCGATGACTGTGCGAGCGCGCCGAGAGGTGCGAGGGTGACTGCGCCGATCGCCAGGGCAAGTCGCACGACATGACGAGAGAGTCGAGTGGTCACACGGATACCTCAGTGGGGAGAACCGCCGTCAGAATAGCATTCCGAGCTGCGGATGGGGCAGATCTCCAACGGTCCGGTGCGGCGACCGTTCGTGAGGCAGCGCCGTCACGCGGCCTCCCAGGCCACAAAGGCCTGCGCCACAATCTGGTGTCGTGGGGCAAGGCTTCAGCGTTGCCTTGCTCGAGCCAGCCTCATGGAGCGAGCACGAAACGTTGCACGCGCTTGCCTTCGAGGGTTTCTCCAACGTAGATGTTCCCGCTGGAATCGACCGCCAGGCTGTGAGCCGCCGTGAACCCACCGGCGACATGTCCGCCGAACCCGAACGAACCGAGAATCTCCAGCGTGGCCCGATTCAGAAGCCACACTTTCTGGTTCATGCCGTCGATGTTGTACAGATACCGCTGTTCGGCGTCTCGCGAGAAGTCGACGTCGAACGCCGACCCGAACCCACGGGTTCGGCCGGAGATAACCACCTCGTCCACGTAGGTGCCGTCCTTCTGGAACACCTGAATCCGGTCGTTAACGCGGTCGCAGACGTAGACCAGTCCATCGCGGGCAATAGTCGCGCAGTGTACGGGGCGGCCGAACTGCTGCGAAAGCGGGGCGTCCGGGTCGTAGGTGTAGGCGTCGTCCGTCGGGGTGTTGCCATAGGCGCCCCAATGCCGCTTGTATTCGCCGGTGGCGCCATCGAAGACGGCCACTCGCCGATTCCCGTAGCCGTCGGCGATGAAGACCTCGTTGGTCTCCGGGTCGACGTCGATCTCCGCCGGTTGGCCAAAGCTCTCCAGGTCGTTGCTCCCCTGGCCTTGCCCCTGCCGGCCGATCTGCAGGAGAAAGTCACCTGCCTGGGTGAACTTCAGGATCTGGGCGTCGTTGCCGCCGCTGCCCCCGATCCACACGTTGTCCAGGTGATCGACGAAAATGCCGTGTTCCGCCTCGGGCCATTCGTAGCCCTCGCCCGGTCCGCCCCAGGCCTGCACGACATCGCCGTCCTGATTGAACTCGATGACCGGCGGCGCGGCGCGACAACACTCGGCCAACGGCGGATCGGCGGATGCGCCCGCTTCCTCCGCCGTCAAACTGCCGGGGCGGTGAATGACCCAGATGTCGTCTCGGGCGTCGACCGCCACCCCGACCACGTTGCCAAGCGTCCAGTTATCAGGCAGTGGTTTCGGCCAGGCGGCGTCGAACCGGAAGGCCGTGGCGTCTCCCGGGTCTCCGGGGTTCGCGACGGGGGCGGCTGCCGTGTTCGACGCCGGCGGTGGGGGCGCGGCGCAGGACAGGGTAACCAGCGAGAGTGCGGCGAGGCCTGTACAGGCGATCGGCGGACGGCGGTCAGTCACGGTACACCTCCAGCGGAGCAGCGGATCTGCGAGTCACCTTAGCACGAGCTGAGGCCGCGGAAACGGACAAGGCGTCCGCAGGACCGCCTCCAATGGACCGAACACGACCAGGGGACCCGCGCGCCGGCGGAAACTATCTTTGGGCGGACCTGGTGTGCCGTAGCCGGGCTCTGGATCCCCGCTGTGGCTGGTTCTCGCTGTGCTACCACCGCCGGTCGTCGGGATGGACACGCTCAAGGTGAGTGAGGGATTCCTGGTGACGCAGGAGGCAGACCGTCTCGGCCCGCTGGGGCTCTGGCTCTTCGTGCACTCGCACGCGGCCAGAATCGTTCTGCATCGATACGTCGTCGAGCAGGCCGCGGCCACGTCAGCGCCGCACGAAGAAGAGGTCGCGTTCAG
>CAUZAY010000413.1:0-3426 GCA_963577695.1 Vicinamibacteria bacterium | reverse complement strand
GGGGCCCATGTCGTGCCGCATTAACCGGGTCAGCGGCGTGTCGGTGGCCACGATCCGGTCAAAAAGCGACTTGCGCAGCGGCGCATGGTTCGTGACGTCCAGGCCAAACATCACTGTGTCCGGGATCGGCATGGCCAGCACGACCTGCGCCGCCTCGGGGTCGAACCAGATGTTGAATTCCGCCGCGGGCGTCACGTTGCCGGGCACGCGCGCGTTGCCACCCATGAACACGACGCCCTTGACGAGCGCCGCCAGATCCGGTCGCTGCCGGAACGCGAGCGCGAGATTGGTCATCGGGCCGACGGCCACCAGGGTAACCTCGTGCGGGTATCGCTGGATGGTGTCGATGATGAACGGGACAGCACCGGTCGTGCGCGGCCGGGCCGCGGCGAAGCGTCCGCCCTGCGGCGGGACGACCTGGTCGGTGGCGTCGAACGCCCCCTTGAACGAGACCGGGCCCCATCGCGCCTCCTGCCGCGCGGCCTGCGTCGGCGAATTCACGAGCGGCGACTCGGCCCCGAGATACAGCGGAATGTGGTCGACGCCAATCAGTTCGAGCAGGTGCAGCAAGTGTTCGGCGCCCTGCGGGACCGGGTAGTTCCCCGCGACCACCGTGACACCAAGGATGTCCACCACGTCGGGCCGCCCTGCGAGCATCGCGAGCGCGGCTGCGTCGTCGTTGAACACCGCCGAGTCGGTGTCGAAAATGATGCGGTGAGCGGTCACGGCTAGCGGGCGACTAGGGCAGCGCCAGCGCGATGAGCTCCGGCACTGGTGAGCCGCCGACGGTCAGTGCGATGTATTGCTTACCGTCGAGCAGATAGGTCATCGGGGTGCCAATGGCCCCTCGTGGCAGGTCGACCGATGCGAGCGGATCGCCGGTGGATTTCTCGACCGCGAGCAACCGCGGGCCGCCGTCGCTGCCGCCCGTCGTCAGCGCATAGATGAGCAGCGTCTTGGTCACCAGGGGGCCGCTCCGGCTGCCGTCTCCCCCCACCGGTGGCAGATTGAGGTCGCGAAGCATCGGGTGATTGCGTACCCGGTCGCCATCACCCAATGGCCGCATCCAGGCGTGGTCGCCGGTGTTGAGGTCGATCGCCGTCATTCGCGAGTAAGGCGGCTTGAACAACGGAAGCCCCTGCGGCATGGTCACCCGTCGGGCGAACTCTCCCCGTCCTTCGATGACCGCCAGGGTCGCGCCTTCGTCGGGCTGCGGTTCCCGGTAACGGCGCAGGCTGAACGCGTTGGACGACGGGACGTAGAGCATGCCGGTTTCCGGATCGACGCCCGCGCCGGACCAGTTGGCGCCGCCCCCGGAGCTGGGACGTTGGATGGTACCGCTCAGACTTTGCGGCGTGAAGAGCGGGCCCAGACGGAAGCCCTCGACCGCCTCGATCGCCATCTGTCGAATCTCGGGCGTGAAGTCGACCAGGTCATCGATGGTGGCGCCCTGATATTCGAATGGCGCGGGCCGCGTGGGAAACGGCTGGGTCGGCCACACCTGTTCCCCCGGGATATCCGTGTCGGTCGGCACCGGGCGTTCCTCGATCGGCCAGACTGGTTCGCCGGTCACGCGGTCGAAGACATACAGAAAGCCCTGTTTGCTGATTTGGGCCAGTGCCTTGATGGGACGTCCGTCGACCTCGATGTCGACCAGATTTGGCGCGGCCGGAAAATCGTAGTCCCAGAGGCCGTGGTGCACCGCCTGGAAGTGCCACTCCCGCTCTCCGGTTTCGATGTTCAGCGCGATCACGCTTTCGGCGAACAGGTTGGCGCCGGGCCGATGCCCGCCGTAGTAGTCGGGGGCCGGCGTGTTGGTGGGGAGATAGAGGAGCCCAAGCTCTTCGTCGGCGCTCATCATCGACCAGACCCCGACCTTGCCGGTGACGCGCCACGAGTCGCCGCCCCACGTGTCGTTGCCGAATTCATCACCCTGCGGAATCGTGTGAAACGTCCAGTTGGTACGCCCGGTCTGCACGTCGAACCCTCGCATCCATCCCGGCGGGGCCTCGCGGGTGATGTTGTACGACGAGATGGAGCTTGGGGTGATCACCGTGTCGCCCACGACGATCGGCGGTGATTGCACCGAGTAGAGCAGGGCGTTGAGCCAATCGCGGTTGTCCCGGTCGGCGCGAGGCAGGTCGCGCACCAGGTCGAGCCGGCCGTTCTCCCCAAAGTTCAGACAGGGTCGACCGGTCATCGCATCGACACAGATCAGATACCCGTTCCCGGTGCCCCAGTAGACGCGCTCGGCCTCACCGTCACTCCAGTAGGCCACGCCTCGTTGGTTCCAGCGGGCGCTCATCGTGGTGGTGCCCGCTTCGTAGGTCTTCGGGTTGTAGACCCAGAGCGTCTCCCCGGTGGCGGCGTCGATGGCGGCGCCCGCCGACGTGGGCATGTTGATATACATCCGGCCGGCCGCCATCAGGGGCGTGGCCTTGAGGTTGTTCAGGTAGGGCGGCTGGCCGTCTCGCCAGCGGTCCGGGTCTTCCTGGTTCAGCGCCTCGAAGATCACCTCCGACCGGGCCGACCACTCGCCGCCGTCGGGCGTGGTCATACTCATGACGGCGTCGGACGATTGCCAGCGCCAGGCAATCTCGAGGTCGGCGAAGTTGGACGCGTCAATTTGATCGAGCGGCGAGTACTTGGTGCTGCCGAGATCACCGCCGTACGTCCGCCATTCGCCGCTGTCCGGCGCGCCGTGTTGCGCGGCCGTCGGGGTTGCGGCGGTGAGACCCACGGTGGCCGCGATTCCGCACATGAGACGAGCCCGTCGGGTCATCTGGTCACTCCTCGTAGAATGTGCCTCGCGTCGCAGACGGCACTACATCGATGAGGCGCCCATGATACCCGACCGTGACGGTGGCTGATGACCTCGGACGGCCTTCTTCTTCGACAGCGGGGCGACGAGATAGAATGGCGGCACCGTGACCGCGATGACCAGGTTGACCCGGGGCGCCGGCCGCACAATGAGGTTGGCGGTCTGCGTGCTCGCCGTCGGTGGGGGGCTCGCCGTGCTGACCGCGGCGCCCCGGGAAGGTCGTGCCCGGCGAGCCGGGCAAACGATCCGGCAGCCGCCGCCGGAGACCTTTCACTGGGTGTTGCCGGCGCAGCATCGTGAGGTCACGGTGGTCGACCTCCACCCGGGCGACTGCTACGTCATCCAGCGGATCGACGGAATGGTGTATTTCGGAGACCCCTTGCCTGACGTGATCGAGCTGCAGCGCGAGCTTGGCGAACCGCTGGCGCATCGGGTCGAGTCTGCGGATGAGCATCCCGAATGCCGACTCGCCGGGTGCGTCGACATCGCTCGCCTCACCGATGCGATCACGACTCGATTGGTCGACTTTGGGGAGGAGCGAGCCAGGCGTCTGGCTCGCCATCTGCCCTCACCACTCGACGGAATGCGTGGCGGCGCCTACACGG
>CAUZAY010000412.1:0-3428 GCA_963577695.1 Vicinamibacteria bacterium | reverse complement strand
CGCTCGACAATTTGTCCGTGCTCTAGCACCACGATCTGGTCCGCGCTCTGAATCGTGGACAGACGGTGGGCGATGACAAAGGTCGTGCGGCCGCGCCGCAGGGCGCGCAACCCGTCTTGGATCAATGACTCACTCTCGCTGTCGAGACTCGACGTCGCTTCGTCGAGAATCAGAATGCGGGGGTCGGCCAGGATCGCTCGCGCTATGGCGACCCGTTGCCGCTGCCCCCCGGACAGCTTGATGCCGCGCTCCCCGACGATGGTGTCGTATCCCTCCGGGAACCCGCGAATGAATTCGTCGGCGTGCGCAATGCGACTGACGGCCTCGATTTCGTCCCGGGTCGCATGGCGTCGCGCGAAGCTGATATTCGAGGCGACGGAACCGTCGAACAGAAAATTCTCCTGGAGCACGACGCCCAACTGACATCGAAAGTCGGCGAGTTTCAGGGTCGAGAGATCTCGGCCGTCCACCATTACCCGCCCTTCCTGCGGCCGGTTGAACGCCATGACCAGACTGACCAGTGTGCTCTTGCCGGAGCCGCTCGACCCGACCAACGCGGTCGTCGTGCCGGCCGGCGCCGACAAGGACACATCCCGCAGCACCGGCTCCCCCTCGTTGTACGCGAAGGTCACCCCTTCGAGCGCGATGTCTCCGTGCAGTTCCTCGATCGGCGCTCGTGACGCGTCCTCATCGAGTTCGGTCGATGTGCCCAGGATTTCCCGAATCCGGTCCAAGCCCGCGAACGCCTCGGTGATCTGGGTCCCGATCGAGGCAATAGAGATGACGGGGGCCACGACCACGCCGGTGAACACCATGTACTGCAGCATCGCGCCGACCGTCCAGTCGCCGGCAATGATGGCGCGGCCGCCCATCAGGATCATCAGCGCGCCGATCATGCCGATAGCGAGCGAGGCCGCCGACGTGCTGGCCGACACACCGGTGACGGTTTGCGCCACGTTGCGCAACAACCGATGCGCGCCCTTGGCGAACACCAACTGCTCTCGCTTCTCGACGCTATAGGCTTTGATGATCCGCACGCCGCCCAGGGTCTCGCCCAATCGGCCGGTCACCTCCGCGTTGATCTTCCCCCGTTCGCGGAACAACGGGCGCAACTTCTTGAACATGGTGGTCATGACCAGGCCGAACAGGACCAGGATGATCAGGGTCACGACGGTCAACCGCCAGTTGAGGTAGAACAACGCGACCAGGCCGACCGTCGCGGTCAAGAAGCCGCCGACGAGTTGGGCGAGCCCGGTTCCCACCAGGTTGCGGATGCCCTCCGCATCCGTCATCACTCGCGAGATCAGGACACCGGTCTTGGTCGAATCGAAGTAGCTGACCGGCAGTCTGGTGACGTGACGTTGCACCCGCTTCCGCATCTCGGTAATGGCTCGCTGCGCGGCCACGCCGAGCACCTGCGACAGCGCGAACCCGGTGCCGGCCTGCACCAGGGTGGCGGCCGCCGCCGCCAGCGCGAGCCACAGAAGCAGGTCGGACTGTCCATTGCCGATCACATCGTCGACGACGTAACCAGACATGGCGGGCACCACAAACCCGGCCCCGCGGCTGATCAGCATCAGCCCCATGCCAAGGATGAGACGATTCCGATGCGTCCGTACGAGGGTGCGTGCCTCGACCCAGGCGCCCGGTGTCGCGAATCCCTTTTTCTTGATCTGCTGCGGTGTGTCGTCCACCATCATTCCCCGAATCTGTTGCGACCGAGCGTAGAGTGTCTCGCGCAGCGGTATGCGTGGCCAGGGACCTGATCACCGGCGGCGACGCGAGCGCCTCGATTGTACCGTATTAGAATTTCGCCATGGCTTCACCTGGCCGGCGGATCTTGCACCTCGATATGGACGCGTTTTACGCGTCGGTCGAGCAACGGGATGACCCGGCCATCCGGGGCAAGCCGGTGGCGGTGGGCGGCCGTCCGGAAGGCCGCGGAGTGGTCGCCGCCGCCAGCTATGAGGCGCGCACCTTCGGGGTGCGATCGGCCATGTCGATGACCAAGGCGGTTCGCTTGTGTCCGGAGCTGATCATCGTGAAACCTGACTTCGGCCGTTACCGCGCGGTCTCGTCGCAGGTCTTCGACATGTACCGATCCGTAACGCCGCTGGTCGAGCCGCTGTCGCTTGACGAGGCGTATCTGGATGTCACGGAGAACCGGTGGGGCGAGCCGTTGGCCACCACAGTAGCGAAACGGCTCAAGCAATGGATTCACGACGAGACAAGATTGACCGTCTCGGCCGGCGCGGCGCCCAACAAGTTCCTGGCCAAGATTGCGTCGGACTGGGACAAGCCCGATGGACTGACCGTCATCCCAACGCAACGCGTGGAGGCCTTTCTCCAGAAACTGCCGGTCGAGGCGCTGTGGGGGGTCGGCCCCGTCACCGCCAGACGGCTCCGGGCCGCCGGCATCAGCCAGCTCGTTGACGTACGTGCCGTCCCGGTTGACGTGTTGCGAAACACCGTAGGGAGTCAGGCCGACTGGTTGCGTCGGCTCGCCGATGGGATCGACGACCGGCCGGTCACCCCGAACCGATCAGCCAAGTCATCTGGGTCGGAGAACACCTACGCCGAAGACCTCACGAACCTCGACACGATTCGGACCGAAGTAGACCGGATGGCGCGACGCGGCGCCGACTGGCTCGGACGCAAGACGTTGTGCGCGCGGACCGTCACCATCAAGGTCCGATACTCGGACTTCACCACCATCACGCGGAGCCACAGCGAACGACCGGCGACGCGAGACGCCGATCGCCTGGCCGCCCGCGCGCGGCGACTGGTCGACGGCACCGAGGCGGGCGACCGCCCGGTCCGCCTGCTCGGAGTCAGTCTGCACAACCTCATGGGCGACGAGCAGGTCGGCCGAGAGCCGGAGCATCAGACCTTGCCGTTGTGACCGGGGCCGTTGCGAGTAACATCTGGGCATGCTCAAAGGCAGCCGGGCCGGCATCCTGAAGAAGGTGCAGCCCCTCAGTATCCACGGACAGATCTCTTGGGACGTCTTCTTCACCGACGCGGATGAAGCGGACGGCCCCGTCCAGATGGCGCGGGTGGGCCCCGAGGCTGTCGACCGCAACCTGGATCCGGGCGACCGGATTACGCTGCAGTATCTGCTAGGGAGCGTGACCCGCGTGACCCGCGACACGACCGAACGCTAAGGGCTCTGACCAAAATAAGCTGGCCATCTTCGGGCGGCGCTCGTGGTGGGGAGGGCAGGACGCGACGAAGGAGTCTGGGGTCATCCGCCCAGATCGAGCGCCATGATCCGGGCCCGATCACGCACATAGAGCCGGGTCCCCACCAACGTGGGGGCGGTCCACGCTGTCGTCTCCAACAGCTCGGCCGACGCGAGCACGGTCATCCCGTCCGGCGACAACCGGGCAAGCACCAGCTGCCCGTCCTCCGTGAGCATGATGGCCTTC
>CAUZAY010000411.1:0-3442 GCA_963577695.1 Vicinamibacteria bacterium | reverse complement strand
CCGTGGCCCCCATGGCCTTGGCCAGTTCGACCGCCGCCATGCCAACCCCACCGGACGCGCCATCGACGAGCACCAGATCACCGGCCTGCACGTCGCCGAGTACTTTGAGCGAGTGGTAGGCCGGGAGAAAATTCCGCCCAAGGTTCGCGCACTTCGCGAGATTGACACCGTCAGGCGATTTCCACACGCACGACGCCGGCACGGCAACGGATTCGGCCAACCCGCCGATGTTCATCTGGGCGATGACGCGGTCGCCGACGGCCACGTGGTCGACGCCGGCGCCCGTCTGCTCGACGACGCCAGCCACGTCCATACCGGGCACGTAGGGCAGGCTCGGCTTGTGCTGGTAGAGGCCCTGCGCCTGCAACGCGTCGGGGTATTGCACGCCGGCATAGTGGGTGCGGACCAGAACCTGTCCGTCCGCACACACTGGCGCTGGAATCTCATCCAGCGCGAGTACCTCGCGAAGCGGCCCCGGGGTCGGAACCGGTTGTCCATCTGCATCGAGGCCCGAGTAACGGTGACAACGAACGGCTTTTATCTGCATGCTCATCACTGCTTCAGACAAGAACAAAAACGGGAAGGGATTGGCCGACTCAGAACTGCGAACAACATAGCAGCTTCCCAGTCCCGCTCCCCGCGACCGATATCCTCAACTCAGCCGTACTTTGGCCGATCTCTACCTTAACGTCCGGGTCGTGTCCCGCGTCAGCGGCGCTTCACCACCACGAGGGTGATGTCGTCGGCGGGCGGACTAAAGGCGAGCAGGTCTGACTGAATGGCGTCGTAGATCTCCCGGGCCGTGCGGTCTTTCACATCGCGGACGAGGGCTTCGACATGATCCGGGAAGTATCGGTCGTCACCGTGCTCGGACAGACCGTCCGTATACAGCAGCAGGATGTCGCCCGCACCGAGCAGCGCCCACTCGTTCACTTCGTATTGTTCCTTGAACCCGAACGGGCTCTCATTAGCGGCGCGGTCAATGACGTCCAGTGACGGCTGGATGCCGATCGGCGGCGCCGACAGTCGGCGGTCGGCCCCGATCGTCACGAACCGGTTCTCGCGATAGGAGAACACACGTGGGAACGGTTGACCGGCGGCCAGGAATCGAAACGTCCCGTCCTCCGACACTTCCCCGTAGAGCAGCGCGACGAACTTGTGCGCCCCGGATGACCGATAGAGCCGCGTGTTCAGGTTCTCGAACAACCGCGTGGTGATCTGTCCGTAGCGGTCCAGTTCGTACAGCGCTCCGAGCAAGAACGCCTGATGCATCATCGCCGCCAGCAACGCGTCGGTCATCTGATGCCCCGACACATCGAGCACGGCGATACCGGCCCGGCGCTGACATCGTCTCAACCCGTCCGCTACCTTCGTCTGCCCCTTGGCTTCCGCTCGCACGATCCGGGCGTCCAGGTCGTAGCGCTGTTTGAAGTCGACGTAGATGATGTGATCGCCGCCCACGGCGCCGGTGAGCGGACGCGTGCCGCCCCACACGTCGACGCCCTGTAGCTTCGGCACGTCACCGGGCTCCGGGAGGAGCTGATGGGCGATCTCCTGGAAGTTCTGTAGCTCTTTGGCGAGCGACTCGGCCGCGTCGTCTGTCTCCACTCTAGACACCGCGGTCACCTGCTTACTGTCCGTCGAAGATGTACTGCGCGGTCGCCTGCAGCCGGTCCGGTTCAGCCGCAAAGTCACTGTATTGGCTGGGTACCGTGTACGAACCCACGAACTGGTCGACGGAACGACCCGCGGCCTGTCCCGCCTGGGCCTTCTCCACGATGTCGTTGTAGAACCCGCTGTAGTTGACGAGGTCGTTCCAGACGAGTGGCAGGTCGTTGTGGCCGGGGATGACGGTGTCGACATTCGGAATACCGGCGACCGCTTTCTTCAGCGTCTCGCCGAACTCGAGCGCGCTCCCGTTGCCGTTCGGGACATCGAGAAACGGTAGCCCCTTGCGGGCAAACATGTCGCCCGTATGCACCGTGCGGGCCGCGCGAAACACGACAAACGTGTCACCGTCGGTGTGACCCCGGCCGAAGTAGTAGAGGTCAATTTGATCCGCACCGCTTCCCAGCGACGTCCGGTCGGCGAAGCTCGTTGTCGGGAGATATGTCGCGTTCTCGTCCTTGAACGCGTCGCAGTTGGTGACCGGTGCACAGGTCGCACGGGACATCTGAGCCAGCGTGTTCTCGTGCACCACGAAGTCGACCGTATCGGCGAACTCCACGTTACCGCCGCTGTGGTCGTAGTGGGTATGGGTGTTGATGATCCGCACGATCGGCTTGTCGGTGAGCTCTCCCACCTGGGCGAGGATGTCCTGCCCATAGCCGAAAATCTTCGTGTCAACCAAGGTCACACCGGCCGATCCGACGAAGATGGCGGTGTTGCCGCCCCCCCGCATCCCCTCTCCGGCCGGGTCATTTCCCAGCATGTACAGGTTGTCCGCCACTTCTTGCAGAACGAGCGGTGCCCGCGCCTGACGCGCTTCATTGGCGGACGCCATCGCGAACACGCCCGCGAGCGTCAGTGTCCCAAGACAAACCACGCGCTTCATCTGTGCCTCCTGTCATCCGGGTGACCGCGTGAGCAGTATACCCACTCGCGACGAAGCCACGCGTCACCGTCCGGTCTCGCGGGTATGATCGGGGGAGATGAGCGCACACCCCACCCGCCGAGCCGTGGCCGCCGTGCTGGTCAGCGTCGGCGTGCTGTTGACCGGGCCGGCGGTTCCGGCGCAGCAGACGGCCGAGCAGCTACGCGTCCAGGCCGACCAGGGGGATGTGGCAGCACAGTTGGCGCTTGAAGCCCGGGCGGCGCAGGGAGACGCGACGGCGCAGTTCGCACTCGCCGGCATGTATGCCGATGCCGAGGGCCCGCTCACGCGAGACACGGGTGAGGCGACCCGATGGCTGCGTCTGGCCGCAGAACAGGGCCATGAGGCGGCCCAACTGTCTCTCGGGGTCTTCTATCTTGTCGGAGAAGGCGTCCCGCAGAATCCAGTCGAAGCTGAGCGGTGGTTTCGGATGGCGGCCGAGCAGGGAAACGCCCTGGCGCAGAACCATCTCGGACACATCTACCAGGGCGCGCCGGAACCATTTCGAACGGACCGAGACGTGCCGGTCGATCACGCCGAGTCCATCCGCTGGTTTGAGCGGTCCGCTGAACAGGGCAACCTCCCAGCCGCCACCAGCCTCGCGGTCAAATACCGCGACGGCACCGGAGTCCCCAAAGCGCTCGCGCTGGCGTTTCGATGGTTCCGGTGGGCCGCTGATCGTGGTGACGTGGCGGCGATGACCGAGGTTGGAGGGATGTATGCGGCCGGCCGTGGTGTGGCTCAGGACGATGTGTCGGGCTACATGTGGTTGGACCTGGCCACGCGATACGCCGGCGGCGAGGACCGCGAATTTCTACTGATCGATCGAGAAGGGGTCGCCCAGCGGCT
>CAUZAY010000410.1:0-3446 GCA_963577695.1 Vicinamibacteria bacterium | reverse complement strand
CATCTCGTGGCGGACATCGACGACGCCGGTGCCGATGGAGACCCACCCGCGCATCGTCTTCGAGCGGCTGTTCGGCGACGGCTCGAGCCCGGAGGTGCGACGGACCAGGTTGCGGTCGACCCGCAGCATCCTGGACTCGGTGACCGAGGAGGCGGCGCGGCTGCAGCGGACGCTGGGGGCCGGGGACCGCACACGAATGACGCAGTATCTCGACGCCGTGCGTGAGGTCGAGCAGCGGGTGCAGCGGGCGGAGGACTACAGCGTCGACGCTGGGCTGGAGCTGCCCGAGCGGCCGGTGTCCGTTCCGGAGCAGTTCGCCGACCACGCGCGGCTGATGTTCGACCTGTTGGCGCTGGCCTATCAGGCCGACATCACCCGGGTGTCAACGTTCCTCCTGGGTCGCGAGCTGAGCCAGCGGACCTACCCGGAGATCGGCGTCCCGGGTCCGCATCACACCCTATCCCACCACCGGGGCGACGACGAGAAGATCGCGCAGGTGGCGAAAATAAACCTGTATCACGTCCAGTTGTTCAGCAGGTTCCTCGAGACACTGCAGTCGGTGCCCGACGGCGACGGCTCGCTGCTCGACCACACGATGCTGGTCTACGGTGGAGGCATCGGAGACGGCAACCTGCACGAGCACGTTGACCTGCCGGTGCTCCTGGCGGGAGGCGGCGCCTACCTCCGGACGGGGCGTCACGTTGTCTACACCGAGGAGCCGCCGATGGCGAACCTGCTTCTGTCCCTGCTCACCCGCGCGGGGGTGCCGACCGAAGCGCTCGGCGACAGCACGGGCCGGCTCGAGGGGCTGTCCGAGGTCTGACCCGAGCACCACGCGTGACCTCGACGAGGCGCGCTTCCTCGAGACGATAGCGATGCCCGCCCGCCACACCGATCACGACAGCAGGAGGTTGAGATGAATCGTCGAAACCGAACCGACCAGGCCGCTGTCGGCTGGCTGCTGCTGTTGCTGGCGCTCACGCTGAGTCCAACGATGGTGGTCCAGGCTCAGACGCGCGAGAACCTCAACCGCCCGCCCCAGGACGAGGACTATCTGTGGTGGCGACTGCCCGCGTCAGACCAACAATATGCGCGCATCGACGGGTATCGGATCAAGGACCACGTACGGGAGCTCACCGCCATCGCGCGCACGACGGAGCAACGGGCATGATAGCGAACACGAGTTGCGGAGCTCGCGTGTTGTACAGCCTCGTCGTCGCCGGGTCCCTCGCGGCCGGCCTGCCTGCCAACGCGCAGGTCGTGCCCGCCG
Organism: Vicinamibacteria bacterium; assembly: GCA_963577695.1. Taxonomy (GTDB): domain Bacteria; phylum Acidobacteriota; class Vicinamibacteria; order Vicinamibacterales; family UBA8438; genus UBA8438. The sequence continues at coordinate 2,176 of CAUZAY010000410.1, read as the reverse complement.
GAGCTCCGGAGCTGGCGGGAATCTTCACCGGCCGGACGTGCATGCCCGGGAGTTCGAACGTGTGTCCGGAAATGAACCAGGACGGGGCAGCGACACTGCTGACCGCTCGGGCGAGAGCGTTCACGGAGGCGTTCGACGAGCTGGCGGCCCCGAAATACGACTGCGGGCCTGCCACCCTGCCGGGGCTCTTCGGCGATCCGTACGCATTTCAGGTGGAACAACTCGTGGATCGGGTGACGTTCACCTACGAGAAGGACGACATCGTTCGCACGGTCTGGCTCGCGGGCCACGGGCAACCGGATCCAGCGACCGGGGCGTTCTTCATCCATGGGTACTCGACGGGGCGATACGAGGAGAACCGGCTGGTCATCGAGACCACCCGATTCACGTTTGATCCGGCCGGCATCGCGGGCGACTTCATGAGCGCTCCGTCATCAACCCAAAAGCGCATGACCGAGCGCTACTGGCTCGAGGGCGACAACCTGCGGATGGAGGTAACGGTGGAAGATCCGATCTTCCTGTTGGGCCCGATTAATTTCGTCATGGAATGGCGACCGAGCGGCCAGCCGTTGTCGCTGCCCTGGGCCTGCAACGCGGAGGCAGCCCGACGGAACCTGCAACTGGTCCCGTCAAAGTATCCGCAGGATCCACCCGTCAATCGGAGGGAGTAAGGAGTCGCCCATGACCATGCGAGCGTATGCTCTTGTTTCCGTCGGAAGCATCCTGTTGGCGCTCTCTCCCACCGCCGCGGCCCACCACGGGGCGGCCGGCCTCTTCGATCTGAGTCAGACGGTCGAGCTGCAAGGCTCGGTCAAGCGATGGAGCTTCGTCAATCCGCATCCCATTCTCGTGCTCGAGGTCACCGATGAACGTGGCCAGAAGGCCGACTGGGACATCTACTTCGGCCCGTCGGCCGCGTCCATGCTCCGGAATCGGGGGTACGCCCCGAACACGTTTAGCTTCGGGGAGCCGCTGATCGTCAAAGGCCATCCCGCGAAAGCGACCGGGGCCCGTGGTCTCGACGTGTTCGGTAGGGAGGCTAGCGTGACGAGACCGGACGGCACGCGAGTGCCATAGAGAACGGCTTACGAGCTGTTCACCACGCCGGGCCCCCGCTGAACAGCGTGTTCCGCTTCACAGACCGGAATCTTCCTGCGGTCTCGCCCGTCATCCCTTGTGACCCACGGACCCGACGACGCTGCTCTCGATTGTGGCGCTGCTGCTCACCGTGGCCGTGGCGGTGTGTCTCTGGCCGGCGCACCAAGCCGCGCGTCTCAACCCGATGATGGCGCTGCGCCACGAGTGAGCGGGGCTCGACGGTAGCGGCCCCGGCCAGGCCTCCGGCGCGCGATCGTTCGACTCCGTGAGGTGCCGGGACCATGCTACCCTGTCCGTGTCAGCGGCCTGTGGCGCCGCGGTCTGGTCCGTGATTCCTGATGAAGCTGGGAGACTCGCCGATGCGCAAGCACTGCCTCGTAACGTTCGTTGCCCTGGTTATGGCGGTCACGTTGGCGCCGCAGTCAGCTCTGGCGCAGTCGGGCGACCCCACGATGCCGATGCGGACGCCGGACGGCCAGCCGGATGTCTCCGGCACCTTCACATTCCGCACGCTGACGCCGTTTCAGCGTCCCGACCAGTTCGCCGACCTGGAGACGCTGTCGCCAGAGAAGGCCGCCGAATTCGAAGCATCGGAGAGAACGCGTCAGAACCGCGACCTCTTCGACCCCGAGGTGGGCGCGAATCAGTATCGACCACGGGCCGAGGGCGGGGTGTTGTCCTACAACGAGTTCTGGTACGAGCGGGGCGTCGAGTTGACGTCCGACAAGCGCACGTCGCTGATCGTCGACCCGCCCGACGGCCGGTATCCGCCGCGGACCGAGGACGCTGCCATGCGCAGCCGCGAGGAAGGCGCGTATCGCCGCGAGCATATGTACGACTCGCACCACAGCCGCAGCGCGGGCGACCGATGCCTGATCGGCTTCAATGCCGGCCCCCCGATGCGGTCGGCCTCGTATAACAACAACGTGATGATCTTCCAGACGCCCGGGCATGTGACGATTCTCAACGAGATGGTGCACAACGCCCGTATCATCCCGATCGGCGACACCTCCAAACCGCCGTTTCCGCAGTTCAGTGGTACGTCCCGGGGGCATTGGGACGGTGAGACGCTGGTCAT
>CAUZAY010000409.1:0-3450 GCA_963577695.1 Vicinamibacteria bacterium | reverse complement strand
CATCATCGGCTCTTAAGAACACAGGCTTTCGGTGTCTGGCGTGAGGTGACGTGTGCCTGAAACGGCAGAGTGGAGCATCGCCGCATCAGAGGCGCAGCCTGCCTGTTCAACGTCAAGTTGACAATGCCGTCTGAAGACCGGCGGCTACGGACGTTTCTCGGGAGACAGACGCCTCGCCCGTGGCGTTCACTGCGTGAGCGAACTCCATCCTCGCTTCGCAATCCGCCGATAGAGAAACAACCCCATCGCGAGGGCTGTGGCAAGCAGGAGCAGGCCGCCGCGGCGGCCCGGAATGATCAAGGCTCCGACCCCGAACAGCGTGGCGTAGATCAGGGTGACACCGGCCAGCCAGTCCACGAGTTGTCCGTGGATCGGATCAGGTGGGGGGGCGCCCGAGAGGCGCGCCACACGGTCCCAGCCAGGTCCTCCGGGGCGGGTTCGGCGGTAAAACGCGACCAAGGTCGCATCCGGTTCGGGAGCCGTCATCCAGGTCACGACGAGCCAGCTGACGGTGGTCCAGGCCACCAGCACGATCAGCGTGTCTGGGAATGCCAGTGACGTGTAGGCGGCCAACCAGGCGTAGCCGAGGGCGGGGGCCACCATCGCGGCGATCTCTGACCAGGCGTTGACCCGCCACCAGTACCACCGGAGGATGAGGACCAGACCGATGCCGGCCCCCGCCTCCAGGATGAACTCCCACGCTTGTCTCACCGAATCGAGGTAGAGCGTGACCCCGGCACTGCACACCATCACCACTAGCGTCGTGACCCGCGCGACACGGACGTAGTGGGCGTCGTCCGCGTCACGTCTCACGAACCGCGCGTACACGTCGTGGACGAGATACGAGGCGCCCCAGTTGAGCTGTGTCGACATCGTCGACATGTAGGCGGCGACAAATCCACCGAGCACCAACCCGCGCCAGCCGACCGGGAGGTGGTCCCGCATGACCATGGCGTAGCCCGCTTCCCGGTCGGCGAGGTCTGGATACAGCACGAGGGCCGCCAGTCCGGCGACGACCCAGGGCCAGGGCCGCAGGCAATAGTGGGCGAGCGTGAACCACAGGGTGGCCAGTACCGAGTGACGTTCGTCCCGGGCCGACATCATGCGCTGTGCCAGATAGCCGCCACCGCCCGGTTCCTGCCCTGGATACCAGGTGGCCCACCACTGCACCCCCAGGTAGGCCACAAACGCGGTCAGAGAGAGGGTCAACGTGCCGCCGAGGTCGCCGCCGTCAGCCGATATCGACGGGACGAATCGCAAGGTGTCGGCCGGAAGGCGGTCCGCCAGCCCGGCGAGCCCGCCGACCTCAGGCTGGCGGACCGCGAATACCGCCACGGCGACAGCGCCCGTCATGGCGAGGGCGAACTGGAACAGATCCGTCAGCACCACCCCGCGCAGGCCGGCGAGTGACACGTAGGCGCCGGTCAGCGCCAATCCGACGAAGACGGCGGTCAACCGGTCCCACCCCAGCGTGATGCTCAGGACCTTGGCCATCGCGAGGTTGACCCAACCGATGATGATGCAGTTGACCGGGAGGCCAAGGTAGAGGGCCCGGAACCCGCGGAGCCACGCGGCGGCGCGACCACTGTAGCGGAGTTCGACGAACGCGACGTCGGTCAGGATGCCGGCGCGGCGCCAGAGTCGCGCGAAGAACAGCACGCTCAACATACTGCCGAGGGCCCCGCTCCACCAGATCCAGTTGCCGGCGATGCCGTCCTGCGCGACGATGCCGGCGACTGCCAACGGCGTGTCGGCGGCGAACGTCGTGGCCACCATCGACGTCCCGGCCAGCCACCACGGCAGATCGCGACCGGCGAGGAAGTATTGCCCGAGGCCTTGGCTGGCGCGCCGAGCTGACCACAGAGCGACGAGAAACGGAAAGACAAGAAATCCGGCGAGAATGAACCAGTCGAGGGTGGTCAGCGTCACTGGGTGAGCGCCTCGACGACCGCGTCATGGATGGCCGGGCGCAACGAGAGAATCGCCTCGTTGTCTCGGGTAGGGTGTACACGATTGGTCAACAACACGACATAGAGGTCTTGCCGCGGATCGACCCACAACGACGTGCCGGTGAACCCGGTGTGGCCAATGGCGTCCGGGGACAGGCGGTGTCCGCACGAAGACGTGACCAGCATCGTGTCCCACCCGAGCACACGGGAACTGCCGGGCACCGTCGTTGGTCTGAGAAATCGACCGAGGGTCGCCGGCTTGGCGACAAGGGGACGGCCCGTCAGGGTCCGCAGCAGGGCGCGCGCGAACCGACCGACGGCCGGCGCGGTACCGAAAAGCCCCGTGTGGCCGGCGACGCCGCCGAGCGCCCATCCGTTTTCGTCATGCACCTCGCCCTGGAGCAGCCGTCCCCGCCACGGTTCGATCTCGGTCGGTGCCGTGCGTGCGCGCCAGTTCGCCGGTGGCCGATACCGAAGGGGGCCGAGCTGCAGACGCTCGGCGACATCGCTGAATTGCCGGTCGAGACTGACCCCGCCGGCCGCATCCGTGGCCAGGAAGCCAAGTAGGATGAAACCGAGGTCACTGTAGATCGATTGGGTACGGGGGACGTACTCCAGGGGCAGAGTGGAGATCGTGTGCTGGAAATCGGCTCGGCCCGTGTGGTCTCGGAATAGGGGCAGGTGCGCCGTGAGCCCGCTGGCGTGTTCGAGCAGGTCGGCCAGCGTGACCTCGTGACGGTCATCGCGTCGCCAGTCGTCTATCCATCGGCGGACGGGGTCCTCGAGCCGTACCTGTCCCTGATCGAGTAGCTGCATGACCACGGTGGTGGTCGCGATGACTTTGGTCAGCGAGGCGAGATCGAACACCGTGTCGATCGTGGCGGCCGGAGCGGCCGACTCGTAGGTCAGCGTGCCGCAGGCGTCGTGCAGGTGTACGCCGTCGGAAGTACCCACTTCGATGGTCGCGCAGGGGAAGACCCGCCGGTCCACCGCTTCGCGAAGCAATGCGGCGATCGGAGAAAATCGAGCCGCGCGGCTAGCCACGACTCGGGGCCTCCGTGTGTCGTGCCGCGAGCCAGCCGGCTGTCCAGGTCGCTGTCGTCCCGATCAGCACGTACCACTGCCACGAGAGTCCGGTCAGCAGACGGACCGCGAGCATGACGGCTCCGCCGGTCCCGACGGCGGCGAATGCGGTCCGTTCGCGCCGATACCCGGCCAGGCCGAGTAGAAACAGGCCGAGGATCAATCCATTGGTGAACGAGCTAATCCCCAGCACTTCGTCGACGATTCGGTCCGAGATGGGTATCGCGGCCACCGCGACGATGATCTGTAGAAGGCCCCAGACGACGGTCGACCGCCGGGCCACGCGCAGGTAGTGCGGGGCTGACCGGCGATTGCCGGTGGCGGGCACATAGAAGTCGGCCACGGTGCTGGAGGCTGAGGCATTGAGAGAGGAGGAGAGCGTGGACATGCCGGCGGCGAAGATGGCCGCGACCATCAG
>CAUZAY010000408.1:0-3456 GCA_963577695.1 Vicinamibacteria bacterium | reverse complement strand
ACCGCGCCACTCGGCGGCCATCCACCCGCACATCCAGGTCGTGGGCCTCGTCGAGATTGACGATGTACTCATACACGCTCCGAGTCAGGCGGACCCGTATGGTGTAGTCGCCGTCGAGCGGGAAGTGGTGACGCACCGCGAGACCGCCCCGCGAGCCAAAGGGCAGGTCTTCGCTCATGCGGTCGTTTTGCATGAGCGTGATCGGGGCGGTGTAGGTTTTCGAGGCGAAGCTCTCCGGAATGGTGGGGTCGCCGACTGCGAGACGGCTGATTCGGCGTGCCGCCGACAGATACCGTTCCATCAGTGCGGGAGAGACCGTCAACGTTCCGGCCAGGTTGTCGAATCCGTGACCGGTGTCATCGGCGGGGAGCAACGCCTCGCCGTCGATGTCGAGGCCGAGCAGGTCCCGGATGGCGTTGACATACTCCGCCCGGTTGAGGCGGTGGGTGGGCGCACGACCCGGGTCCGGAGCGGCCATGGCCGCCTGGTCGAGCGCGGTTTCGAGCCAGGCCCGGAAGCCGTCGTAGCGCGCACGCTCGGGTCGCGGTCTCCCCGGCGGCGGCATGAGGTCGCTCCGGAGCTTGTGCACCACCTGTTCCCAGACCTCGGGCGCGGCGCCGACCTGGGCCAGATCCATCGCGGTATCGTCCAGCGTAAGACCGGCGGTACGGAGCCGGGCGTTGTGACAGGTGACGCAGTAGCGGTCGAGAAGTGCGCGGTAGGTTGCGACGGATTCGGGGGCGGGGACGGCCGACGGGACGGTGGCCGTCCGGCCCGTCGGCCGTGTCTGACCAGCGCTGGTCGGGGTCCAGACCAGAACGCCCGCGACTGCGACGGCTAGCGCCAGTTTCAGCGTTGTCATGATGTTCTGCGGTAAGCGGCTCCATGATACTAACCTTCGCTGGCGGAAGACCTGATGATCGATTGAATCCGGTCGTCTCCGCGTGCTACGGTCCCGCTTATACCAGAGGAGAACCGATGGACAGATGTTTAACCGTCCGGCGCACGAGGTCACTGTTGGCGTTGCGAATCGGCGGAAGCTGCCTGGCACTGCTGTGCCTCGCTCAGGCTCCGACGTCGGCCCAGTCCACCGGAGCGGTCGGCGTGATTGCCGGCAGTGTGACGGTCGACCAGGGGGCGGTGGTGGCGTTCCGCGTGAAGGCCAGAGACACCGCGCGACGGATCGCGTACACCGTCTACACCGTCGATGGCCGGTATCAGATTTTCAACCTTCGGCCGGGCACCTACGAGGTCCAAGCGATCGAAGCGGGCTTCGAGCCGCTCGTCGAGACCGTCGAGGTGACATCAGGCGACACCACCACCGCCAACCTGGCGTTGACCTCGACCGGCCCGTTCGCCGTCGAGGGCGCGGGCGCTCGCGGCGCCACGGCACAACGGAATTATGGCGGCGGCGCGGCCGATGATCGTGTGGCTGAGCTGGTTGATTTCGACACGCTGTATCCGCCCAGCCCCGCGCGCGAGGTCATGCTGAAGTCGTGCTTCGGGTGCCACGGCCCGGCGGGCTTTCACCGGCGTGGTCGGAAGAACGAGGCAGGGTGGCGGCAGGCCGTCGACCGCATGTTTGACCCGAATGGTCGCGTGGCCAACATGGCGGCGGGCGTGCCGCAAGTCACCTACGACCTGGTGTCGCTCGAAGAGAAGGAAAGCATCATCCAGTATCTGACGGACAACTTTGGTCCGAGCTCGACGCTGCGCGACCTCGAACTGGATCCGCTGATCAGGGACGAAGCGGAGCTGTCGAAGGCGGTCTACATTCAGTACGAGCTGAATCGCGCGCCGAAGCGGACCCTGTCGAACGGGGTAACGCCGCGGGGCAGCGTTCACAGCGTGTTCGCCAGCATTGCGGACCCCGGTGTGATCTGGGTCTCCGGAAACGGGTCGAACGCGATTCTCAAAGTGGACACGCGTGACTCCGACTTCACCACCCGCACCACGGAATACTGGATCGACAACCCGGACAACATCAACGTCACGCCGCACGGCATCATCGAGTACCGAGGCAAGGTCTACTGGGTGGAGCTGACCGGTGACCATGTCGGCGAGCTCGACCCGGCGACCGGCGCGATGACCCGCTACCCGATGCCCACGACGGGCGCCGGTCCCCACAGCATGTGGGTCGATTCACGCGGGAACTTCTGGTACACCTACTTCGCCTCGTCCGGCAAGATCGCCCGATTCGAGCTGGCCACCAAGGAGTTCACCGAATGGGAGCCGCTGGCCGGGTTCAGCGGGTACGGGATCGTCGTCGATGCGCAGGACCGCGTCTGGGCCGTCGGTCTGCACACGCCGGCGATGTTCATGTACAACCAGGAAACGTCAGAATGGACGTCGTTTCCGATGGCCAACCCGGCCCGGCGTCCTACCATCGATTCGCGAGGCAAAGTGTGGGCCGCGCACTACTTCGGGAACGCCATCACCAAGATCGACCCGGTCAACGGCGAGGTGACGGAGTACGAACTACCGCTCAAGGACGGGAATCCCTACGACATCTGGCCTGACACCGACGACAATCTGTGGGTCGAGAACGCGATCTACAACTCGATGGTGAAGTTCGACCAGACGACCGAGCAGTTCACCTACTTCCCGTTTCCCGAGTTGCGCGCGCACACCCCCAAGATCGATCGCGACGGGGAGGGCACGCTATGGTTCACGCTGAGCAACCCGTCGGGACCCGGCATCGCGGCGCTCAAGCCGTTGGGTAATGTACCGCCGCCGGCCACGGCCGAGCAGTAGGTTTTCTGACGAGGCGCCCGTCTGGCGGCGTTGCTGCGTCGGTCACAGCCCACCTGGCTGCTCCCTCCTTGCGCCTGGCCACACAGACGCCTCGTCAGAAAACCCCAACGGACGTGGAGCTGTGTTCGGATCGCCTCATCGGAAAACCCTAGCAGGGCGTGGAAAAACGCGTGAGGCGCGCGACGATGCGCGCCCCGCGGGCCCGGAGTGGGGCTAGGGGGTCCCCGCGAGGGCCTGCTTGGGGTCCGGGGCGCAGCCCCGTCTAAGCACTAGACGAACACGCCAGAAGCGATCTTGTCGATATCTTGAATCGTCGCGTACACCATCAACCCCATCACCAGCACCCACCCCACCAGGGCGGCTGGGGCCCAGGCGACAGATGCTCGCCGACTTCAGGGCACCCGAGCGCGGCCGCCATTGCCGCCGCGTCGGTCGGACGCAACTCTCGTAGGCGCACCTGGGGCGAAGCCAGTTCCGGTAGACCATGCCACCACTCGGTCGGGGACGGCACTGCGAAGAGCGACACCGGATCGGCGCCGCTTCGCTGGCGGCCATGGGCGGAGGTGGCACACCCCGCCTTGTGGGCCGTCGGCGCGTTCAGGTCTCTGAACATCGTGCCGTCTCAGTGTGCCGAGTGACCCTGCTTAGTCCGAGAGCCAACCTGAGGAGTCGACGATGTCGGCCACCGCGACGGGGGGATCC
>CAUZAY010000407.1:0-3472 GCA_963577695.1 Vicinamibacteria bacterium | reverse complement strand
GGAGGGTGGCTCACGTGGCCGCGTAGCGGCCACGTCCCACAGGCCGCTTTGAGCGGCTCACCGCTAAAGCCCCCGGCTTGGCCGGGGGATACTTACTGGCCTGCGGCGCCCCGGAGCGATTGCCAACTTGGTGCGGAGTCTGTTACCGTGTTTAATTGTCTGTACGTAACGATGACCGCCTCACTCAAGGAGTGGAGTCAATGAGAATGCTCGTCGCATGCTGCATCATGGTCGTGATGGCCGTGGCTGCGGTTGGCGTCCGGGGAGTTCAGGCGCAGGGGCTCGAGGTCGGCGACATGGCGCCGGCATTCAGTCTCCCTGGCACCGACGGCAACACCCATAGTCTGTCCGACTATGCGGGGACGCCCGTGGTGCTCGCCTGGTTTCCCAAGGCGTTTACCGGTGGTTGAACGGCCCAATGCAAGTCGCTGCGTGAATCCAGCGACGAGTTGAGCCAAATCGACATGAAGTACTTCATGATCAGTGTCGATGACCCTCAGACCAACCAAGAGTTCGCGGAATCACTCGAGTCCGATTTCCCGCTGCTGAGCAACCCGACAAAAGAGGTCGCGGAAGCGTATGGCGTGGTGACGGCAGACCGGGCGTTCCCGTTCCGATGGACCTACATCATCGGTGGCGATGGCAAGATCCTCAAGATCGACAAAGAGGTGAATCCATCGACGGCCGGGCAGGACCTGGTGGCGCACATGGCGTCATTGGGGCTCGACTAACGACGCACCGTCGTTCGTGCTCGAACAAAAAAAGGACCGAGGTGCCCGCTGCGCGCCTCGGTCCTTTGTCTGTACCGGAGCGGTGTCGCGCCGTCAGTCGCCGCCCTTGTCTTTTCCAGGTCCCATTTCGTCCTTGAATCCCCGGATGGCCTGCCCCATGCCCTTGCCGAGACCGGACAGCCGGTTAGCGCCGAAGATGAGCATCAGAATCAACAGGATGATGACCAGTTCCCAGATTCCGATCGGTCCGAAGAGCGCGAACATGATTGGCTGCTGCATCGACACACCTTCCAAATCTTGCGAGTAGCCGCTCTTCAAGATTATCACGAGCGGCGGGCGGAGCCACTACCCGGCGATCGGTACCGCCAGGGCGTCCGCGAAGGCCGGGGTGTCTCGGATGGGGTCGAAGTCGGGGTCGGCCGACGCTCGAGAGCGGTTCAGTGCGGGCATCGCCGTGATCGATTCCCGCAGATACCGGACGGCCCTCTCGACGTCGCCTCGCAGGCCGTACAGGGCGGCGATGTAATACTTCGTCGCGGGGTCGTCGGCGCCGCGTGCCAGTCGGCGCTCGAATCCCGCCACCGCCTCCCCGAAGTGTCGACCCGCCTCGGCCGTCTGGTTCAGGTTCTGATGGGCCGCGGACAGCTTCACGTGTAGCTCGATCAGGCTGCGTTCCTTCAGCGCGTGGTCGGATCCGTTCAGCGCGGCCACTTCCTGCTCGTAGAGTGGGATCGCCTGTTGGGGTTGGCCCTGTAGGTAGTACACATAGCCTAGGCGCGTATGGGCCCCAACAATCCGCAACCCCTCCTTGCCTGAGAGGAATCGCTCCTGCAGGTCGACCGCGATCTTGCACGACTGCTCCGCCTGGACAAAGTTGCCCCGCAGTGCGTAGAGCAGCCCCAGTTGCAGGTGGGCATAGCCAAGGTCGGGATTGATCGCAATCGCCCGCTCCAATTCGGCGATGCCGGCGACGATGTCTCCACGCCCGATCCAGTATGCGCGGGCCAGCGACTGGTGGGCCCCGGCGTCGTCGGGCTCCAAACGGACCGCCTCGCTGATGGCGCCGATGGCCTCGTCGAACCAGCCGAGCGACAGCAGGGAAGTCCCCAGCCACCGGTGCCCGTCTGTCAGGGTGGGGTACAGCTGTATCGCGCGGCGCCCGACGTCCACCGCCTTCTCAGACAGTTCCCGCAGACTGGTGAATGAGCCCTTGAAGTCGTAGGCGAGCCCCAACGCGGCCCAGGCCGCGGCATAGTTGGGGTCCTGGCTGGTGGCTTTCTCCAGCAGGAGGATCGCGTGCTCAAGCGCCTGCGGGCTGCCGTCCATGATGTTCATCATGGCCCGGGAGCGATTTTCGTAGGCCTCGACCGACGCCGTTTCCTGTCGCTCGATCGCCGCAACCTCGCTGTCCCCGAGGTGCAGCTTCATCCCCTGGCTCAGCTCATACACAATCTTGTCCTGCAGGCTGAAGATGTCGCCAATCGCGCCATTGATCTTCACCGTCCGGGTGACGGTGCCGGACTCGACCTCGACGAAGCGCGCCGTGATCCGGATGAGTTCTCCCAGACGCTGGTATCCCCCGGTGACCAGCCACGTGGCCCGCAGTTGTCGGCCGACCTCGATCGCGACCCGTTCATCGATCTCTTCGGGGCCGCTCCGGCCGCCGGACCCCAGCACGCGCAACGCATCGAAGACGCGCTCCCGGCCGAGCAATGTCAGTTCCTTGATGATCTTCAGGTCCGCGCTGACTGTTTCCGCAGTCCCCGAACCGATCCAGGCGTCGGTCGGCTCGCGCGTGATGTTCGTGAACGGGATGACCGCAACCGAGTTCACGGGCGCCGGTGGTGGCACAGGACGGACCCCGACGTGCATCCCGGAGAGGGACGACGCGGTGGCCACCGGTCCGTGCTGGCCAAGCTCCTGCATGACCGAGCGGAGGTCGACCAGTAGTAGCTCGCGTGCGGACGTCGTAGTTCAACCGAGAGAGCGACGGGGGGGTCGGCGTGCACGAGCGTATCGATGATGGCGGTGGCCGTGTCTCCTTCGAATGGCAGGCGCCCGGCCAGTGACTCGTAGACGACGATGCCGAGCGAGAACAGATCGGATCGGGTGTCGACCGGTCGTCCCAGGGCCTGCTCGGGCGACATGTAGGCGACCGTGCCCAGGACGAGCCCCAGACTGGTCTGCGCCATCGTCTCGGCCGCGCCGCGATCCGCCTCGGGTCCGGTGAACTTCGCCAATCCGAAGTCGAGGACCTTGACCCGATCGTGGTCGTCCAGCACTAGGTTCGCGGCTTTGATGTCTCGGTGAATGATGCCGAGTCCATGGGCTTCGTCGAGTGCGTCGGCAATCTGCACGGTCATGCCCAGCGCCTGGCGCACGGACAGCGGCCCGCGCCGCAACCGCTCGACGAGCGTTTCCCCCTCCACCAATTCCATGACAATGAACAGGGTGCCGTCGTCTTCCCCAATGTCGTAGGTCGTGGCCACCGCGGGCAAACGCAACATGGCCGCCGCCTGGGCTTCCTTGAGGAACCGGGCCCGGCGGTCCGGATCCCTGTCGTGCGCCGGGTCGATGAACTTGAGCGCCACGGGGCGACCCAGCCTGGTATCCCGGCCCCTATACACTTCGCCCATGCCCCCGCTGCCGAGGCGGTCGCCGATCTCGTAGTGCTGGATGATGCTACCGGTGGAGGGCATACACGTTCGTATGCGGCTGCCGCGTCTGTCGTTGCGGTGGTG
>CAUZAY010000406.1:0-3509 GCA_963577695.1 Vicinamibacteria bacterium | reverse complement strand
TCACGATGATGGTGCGACTCGTCGCCCCGAGGGTCTTGAATATAGCGGTGTCGTACAGACGCTGATACTTCGTCATGGCCACGGAACCGACGAGAATCAACACCCCGCTCAGCAGTGCGATACCGCCGACGATAGAAATAGCCAGCGTGACGGAGTCGAGTATGCGACGGATGGTCGCAATAACCTCAAGCCCGTCGATGACCGACACATTCGGAAAACCGGCGACGAGGTCTCGCTGCAACCGCGCCCGGGCGTCCGTCCCCTCCGGTCCCCGCACGAATGCGATAAAACTGTGCGGAGCCTGCTCCAGCACGCCGGGTCGAAACAGAAACATGAACCCGCCGCTACGCGTGTCGTCCCAATCGACCGTCCGGACGCTCGACACCGTCGCCGCGACCTCGCGTCCGAGCAGGTCGAATCGGATCGTGTCGCCCAGCTCAAGGCCCAGCCGTGACCGGACGCTCTCCTCGACCGACACTTCCGCCTGATCGGACGGTGTGTCATCCCAAAACGCGCCGTCGACCACGCGTTCGTTGTCTTCGAGCACCCCACGATACGTGACCGTATATTCACGGCCCATCCCGCGACGACGTATCTGGCGGACCGTATCCAGCGTCGTGTTCTCCCCAGACACGCCCGTCACGCGAGCGCGCAGGACCGGGAGGAGATTCGGCGCGCGTCCGGTCTGCTCCGACAACAGCGCGCCGACGCCATCAGCCTGGTCCTGCTGAATATCAATGAGAAACATGTCCGGCGGGTTGTCACCGATCTCGAGCGCGAACGCATTCACCAGGTTGGCCTGCACGGCGTGGATGCCGATGATGAAGAAGCTCCCCAACCCGACCGCCAGCAGAATGACCCGGGTCTGGTTGCCGGGCCGAACCAGGTTGAGCACGGCGTGTCGGAACGCGAAACGGCTTCCGACGCCGAGTGGCTGGATGACTCTGATGAGCCCCTGCCCGACCCCATGCAGGACGGCGGCCACCGCGGCAAACCCGCCGCACACCCACAGCCCAGCTTCCCAGGAGGAGGCCTGCCAGCTCGCGACCAGCAGCAACCCCCCGGCGAGCAGGATCGCGACCCCGACCTGCGTCCAGTCTCGCGCTCCGGCCGGCAACATGCCCCAGCGCAGCAGCGCCAGCGGTTTGATCGCCCGCATCTCGAGCAGCGGCCCCAACGCAAACAGCAACGACACGACGACGCCCACCACGAGGCCCTGCGTCACCGCCGACGCCGTCAACCCATACGACAGGTCGGCCAGACCGGCCGCCGCGGCGGCCTGGTCGGCGACGGTGGTCGGAATCGCGGCCATCACCCCACCGGCCATGGCCACTCCGAGTACCGATCCCCCAACCCCCAGGACGGCCACCTGGGTGACGTAGATGGCCAGCACCTGCCCGCCCGTCGCTCCGAGGCACTTGAGAATCGCGACGCTGCGGATCCGCTGCTGTACGAAGACCCGGGTCACGCTCCAGACCCCGATGCCGCCCAGAATCAACACGATGAACCCGACCAAGCTGAGGTAATTCTCAGCTCGCCGCAGGTTCGAGGCGATGCGGTCCTCCGTACTGCGATACGACCGGATACTGACGAACTCATCGCGAAGCGGGTCTCTCAGCGCGCGCACCAGCGGGTCGATCCGCGCGTCCGGCAACCGCAGCAGCAGCTGCCGCTCGGCGCGGGTGCCGAACCCCAGCAAGCCGGTCGCCAGGAGGTCGTCGTGGTCGACCAGCACTCGCGGCCCGAAGCTGAACGCCCCCAGCTGTCCCCCTGGCTCGCGCAGGATGACGCCGCGTATCTCGAACGTGCCCTCGCCGATGACGATGTCGTCACCGACCCGTAGATCGAGTTGGACGAGCAACTCCGGACGCACCAGGGCCCCCCCACCGACGAGCAGGTCGTGTCGATAGGCGAGGCCGTCCTGGAGCACGAAGTGCCCGTAGAAGGGGAAGGCGGCCTCCACGCCCCGCAGTTCGATCACCTTGGCCACCGTCTTGGTGAGGTCGGCCGGACGGGCCATGGTGGCGGTCTGGATGGATGCGGTCCGCGCGATCTCCGGCTCGGCCACCAGTGCGGTCTCGATCAGCGCCAGCGCCTCTTCCGACCAGGGCTGACCGGACTCAATCATGATGTCGGCTGCGGTCAGCGCCCTGGTCTCTGACGTCATGGCCACCCCGACGCTCTGGATCACCGAGCGCAGCGCGACAATGGCACCCACCCCGACCGCCACACAGATAAAGAAGAACCCGAGGCGCCGCCACGTGGCACGCAGCTCGCGTCCAACCATTCGGAACACAAATGTCACACCGTGGCCTCGCGTTCCGGCTCGAGCGTCACCCGCTCTGCCTGACCGTCTCTCATGCGGAGCATGACTGCGGCCGTCGACGCAAGTTCGGCGTCGTGGGTCACCAACACGATGGTCATTCGGCGGGCGGTGTTGACCGACTGCAGCAACTCCACGATATGTCTGCCGTTGGCGCTATCGAGGTTGCCGGTCGGCTCGTCGGCGAGCAGAATCGGGGGATCGTTCGCCAACGCCCGAGCAATCGCGACTCGCTGTTGCTCCCCGCCAGAGAGTTGCGCCGGATAGTGGTGAGCCCGGCCCTCGAGGCCGACATCGGACAACAGCGCGGTCACCCGATCTCGCGCATCCGCGGCACCCGCGATCTCCAACGGCACGAGGACGTTCTCGAACGCGGTCAAAGATGGCACCAGGTGAAAGAACTGAAAGATGAACCCGATCTTCCGGCCGCGGAGCCGTGCCAGCGCGTCCTCGTCGAGCGCGGTGATCGCTTCACCGTCAATGAGAATCTCCCCCGTGGTCGGGACATCGAGACCGGCGATCAGCCCCAACAACGTCGATTTTCCGCTTCCTGATGGACCGACGATTGAGAGATATTCGCCCGCTGCGACCGACAGATCGAGCGGCTGAACGATGGTCAACGGCTCCGTGCCGCTCATGACGGTTTTCGACACGTTACGTAATTCGATCATACGGTCGACTCGATGGAGCGGCGTGCGAGACCCTACGGGGCGTCGGCGGCCAGGGTGGGAAGCAGCGACTCGAGCGCCTCTCGCACACGCGCGGCCACGATGAGGGCCCCGTCGGGGTTGGGATGGATGCCATCTGGCTGGTTCAACGCCGGATCCGCAGCCACGCCGACGAGCAAGAACGGCATAAAGGCCACGTCGAAATCTTGGGCCACATCCACGAACACCTGGCGAAACTGCGTGGTATAGGTCGAACCGTAGTTCGGAGGCGCTTCCATACCGGCCAGCAGCACGGCGATGCCGCGGTCCTTGGTCATTGAGACGATTTCCGACAGATTCTGTTTCATCTGGTCTGCGGGAAGACCGCGCAGGCCGTCGTTGCCGCCGAGTGCGACGATCACGATGCGCACGTCTCCGTCCAGCGCCCATTCCGCCCGGCGTAGTGCGGCAGCCGACGTATCACCGGAGACTCCGGCGTTGACAACCGTGACGTCGTACCCCTCGTCGCGAAGTCGCCG
>CAUZAY010000405.1:0-3524 GCA_963577695.1 Vicinamibacteria bacterium | reverse complement strand
TTCGACCCGGGCCAACGCGGCCGGCCAGACCGCGTCCATCAGGTCGAGCGCCTGACGGGGGGTTTTGGCCATTCGGGTCTCGAGTCGCCAGGTCGCGTAGTCGTCGTAACCGAGGAGCCGCACGCGTTCATGGCGCAGCCCCACGATCTCGGCCAGAATCGCGTTGTTGTCGTGCTCGTCGCCGTTGTCGCCGCGGGACGTCGCGGCGAGAGCCGCCGCTTGAACGAACGCTCCAGACAGACCGCCGATCTGATCGGAGTCAAGGTAGGTGCCCGGATCCTCTTCGTCTGCCAGCACGTTGTTCGAGAACCGCGTGTGCAGCGCCGCCAGCCGTTGCTCGATTGCGGGGCATACCGCCGCTTCGCGTCTGGTTCGAGGGTGGCCCCGTGACGCGCGAAACGGTCGTAAGATCACCTGCACCAGCCGTTGCTGGTCGGGGCGCAGCCGCGCGGGCGCGGCACGGTCAGATCCCAGGTCACGCCCCGGGTCATACACGGTCTGGATACGAGCGAACAGCGCCGAGTTCTGTGTGAGCGTCGATTCGAATTCGGCTAGGCGCGGCGCCATGTCCCCCTGCACCTCTCGGAATGCGGGGGTCGACACGTTGGAAATCCAGACCTCGTAGTAGGCAGAAACGCGGCTCAACGCCCGGCCTGACCGTTCCAGCGCGACGATGGTGTTGTCGAAGGTCGGGGGCTCTAGGTTTGACGCGATGACCTCGATCTCGGCGAACTGGCTGGCCATGCTCGACTCGAGCGCCGGTTTCAGCGCGCCCAGTTCCATTCGGTCGAAGGCGGGGACGCCGCCGAACGGACCGGTCCAGTCGGTGAGCAGGAGGTTGTCGCTGTCGGGTGGGCCCGTACGGGTCACGGCGCCGCGTCAGGGTCGACGCCCGCCGCCCGCATGACCTCGCGAATGGCGTCTGCGGTCGCGGGAGAGCTCAGGATGTTCATGCCCCGGTGCATGCCGATGGCGATGTCGAGCGGGGAGGCGCCCCGGTCGTTCTTCTGGTTCCACACGCTGATGTCCGCGCCGGACTCCGCGAGCAGCGCCGCGACTCCGGGGAGGTGTTTGTAGGCGGCGCCATGCATGGCAGTCTCACCTTTGTCGTCGACCGCGTCGATGTCCAGACCCAGGTCCAGCGCTACTTGCACCGCCTCCAGTACCTCCGCTTCCGTGCCGGGGTCCTCTCCCGGTGATGACGTGCCCAACCCGGCCGCGACCATGAGTGCCGTCGAGCCCTCGTCGTTGGGCAACGTCGGGTCGGCACCCGCTTCGGCGAGCAGCTGCATGAACTCGGCGTCGGCGGTGCGGGCGGCGAGCAGGAACGGCGTGCCGCCGATGAAGTTCAGCCCGGTGATACCGGCCGGTGGCCGCGTCGTGACCCGAGCGTCGAGGTTCGCGCCCTGCGCGATGAGCTTACGCGCGAATGCCAAGCTCGTCATCGCACCCGAGCCTCGGGGCGCCGGATTGTTGCTGCCGGCGATGCCGGCCTTGCGCACCCACGAGAGCTGGTGGAGGGCCGTCCAGCCACGGGGTGCCGCGTTCGGGTCAGCGCCACGGTCGAGGAGATAGGCCGCCAGCTCGAAATGCGCACTGCCTGCCGCGAGGAGAAATGCGTTCAATCCGGCGTCTGACGCGCGACGTTGCTCGACGCCTCCCGCTGTGAGCGTCGAATTGATCGACAATTGTTCAGTGAGGTCGGCGCCGGCTTCCAGCAGCGTCTGCACCACATCGGTCTGTCCTTCGCGCGCGGCGAAGAGCAACGCGGTGAATCCCCGGTTCGACCGAAGTCCGGGGTTCGCTCCGTGGGAAAACAGCGTGGGAATGACCGCGGCGTGGCCCTCGGCGGCAGCCCACATCAGCGCCGTCTGACCTTTCCAGTGCTCCTGGGCGTTCACGTCGGCACCGGCATCGAGCAGCAGCTCGACCGCGTCAACGCTGCCGGACCGTGCGGCCGTCATCAACGCCGTCTCGCCTTCCATGAGCGTGCTGTTGGGGTTCGCCCCGGCGTTCAGGAGTGCTTCGATGACCGGGCCGTCACCGTTCACGCAGGCGAGCGACAGTGGCCGCACGCCGTAGCGGTTTCCGACGTTCGCCACCGCGCCGGCTTCCAGCAGGATCTGGGTGATCTCCAGTTGCCCGGCATAGGCCGCCCAGTGCAGCGGAGTGGTGCCATCCGGCTCTGTGGCGTGGATGTCGGTGCCCTGGTCGATCAGCGCCCGCGCACGCGCGACATCACCCGCCTTGACCGCGTCGATCAGCGGCACGTCCACCGCTGCGGCCGTCGACAGCGACGTGAGCGGCCCGGCGAGCAGCGCCACGAGGGCGAACAGGAAGAGTCTTGAAAGAGGCATGGTGTGTCTCCCGGTCAACAGCTGCGTACGACCTATGGCGCGCCTCGTAGCAAGGCTGCGGGAAACCACCAGCCAGGGCGCGCGACAATGCGCGCCCCGCGGCCACGGAGTGGGGCACTCGGGGTCCCCGCGTAGTGGCCGCGTGGGGGTCGGGGCGCAGCCCCGCCTGAGTTCAATAACTTACAGCGACAACGGCTCCATGACCTCGACGGCGTGGCCGGTGCTGTCGACGAAACGGTCGAGGTGAACGCCCACATCGTCCAGCAAGGCCAGGTGCAGGTTCGCCAGCGGCGTCAACTCGTCGTACTTCACATGACGGCCGCCCCACGACTTGTCGCCGCCGCCGCGGGCCACGATGATCGGCAGATTCCGGTGGTCATGTACGTCCGGGTTACCCATGCCGCTGCCGAGCATCAACGTCGAGTGGTCGAGCAGCGAGCCGTCGCCGTCAGCCGTTGAGGCCATTCTGTCGACCATGTAGGCGAACAACGACACGTGATACGCGTTGATCTTCGCCAACTTGGCCAATTTTTCCGGGTCGTTCACATGATGCGACACGGGGTGATGCGGCTCGGGCACGCCGATCTGCGGATAGGTGCGGGTGCTGGCCTCGCGCGCCATCTGGAACGTGATGACCCGGGTCAGGTCGGCCTGCAGCGCCAGCACCTGCAGGTCGTACATCAGCTTGACGTGGTCTTCCCACTCGACCGGTACGCTGGTTGGCCGGGTCAGATCAGGCAGCGGCGAATCGGCCGTCTGTTGCTCGGCCAGTTGGATGCGCCGCTCGACCTCCCGCACCGTGCTGACATACTCGTCCATTCGGGTCCGGTCTCCCGTACCCAGCGTGCGCTGCAGCTTGGACATGTCGTCCAGCACCCAGTCGAGAATACTCGCGTTCTTCTGCAACTCGGCTCGTCGCTGGTCCGGTGTGCCGCCGTCGCCGAAGAGCCGTTCGAAGACCACCCGGGGGTCAGCTTCGGTCGGCAACGGCGCGGTGGGCGACGCCCAGGACAGACTGTTCTGATACACGCAGGCGTATCCGTTGTCGCAGGAGCCGACCTGCACGATCATGTCGGTGCCGAGCTCGAGCGACGGAATCGGCGTGTCGCCGCCGATCGACTGGGCCGCGATCTGGTCCACCGTGACCCCCAGCTCGTAGTCGCTGCC
>CAUZAY010000404.1:0-3586 GCA_963577695.1 Vicinamibacteria bacterium | reverse complement strand
GAGGTCAGCGCCTGTACGATCTGGTCCTTGATGCGCCACAGTGGATCGCGAATATTGCAGGTGGCGAATTGTTCGCACTCGTCATCCACACTGGTACAGGCGGTGAGCGTCACGGGACCGTCGATCGCCTCGATGACATCGGCCACCGAGATTCGCTCGGACGAACGGGCGAGATGATACCCGCCACGCGTTCCGTGGTGAGAGGCCAGCAAGTCCTGCCGCACCAGTCGCTGCAAGACCTTCGCCATCAACTCGACCGGAATCCCGTAGCGCTCCGCGATCTCGCGAGCGCTCGCGGCCTCGGACTCCGGGCGCGAGGCCAAGTCTTTGACCGCCATCAGCGCGTATTCAGCCTTCTTGGAGAGTCGCAGCATCGAAATACCAGTGGTTCATTGTAGCCGGTCCCATCAATATTTGGGGAGGGCTGGATCGACGCGGTCGATCCAGGCCAGGATACCGCCCTGGAGGTTGCGCGCCTGGGTATAGCCTGCATTCCGCAACAGCGCGACGGCCTTTCCGCTCCGAACGCCCGACTTGCAGTGCACGATCATGTCGGCGTGGCCGTCCAGCTCGGACATTCGAGCTGGAAGCTCGCCGAGCGGAATCAACACGGAACCGGGGATGCGGCAGATCTCGAACTCGCGCTGCTCGCGCACATCGAGCAGCAGGAACGAGTCCTGGCGATCGAGGCGTGTCTTGAGTTCTTCGACGGTCGCGTCCGTCGACCCGGACATCGGTGTGGCTGCCGGCGTGATTCCACAGAATTGGTCGTAGTCGATCGGGGCGGTGACAGTCGGGTGCTCGCCGCACACCGGGCAGTCCGGGTCTTGTCGCACTTTCAGCTCGCGGAACCGCATCTTGAGTGCGTCGAACAGCAAGAACCGGCCCACCAGCGATTCACCCACCCCGAGGATGAGCTTGATCGCCTCGGTGGCCTGCAAGGTCCCGACAACACCCGGCAAGATGCCGAGCACACCGCCCTCGGCACAACTGGGCACCAGTCCCGGCGGTGGCGGCTCTGGGAACATGCATCGGTAACAGGGACCATCCTCGGCGGCGAACACGGTCGCCTGGCCTTCGAACCGGGAAATGCTGCCGTACACGTTCGGCTTGCCCGTGAGCACGCACGCATCGTTGACCAGATAGCGCGTTGGAAAGTTGTCCGTCCCGTCGACGACCATGTCGTAGTCGGCAAACAACCCGAGCGCATTCTGGGACGACAGCGCCATCTCGTAGGTCACGACCTCGACCTCCGGATTGAGGGCGTTCAGCCGCGCCTTGGCCGACTCCAGCTTCGAGCGCCCGACGTCCGGTGTCCCGTGGATGATCTGGCGCTGCAGGTTGCTGTGGTCCACGGTGTCGAAGTCGACAATGCCGAGGGTACCGACCCCGGCCGCGGTCAGATACAACGCCACCGGAGAGCCCAACCCGCCAGCGCCGACACACAACACGCGCGCCGCCTTCAGCTTCAGCTGGCCCTCCATACCCACCTCGGGCATGATGAGGTGCCGGCTGTAGCGTCCTACCTCCTCGTTGGTCAGGGCAGCCGGCCCGGCCTGGGTCACGACCACCCTCCACCCGCCACGGAGGGAATGATGCTCACGGTGTCGTCCGCGGTCACGGGCGTCTGGTCCTTCTCGAGATATCGGATGTCGTCATCGTTCAGGTAGATGTTGACGAAGTTGCGGCGCGTGCCGTCTTCCGCGTACAGATGCTTGCGGAGGTCGGCGTACCGCGTCGTGAGGTTCGCGAGCAATTCACCAACGGTGGCGCCCTCCGCCTCCACCTCATCGAGCTGGTCGGTGTAGCCGCGGAGGGGCGTCGGAATCAGAATCTTGGTTGCCATGGTCATCCTCTTTTAGACGGGGTACGCCCCGAGCCCCGCGCGGCTGGTCTTCTTCCATCAATCTTTCTCCACCTCGACCGGCTCCTCTTCGAATGCCGACCGATCTTCGCGTAGCCGCCAGGAGGTCAGCGCGCGGGGCGTGGACCGCTCCACCGCTACGATGACGTAGGCGAACGCCGGCCACGCGTGGTCGAGGTCATACTGCGACGGTCGCGCCGGGCTATCCGGGTGTGAGTGATAGAACCCGATCAACTCGGCCTCGAGCGCTGCTGCTCGCCGTTCTGCCGCGAGGTAATCGACCGCCCGGACCAAGAACCGCCGGCGTGGGCCCTCATCCGTACTGTTGGGCAACGCCAGCGCCTCGATTACGACGCGGTCGCGTCCGATCAACGCGCCGCAGCACTCATGCGGGTACGCCTCGCGGCCGTGCCGCCGGATCCCGCTGTCAGCATCGGCCTGGAGCACCAGTGTCTGGAGCGCCATCACTCCGAGTCGGTGACGAAGCCTTTGTTCCGCCACGCCAGCGTTCCGCCATCGACGCTCCGGACGTTGCGATAGCCGAGCGACTTCAGAAACAACAGCCCGGACAGCGACGCGTTCCCGCGCTGGCAGATACTCAGAATCGGCGCATCCAGATCACGCGGCAGGATGTTGAGCGCCTGGCTATTCTCCCCCAACTCGGCCAGCGGCATGTTGATCGCTCCGGGCACGTGGGCCTCGTCATATTGATCGGTCGGGCGCACGTCCAGGACAAACGGTTTGTCGTGTTGCCACTGGGCGTGCGCGTCCTCGACCGCGACGGTCAGTTCCGCATTGCCTCGGACGTTTTCCCGCATCCGATCGAGCAACGGATTTCGCCCGGCCCCGCTCGCCGCGCCCGGCGCCACCATCCCGGGGAGATGCTTCACAAAAGACGACGCGTACTTGAACGCGTTGTCCGGAAAGATCACCACCGCCAGATTGCCCGGCTCGTCGGGCACGAGCTTGAGCGCACCCGCCAGCGCCATGGCGGAGCTCGGCCCCGCGGTGATGCTCTCTTCCCGATTGAGGCGCAGGCACAGCTGATACGCGGTCTTGTCGTTGACCTCAACTACCTGGTCGTACCCGTCCGGACGAAACAGCTGCGTTTGCTGAAGCTGACGCAGGCTGCGCACGCCGGGAATGTCGTGTCCATCTTGCGGATGGATCCCGAGCACCTGGATGTCTGCACGCTGTTCCTTCAAGAACCGACCGGTGCCGGTGATGGTGCCGCAGGTGCCGAGCCCGGCGGCAAAGTGAGTCACTTTGCCCGCGGTCTGCCGCCAAATCTCCGGGCCGGTGGTCTTGTAGTGCGCGTCTGGATTGGCTTCGTTCACATACTGATTCAGCATGTGGAAGTCCGGCTCGGCGCCGAGTTCCATCGCCTTCGCGATCGCCCCCTCGGGGGCGCCGGGGGCGGGGCACAGCGTGTCCTGCAGCTCGATGACGTCGGCGCCAAAAAACCGCAACATGGTGCGTTTCTCGAGCGGGATCTCACTCGACAAGGGCGTGGTGAGGGTGTAGCCCCTCGCGTTGGCCATCATGACGAGCGCCATGCCGGTGTTGCCGGAGGTGGGCTCGACCAGCTTTTGGTTCGGCCCCACGGTGTGTCGCGCTTCACCGTCTATGAGGAGATTCGCCGCGACGCGGTCCTTCACGGCACCGAACGGGTTGTACCACTCGAGCTTGGCGTAGACCTCGGTGTGCTGAAACGGGCTCACT
>CAUZAY010000403.1:0-3594 GCA_963577695.1 Vicinamibacteria bacterium | reverse complement strand
GAGGCTCGGCAGCCTGGCGACAGAAGGACACTCCATGCGAAAGGGAACACTCGCGGCCCCGGCACTGGCCGCGTGCCTGTGGCTGGTGCTTCCTGCAGCGGCGTTCGCGCAGCGCGGCCGCCAACCGGTCGAACTCCCGGATGGACCCGGTCGGGAACTGGTCGAGACGAGCTGCATCGGGTGTCATCGGCTCAACCTGATCGTCAACTCCTGGGGGTATAGCCGGGAGGGCTGGCAAGAGCGGTTTGCCTCGATGGTGGCGCTCCCCGACGGTGACGCGGAGGTGGTGGCCGGTTATCTGGCCACCAACTTCCCGATGAAGCCGGTGCCCGAGGCGGTCCTGATTCCGGGGAACGTGGAGGTCACCATCAACGAATGGCTTCTGCCGACGCTCGGCTCGCGTCCGCACGACCCGCTGGCGGCCCGGGACGGCACCGTGTGGTGGACGGGGCAGTGGTCGAGCAAGCTGGGCCGGCTGAATCCGTCGACCGGCGCGATGACAGAGTACGCGCTGCCCGCCGATTCGGGGCCCCACGGTCTGACCGAGGACGCGGCGGGCAACATCTGGTTCACCGGTATTTCGCAGAACTACATCGGGAGACTCGATCCGGAGACCGGCGACGTCACTCAGTACCCGCTGTCGGAGGGACGGGGGCCTCACACGCCCATCTTCGATCAGCGTGGCACGCTCTGGTTCACGTTGCAGTCGGGGATGGTGGGCCGACTCGTCCCGGCAACCGGCGAGATGACGATCGCATCAACCCCGACCGAGAACACCTACCCGTACGGCATCGTCACGGATTCGCGTGGCGCACCCTGGTACGTCGATTTTCGCGGCAACCGTATCGGCCGTGTCGACCCCGACACGATGGAGATCCGGGAATACCCTCTCCCCGATCCGGACGCGCGCCCCCGGCGCATCGCCATCACGCCGGATGACGTGATCTGGTACACCGACTACGCCCGCGGCTACCTGGGCCGCTTCGATCCGGACACCGGTGCGGTCCAGGAGTGGGCCTCGCCGGGTGGGCCCGCCTCTCGACCCTATGGCATCGCCACCGTCGGCACCGTCGTGTGGTACAGCGAGTCGGCGGTCAGACCGAACACGCTCGTACGCTTCGATACCCAGACCCAGCGCTTTCAAACCTGGGTGATCCCGTCCGGCGGCGGCATCGTGCGCAACATGATGGCGACGTCCGACGGCGACCTCGTGCTGGCCTGCAGCGGCGTCAACCGCGTCGCGCTGGTCGAAGTGGGCAACTAGTCCCAGGGGACTACGCAGGGCTGCGCCCCGACCCTCCCGCGGCCGTAGCGCGGGGACCCCAGAACGCCCCACTCCGCGACCGCGGGGCGAGTCGCAATCGGGTCGGGAGGAGGTGACGAGTGAACGACCGATACAAGAGCGGTTGGGCCGGGGTGGCGTTGCTGGTGAGTCTCGCCACCCTGTCCGGTGCGACGCTGCTGGGACAGAGTCGGACCGGCGACACTATACCCCGCACGCCGTGGGGGGCTCCGGACCTGCAGGGCGTGTGGACCGGGTCGAGCCTGACGCCACTCGAGCGTCCGCGTGACCTGGAGGGTCGCGAGTTCCTGACGCCGGCGGAGGCGGCGGACCTGGAGGCGCGCGCAGCCGGGCGGCGGGTGGATGCGGCGCCCAGAGCCGGCGATCCTGGCACCTACAACCAGTTCTGGTTCGACCCGGGCACGACGGTTATCCCGGGTGGCCGCACGGCGTTGATCACGGATCCGCCAAATGGCCGGATCCCATTCACCGAAGCGGGACGCGAACACAGCCGTGTCTCGTCGGCACGCTACGGCGTGGGTCCGCGCGACTCGTATGTGGATCTCGACACCGGCGAGCGGTGTCTCACCGATGGATTGCCGCTCCGATATGCGGGATACAACGCGAACTACCAGATCTTCCAAACGGCGGATCATGTGGCGATCCTTGGTGAGATGTTCCGCGATCTGCGGATCATCACGCTCGATGACCAGCCCGCTCCAACGGTTCCGCAGTGGCTGGGCGAAGGCCGGGGCCGCTGGGACGGCGACACGCTTGTGGTCGAGACGCGGTCGTTCGCCGACAAGGGACGCTACTGGTGGGCGACCGCGTGGCGCGCCTCGCGGCCCTCACTACGGCTGGTCGAGCGCTTCACTCGCATCGACGCCGAGACCCTCGATTACGAGTTCACGATGGAAGACCCAGAGATGTTTGCGCAACCGTGGTCCGCGATGATCCCGCTGACCACGAACCAGGCGTCGCGCGGGGTGACGAACGGGCCGCTCTTCGAGTACGCCTGCCACGAGGGCAACTACGGCCTGACGAACGTGCTGGCCGGCGCCCGAACCCTGGACCTCGAGGCCGAAACAGGCGCCGCGCGGTAGGTCCCCGGGATGTCTCGGCGGCTCCACATGCGGGAGCCGCCCGGCTCCGAGTTCCACCACACGTCTGCAGAAGGTCGTCTTCGAGGCGAGGCGACACCCGAGCTATCTCCACGGACATCGCTGTCACTACCCGATAGCAGTCTCCGTCACCCCAATCGACAGTCCACTACTGTCGACGATGACGTGCATGCCGCCGCTCGTCGGCACACGACGTCGCCGGAGGTTCAGCCCCGGGCCGCGTCGGGGTCGACTATAGTGGGGCGGTGCGGATTGTTGCCTCTGTGGTTGCGCTGGTCTTCAGCACGAGCGCCGGGTTGGCTGCCGGCCAGGACCTGCGGCTCGTGAGCGCCGCGGCGGCGCAGGACCACCGGACGGTGCGCACACTGGTCGAACAAGGTCTCGACGTCAACGCCGCGCGAGCAGACGGAGCAACGGCGCTTCTCTGGGCGGCCCACTGGGACGATTCGGACGCCGCCGCCATGCTTCTGCATGCCGGCGCCAACGTCAATGCCGCCGATGATCATGGCGTGACCCCGCTCGAGCAGGCGGCCGAGAACGCCAGCGTTCCGATGGTTCAGATGCTGCTCGCGGCCGGAGCGAACCCGAACAGCAGCCAGACCAGTGGCCTGACGCCGCTGATGACCGCGGCGCGAACCGGGAGTGTCGAGGTGGTCGAGGCGCTGCTGGCCTACGGCGCTGAGGTCAATGCGGCGACGACGGCAACCAGGAGCACCGCGCTAATGTGGGCCGTGTCGGAGTCTCATCACGGGGTTGCCCGCCTCCTACTCAGCCGCGGCGCGGCGCCGGGTGCCGCCACAGCGGACGGCTTCACGCCGCTGCTGCTCGCCGCCGCCGGCGGCGACATCGCGCTTGCGGAAACACTGCTGGCCGCTGGCATCGACGTCAATGAAACCGGGTCGGATGAGACGCATGTCCTGCCGTACGCCATTGTCAACCGCCAGGATGCGTTTGCCCTGTTTCTGCTCGAGCACGGCGCCGATCCGAACGGGTCGATGGGCGGGGTGAGTGCGCTGCACGCCGCGGCGGGGAGCGTCGGGGCCTGGCTGCACGACTGGTCGAGACGGCATGGTGGCGACCCGGGGTATCTTCGGGGCGGGATCGGGCGAACCGCGCTCGTGGCCGAGCGTCGTGGGCCACTCATCGAGGCACTCATCGCTCGGGGCGCCCGGCCGGACGCGCGAATCACGA
>CAUZAY010000402.1:0-3648 GCA_963577695.1 Vicinamibacteria bacterium | reverse complement strand
AGACTTCGCCCCTGGTCCCACCGTACAACGCCACATTGCCGATGATGATGTTGTCTTCGGCGACGAACGTGGAGGTGCGCGGAGGAAACACCGCCAGCCGTCCGCCCGACAGGCCCTTGCCGAAGTAGTCGTTGGCGTCACCCTCGATCGTGAGCGTCATACCATGAGGGACGAACGCGCCAAAGCTTTGCCCGGCGGAGCCAGAGAACTGAATCTGGATGGCACCGTCTGGCAGACCGTCGCCGCCCCAACGGCGCGTAATCGCCGAGCCCAGCATTGTCCCGACCGTCCGGTTGACGTTCCGGATCGGGAGACTGAACGACACCGGAGTTCGCTGCTCGATGGCGGACGCGCACCGCTCGATGAGGGTGTTGTCCAACGCCCGATCCAGCCCGTGGTCCTGGGTCGTGGTGGCGCGCCGGGCGACCGTGTCGGGGACCTCCGGGTTGTGGAGGATCTGCGACAGGTCCACGCCCTTGGCCTTCCAATGGCCGACCGCTTTGCCGGTGTTCAGCCGGTCGACCCGGCCGATCATGTCGTCCATGGTTCGGAAGCCCAGGCTTGCCATCAGCTCCCGCACTTCTTCGGCGACGAACCGGAAGTAGTGTTCGACGAATTCCGGGCGGCCGGTGAAGTGCTTGCGCAACTCCGGATTCTGGGTGGCGACGCCGACCGGACAGGTGTCCAGGTGGCAGACCCGCATCATGATGCAGCCGGAGACCACGAGTGGGGCGGTGGCGAACCCAAACTCTTCCGCGCCGAGCAGGGCGGCGATGACCACGTCGCGGCCGGTCTTCATCTGACCGTCTGCCTGGACCACGATCCGGTCGCGCAGCCGGTTCATGACCAGCACTTGCTGGGTCTCGGCCAACCCGAGCTCCCAGGGCACGCCCGCATGCTTGAGGCTGGTGAGCGGCGCCGCGCCGGTGCCTCCGTCGTGGCCGGAGATCAGTACGACGTCGGAGTGAGCCTTGGCCACCCCGGCTGCCACCGTGCCGACCCCGACCTCGGCCACCAACTTGACGTGAATCCGCGCCTGCGGGTTCGCATTCTTCAGATCGTGGATGAGTTGGGCCAGATCCTCGATCGAATAGATGTCGTGATGCGGCGGCGGTGAGATCAGCTGTACGCCCGGGGTGGAGTAGCGCACCTTCGCGATCCACGGATAGACCTTGAAACCTGGGAGCTGCCCGCCTTCTCCGGGCTTGGCCCCTTGGGCCATCTTGATCTGGATGTCGTCCGCGTTGACCAGGTACTCGCTCGTCACCCCGAATCGTCCGGACGCTACCTGCTTGATGGCACTGCGACGGAGGTCACCGTTGTCGTCCGGGGTGAAGCGGGCCGGGTCTTCGCCGCCTTCACCGGTATTGGACTTCCCGCCCAGCCGGTTCATGGCGATGGCGAGGGTCTCGTGCGCCTCCGCGCTGATGGACCCGTACGACATCGCGCCGGTAGAAAAGCGGGCCAGAATCGACTCGATCGGCTCAACCTCGTCGAGGCCAATCGGAGCATTCGTTTCGTCGCTCCGGAACTCGAACAGTCCCCGGAGTGTCGCGCGTTGACGGCTCTGATCGTTGACCAGGGTCGCGTACTCGCGATACACGTCGTACCGGTTGGCGCGTGTCGCGTGTTGCAACTTGAACACCGTCTCTGGGTTGAACAGGTGATACTCGCCGTCACGACGCCACTGGTATTCGCCACCGCTGTCGAGTTCGCTGTCCTCCTTACCGCGGGTTGGAAAGGCGCGCTCATGTCGTCGCTGTACCTCGGCCGCCACGGTGTCGATCCCGATTCCGCCGATTCGCGACGCGGTCCACGTGAAGTATCGATCGATGAACTTCTGGTCCAGGCCCACCGCCTCGAAGATCTGGGCGCCGCGGTAGCTTTGCAGCGTCGAGATTCCCATTTTCGACATCACCTTCAGGACGCCTTTGGTCAGCGCCAGGATGTGATGACGGATCCCCTGCGTCGGGTCGATATCGGTGACTTCGCCGTCGCAGATCAGTTCCTCGATCGTCTCGAACGCGAGATATGGGTTGACGGCTCCGGCGCCGTAGCCCAGCAGCAGCGCCATGTGGTGCGCTTCGCGAGCTTCGCCGGTTTCGATGATCAGTGCGCAGCGCGTGCGGGTGGCTTCGCGTACGAGGTGATGATGCACGCCGGCCGTGGCGAGCAAGCTTGGAATCGGCGCCTGCCGCGCATCCAGCCCGCGGTCGGAGAGCACGAGGAGCGCCGTGCCGTCCTGGACCGCGGCGGACGCCTTGTGGCACAGCTCGTCCATCGCCCGCTTGAGCCCCTCCGCCCCTTCGCGTGGGTCGAAGAGCATCGGCAATGTCACGGCCCGCAGCGACGGGTCCGGGTTGAGCCGAAGTTTCGCCAGCTCGTCGTTGTCGAGAATCGGGTAGTCGATTCGGATCTGATGACAGGATTCCGGCTCCGCGCGAAGCAGGTTGCGCTCTGGGCCCAGCGTCGACCGCATGTCGGTGACGAGCTCTTCGCGGATTGCATCCAGCGGCGGGTTCGTGACCTGCGCGAATAGCTGCTTGAAGTAGTCGAAGAGCAGCCGGGGCCGGTCCGACAAGACCGCCAGGGCGGTGTCGGTGCCCATCGACCCAATCGGTTCGAAGCCCTTCGCGGACATCGGGCCGATCAGGATACGGAGATCCTCTTCGGTGTATCCGAACGCATGCTGACGTTGTCGCAACGTGTCCCGGTCCGTGGCGACCGTGTTTGGGGCATCCGGCAGATCACGCAATTCGACCAGCTGGGCGTCCAGCCACTCCTGATATGGGTGCTCTGCTGCCAACTCCGTCTTGATCTCGTCATCGTCGATGATGCGGCCCTGCGCCGTATCCACGAGGAAGATTCGACCCGGCAGCAGCCGCCCTTTCACCAGGACGTCTTCCGGCGGGATATCCAGCACCCCGACCTCCGACGCCATCACGACCAGGTCGTCCTTGGTGACGTAGTACCGCGATGGCCGCAGACCGTTACGGTCGAGCACGGCGCCCACGAGGGTTCCGTCGGTGAAGGCGATCGAGGCCGGACCGTCCCACGGCTCCATGAGTGAGGCGTGGTATTCGTAAAACGCTCTTCGATCCGGGGCCATCGACTCGTGGTTGCTCCACGGTTCCGGAATCATCATCAGGATGGCGTGGGGCACCGAGCGGCCAGTCATCACCAGGAACTGCAGCACGTTGTCGAACGTGGCCGTGTCGCTCTGGCCCTCTCTCGCGACCGGAAAGAGCTTCGACAAGTCGTCACCGAACAGGTCGGATTCGCACAACGCTTCGCGAGCGCGCATCCAGTTGAGGTTGCCTCGTAGCGTGTTGATTTCGCCGTTGTGCGCGCAGTACCGGTACGGGTGGGCGAGTGGCCAAGAGGGGAACGTGTTGGTGCTGAAGCGCGAGTGGACGAGCGCCAGCGCCGATTCGACGTCTGGGTCCACCAGGTCCGGGAACATCCCCGCGACCTGGTCGGGGATCAGCATGCCCTTGTAGACGATCGTCTGCGACGAGAGGCTCGCGATATAAAACAGACTCGCTTCTTCGAGCCGCAGCTCGCCGACGGCTCGCGCGAGCCGTTTCTGAATGACATACAGCTTTCGTTCGAATCGTGCCCCCGCGTCCGGGCCGCCCTCTAGCCGGG
>CAUZAY010000401.1:0-3654 GCA_963577695.1 Vicinamibacteria bacterium | reverse complement strand
GTGGACGACGTGCAGGAGTTCTTCGACACCTACTACGTGCCAGAGAATGCCACGCTGGTGCTGGTAGGCGACTTCGAGTCGAGCGAAGCGCTGGCCTTGGTGAAGCAGTACTTCGATCGGGTGCCGAAGGCCGCCCATCCGGTGCCACGCGACATTCCGCGCGAGCCGCCACAGACCGGTGAACGACGCATCACGCTGACTCAGACCGAAAACTGGCCGCTTCCGGCCGTGATTGTGGCGCACCATATCACTTACGATGGGCACCCCGACGCCTATCCGCTGCACATCGCCGTGAAGGTGCTGTCTGACGGACAGAGCTCGCGGATCTTCCAGCGGCTCGTGTACGACGATCAGCTCGCGGTCTCGGCGTTCGGGCAGGGCACCATCATCGACGACCCGAACCTGTTCTACGCCGTCTCCCTGGTGCAGCCGGGTCGTACGCCGGCCGAGTCCGAGCAGGCGCTGATTGGCCAGCTCGACCGGTTGAAGAACGAGTTCATCACCGACCGGGAACTGCAGCAGGCCAAGAATCAGTTCGCCCGCGACTATGTCTTTACCCGAGCCACGGTCGAGCAGAAGGCCAGCCACCTGTCTCATGCGGCCGTCATCCATGACGACATCACGACCGCGGACGCCGAGTTCGACATTTTCATGAACATTACCAAGGAGGACGTGCAACGGGTTGCGCGGACCTATTTCACCAAGGAGAACCGGCTCGTGTTGACGATCCAGCCGCCGGCACCAGCCGGTCGGTCGTTCCTGAGACCGGGAGACGAGGAATGACACGCGGCTGGGGCGGCTGGACCGTGGTGGCGCTGGCGCTGGGGTGCGCGACCGCGTCCGCCCAACAACCACTCGATTGGCCGCGTGAAAGTCCGCCGCCGCCGCTGCCGGCCCGACAGGTGCACTTTCCGCCGTATGAGATCCGGACGCTGTCCAACGGCTTGCAGGTCGTGGTGGTGATGCACCACGAGCAGCCGGCCGTCAATTTGCGGCTGATGATCGGTGCCGGCGCCGCGTCCGATCCCATTGGCAAGAAAGGCGTGGCCGCGCTGGCGGGCCAGTTGCTCGACCAGGGCACCGCGACACGGACGGCACCCGAGATCGCGGAAGCCATCGACTATGTCGGCGGGGCGCTCAGCGTGGGAGCCGGGACGGATCTGAGTTTCGTCAACGTGCTCGTCATGCGCGACAGCTTCGACTTCGCGGTCGATCTGTTGGCCGAGATTACCAGGACGCCATCATTCGAACCGGCTGAAATCGAGCGCCAGCGCCAGCAGGTGCTGTCGGGCATTCAGGTCAGCCTCGACGATCCGGCCTATCTGGCCGGTGTGGTGTTTGGCCGGCTGGTCTACGGGGAGCATCCGTACGGCATGCCGCACAACGGCACGCCGCAGTCCGTGCGGAGCATTTCGCGGGAGGATCTCCAAGCCTTCCACATGGCCCACTATGCGCCCAACAACGCGCTGGTGGCGATTGTGGGTGACGTCGTGGCGGAAGAGGCGTTTGCGTCGGTGGAGCGGGTGTTCAGCGACTGGGAGCGTCGAGGGCTGCCACCGTCGCCCAGCACGGAGCTGCCCGAGCCCCGCCGTCGTGTCGTCGTTGTCGACAAGCCTGGCTCAGTGCAGACGGCGATTCGGGTCGGACACGTGGCGTTGCCCCGCGACAGCCCGGATCATCTGGCGTTCGACGTCGCGCTGAAGATTCTGGGTGGCGAAGGCGGGAACCGGCTCGGCAGCGTGCTTCGTACCGAACGGTCGCTGACCTATGCCGCCTCGGCCGATGTGGCAAGCCGCCGCTTTGGCGGCGACTTCATGGCGAAGACCGACACCCGATCCGATGCCACGGCCGAAGCGCTACGACTCATGGTCGAAGAGGTCGCGCGTCTGCGGCGCGAGCGGGTCGGGCGCCGTGAACTGGAAAACGCGCAAGCGTATCTAGCGGGTACGTTCCCGTTGAGGATCGAGGCGCCGAACGCCATTGCCACGCAGGTGCTCGAGTCGCTCCTATATGGTCTCGACCTCGATGATCTGCCGAGGTACCCGGAGCGGATCAAGGCGGTGACGGTCGACGACATCCAGCGCGTGTCGCGCGAGTATCTCCAGCCGCAACAGTTGTCGGTCGTGCTTGTCGGCGAGGCGGCAACGTTCATTGATGATCTGGCCGGGGTCGGGTTCGACGATGTGGAGGTGCTGTCAGTTTCCGACCTCGAGCGGTTTCTCGGACCAGGCACGGCCCAAGCCGTCTTCGACTCTCCCCTGTTGGCCCCCTGACACTCGCGCACCGCCGTCGATATGCGGTGCACAAGGGCTTCTTCCGCCACCAGACGTCGCATGGCTGGCACCCCATGGGGGCAGGTCATGCAGACGGCCTTTCTATGACACCTGGCATGAAGGTGATGCTGTCGTGCGGGGAACCGTCGGGCGATGTGTATGCCGGCGCGCTGACCTCAGAGATTCGACGGCTCGAGCCGACCGCCGAGGTGTTTGGACTGGGAGGCGCGTGTCTGGCGTCGGCCGGTGGGCGGTTGGTGGCCGACTACCGGGGGCTGGCCGTCACCGGCCTGACGGAGGTGCTGCCGGCGCTTCCGCGGCTGTGGGCGACGTATCGCCGCCTGGTGCGGGCCGCGGGTGAGGAACGTCCGAACGTTTTCGTGGCGATCGACTATTCGGGGTTCAACTTTCGGCTTTGTCGCGCGGTCGCGGCGCTCGGCATCCCGGTGGTGTACTACGTAAGCCCTCAAGTGTGGGCCTGGCGCCGGGGCCGGCTCCGGGCCATGCAGCGGTTTGTGACCCGTGCGCTGGTGATTTTTCCGTTTGAGGAGCGACTCTATCGCGACCACGCGATTCCGGTCACGTTTGTGGGACACCCGCTGCTCGACCTGGCGGCACCCACCGTCCTCCGGGGCCCGTTTCGACAAGAGCACGGGCTTGACCCCCACGCCCCGACGGTCGCGGTACTCCCGGGCAGCCGGTCGAACGAGGTGCGCCTCATTCTGCCCGACCTGGTGTGCGCGGCGGAGCGTATCGCGCACGCGGTGCCGACGGTGCAGTTCGTCGTGGCTCGCGCGCCGCACGTGACGGACGCTCTGCTTGAGCCACTTCGCGCGCTGGCGGCCGTCACCTCGCGACCGGCGTGTGTCGTCGAAGGACGGACGAACGACGTGCTGGCCGCCGCCGATGTCGTGCTGACGGCGTCCGGCACCGCGACGGTGCAAACCGCCATCCACGAGCGGCCGATGGTTGTGGTGTACCGCCTATCGCCGTTGACCTATCTGTTGGGTCGGCGTTTCGTGCGCGTGGATGCGTTCGGGATGGTGAACCTGGTGGCCGAGCGGAAGATCGTCCCCGAGTTTCTGCAAGAGGACTTCACGCCCGAAGTGGTAGCGGCCGAGGCGGTGCGGTTTCTGACCGACGAGGCGCACGCCGCACGAACGCGGGCCGATCTGCGGGAGGTTCGTGAGAAGCTCGGCGGACCAGGCGCCAGCCGCCGCGCCGCCGAACAGGTGTTGGCGGTGGCCGCGGCGGGTCGAGGCGGCTGAACATGATGACGGCTGGTTTCCGAGTGAGGCGTTCGTCGAGCGGGGTGGAGGCGCGCGACCATGCGGGGGGCTCGGGGCGCAGCCCCGTCCAAGGAATGCCCAGGCGGCATGTG
>CAUZAY010000400.1:0-3657 GCA_963577695.1 Vicinamibacteria bacterium | reverse complement strand
GCACGGCTCCCGGTCTATGCACTGGTCACCGCGGTCGTGTTCGCCGGCGACCCGCGAGTGTTCGGTATTCTGAGTGTCGGCGCGGTGGTGCTGTTCTCGATGTATACGCTCTCGGTCGTCGCCACGCTGGGTGCCGCCGCCGTCCTCCGACGCACGGTCCTGGCCGGACCGCGGCTGCCGTTGGTGCTGGAACTGCCGCCCTATCGTGTTCCGGTCTGGCGTAGTGTGCTGCTGGTGACCTGGCGACGGGTGCGTAAGTTCCTCGAAGACGCCGGCACCATCATCCTCACGATGACCATCATCCTGTGGGCACTCCTGTCGTTCCCGCGCAGCGCCGAGCTCGACGCGCGGTATGACACCTCGCGCGCTCAGGTGCAAGCGACGACCGCCGCCGCCGACCAGGAGGCGGCGCTGGCGGACCTCAATGGCCGGCTCGCCGGCGAGCAGTTGCGGTACAGTGCCGGGGGTCGGATGGGTCGCTTCATCGAGCCCGTGCTTGAGCCGCTAGGCTTCGACTGGCGAATCGGGGTGGGGATTCTCGGCGCGTTCGCGGCCCGGGAAGTCTTTATCTCGACCCTTGGCATCGTCTTCGGCATCGAAGCGGCCGACGAAGAGAGTGTCAGTCTGCGGTCGTCGCTCGGGAACGCGGAACGGGCCGACGGCTCACGATTGATGACCCCTCTGACCGGTATCTCGTTGATGGTGTTCTTCGTCCTGGCGTGCCAGTGCATGAGCACCATCGTGGTCGTGCGGAAGGAAGCGGGCGGCTGGGGTTGGCCCGCGTTCATGTTCGGGTACATGTCGATGCTGGCCTACGTGGCGTCTCTCGCGGTGTATCAAGTAGGCTCCGTCTTGGGGTGGGGTGTCGTATGACCTGGCAGGAACCGATCGCGGCGCTCATCGTCGGGCTGGCGGTGGTGTCTCTCTACCGGCACCTCCGCGGGTTGCTCGGCAGCGCGAAAGCCGACTCGCAGGCGTCGTGTCACGGGTGCGACGACTGCAACTCCCAGCCGGATCCGGCCCCGGACGCACGACCACTCCCGTCGGCCACCGGACGGACGCACTGACCGGCTCGGCTCCCAACAAGGCAACGCCGTGTCCACCGTGCACCTGATCTGCGGGCTACCTTGTTCCGGCAAGACCACTTACGCCCACGGTGTGCATGCCGACCTCGACAGCGTGCTGTTCTCGCTCGACCGATGGCTGATCACAGTCTTCGGCAGATATTCACTGGCCACCGTCGGTCACGAAGAGCACACCAGACGAGTGTTGGCCTGTCGCGACCTGATCTGGGGCCAGGCTGAGGAGTTCCTGCGACGCTCCGTGGACGTCATTCTCGACGACGGCTTTTTTCTGCGCGAGAACCGCATCCGCTGCATCAAAGCAGCACGCGCTGTCGGCGCCGTCGCGAAG
Source organism: Vicinamibacteria bacterium (assembly GCA_963577695.1). Taxonomy (GTDB): domain Bacteria; phylum Acidobacteriota; class Vicinamibacteria; order Vicinamibacterales; family UBA8438; genus UBA8438. Next base: position 2,244 of record CAUZAY010000400.1, on the reverse strand, counting down.
ATTCACTTCCTCGACACGCCGGTCGCGGTGATTGGTCCGCGCCTCGGGGCGAGGAACGCAAGCCTCCCGAAGCACAATTTCGCCATCGATCCGGAGACGCTCCTGGGATTCGTCGGACTGTTCGAACCGCCATCTGCGCAGGAAGGTGCGACGCTGGTCGTCACGCAGCCCGACACCCATCTGCCCCGCATGTGACCAAAGCCGCACCGCGATCAGCCGGCGGTGATCGGGTAGGGCGAGTTTGCTCCGGAGAACACGTCTCGGTCGCGGCGGTGTTCTGCTCGGGGTCGACGCTCGAGACGGTGCACTCCGGCGGCGGGAGCGGGCATCTCGGTCCGGGAACCGGTCGACGAGCCTAGTTCGACTCTCCTTGGCCCTCAGGACGCTTCGCGCTGGATAACGGAGTGCCTGATCCCGGCACCGAGGGAAAAGCGGACCCATAGCTGATCCCGGACCCGGCGCTAAAACTCCGCGCCCGCGCACGGTCTCCGCCGGCGGCGTGGCAAGCATCCCGGCTCGTCTCCCTCTTCAGACGGGGCTGCGCCCCGAACCCCACGCAGACGCTCCGCGGGGACCCCGATTGCCCCACTCCGCGTCGGCGAGACGCGCACGTGCGCGCCTTGGCCTGTGGTCGAAGAAGCAAAGCCGAAGGCGGACGCTTCCCTGCCTCGCAACGCGACCGGGGGGTCCTGGCCAGGGGTTCGCCTAGCAAGACACGGGCGCGCGATAATGCGCGCCCCGCGGCGGCGGAGTGGGGCATTCAGGGGCCCCCGCGTAGCCGTCGCGTGGGGTTCGGGGCGAAGCCCCGTCTGAAGAAGACGCAGCAACGCAGTCCAGGCGGACGCCTCGCCAGGAAACCTAGTCTCGGCTCTGCAGTTTCGCTAGCAGCCGCAGAATCTCCAGATACAGCCACACCAGGGTCACCAGAAGGCCAAAGGCGCCGTACCACTCCATGTACTTCGGCGCGCCGCGCTCAGCCCCTTGTTCGATGAAGTCGAAGTCGAGCACCAGGTTGAGCGCCGCAATGACCACCACGAACAGGCTGAAGAGGATGCCAAATGTGCCGCTCGAGTGAATGAGCGGGACGCTGATGCCGAAGAACCCCAGGACGAAGCTCAACAGGTAGACCAGACCGATTCCGCCTGTGGCCGCAAACACGCCGAGCTTGAAGTTCTCCGTGGCGCGGATGATGCCACTGCGGTAAGCGAAAAGCAGGGCGCCCAGCGTGCCGAAGGTGAGGAACACCGCTTGCGCCACGATGCCGGGATACATCTGCTCGAAAACGTAGGAAATCCCGCCGAGCGCCAACCCCTCCAGAGCCGCGTAGAGCGGGGTCGTATACGGGGCCCAGACCGGCTTGAAGGCCGTGGCGATGGCGACGACGAAGCCGCCGATGACCCCGCCCCAGACCCAGAACATCGGCAACTGGCCCTGCGCCCCCTTGCCCCAGACAAACATCGCCGCCACCAGCAGCACCGCCAGCGACATCGCGGTCTTGTTGACGGTGCCGGCGATAGTCATCGACTCGTGGCCTGCGAGCGGCGGCACGCGAGTGAATGTGTCGGCCGTGAGGGCCGGATTGCCGGAACGTAGAGCGAGATGGGCTGACATACAGTTCTCCAGTCGGGGTCGGCTGGACACGTGGTCTCAGCACCGACCGCAACGCACGCATAACGAATTCACGACGGGTTCAGTCGTGGCGGCCGGCGCAGTGCCACATGCGCCCCCATAATAGAAACGACGGAGGCCGGCTGGCTCTGGTTCCACTGTACAGAGCCGTCAACTGCCCGGCAACCGGCGCACTGGTGACAAAACCTCATGGAATCCACCCATCCGGAACTGACGGTGGCACTGGCCCTGGCCGCCGGCATCCTGGCCCAATCAGTGTCGCGCTTGCTGCGGTTACCCGGCATCGTCTCGCTGCTGGCCTGCGGCGCGCTGCTCGGGCCTGAGGTCCTGGGATGGATTGAGCCGCGGTCGCTCGGCGACGGCCTGTTCGGCATCGTCGACTTCGGTGTCGCGATCATCTTGTTCGAGGGTGGACTCAACCTCGAGTGGTCCCGCCTCAAGCGCCAGGAAGCGGCCATCCGCCGGCTCATCACGTGGGGTGCGCTGGCGACCTGGGTCGGCGCCGCCGTGCTGGCCTCGCTCGCACTCGGCTGGCAACTCGAACTCGCGGTCCTGTTCGGAGCATTGGTCGTGGTCACGGGGCCCACCGTGATTCAGCCGTTGCTACGGGACATG
>CAUZAY010000399.1:0-3660 GCA_963577695.1 Vicinamibacteria bacterium | reverse complement strand
TAACGGCTGCCGTCCGGACAATAAACGAGTGGACCTCGTGGTGCCCGGAACGGCAGCTGGGGTTCGTTCCTGGTCCTACGCTAGACCATGTCCTTGAGCTTCTTGAGCGGGAGGACCTTCACCCGAGTGCTGGCGGGCTTCGCCTTCACATCCATGAACTCGCCGGGCCGAAACGGATTCGGTATGTTCTTCTTGGCTTTCTGACGTGGCTTCGCGACCGTCTTGATCTTCAGCAAGCCGGAGACGGTGCACGAACCCACCGAGCCCTTCTTGATGTGTCGCCCGATGATCCCCTCGAGCGCGTCGAGCACGGACCCGACCTGCTTCTTGGTCAGTTCAGTACTCTCGGCAATGTCCGCGAGCATCTGGGTCTTGGTCATCGTCGCCTGGAGCCTTTTTACCTTTGCCAACATCTCCTCCTAAGTGTTGTGTGACACGAGAATCCTGCGTCCGACTGGGTCCATGCCCGCCGAACGCGCCTCTTACTGTACACCGTCGCGCCTTCGCTTGCGCAGGTGGCGTCACGCCATCCCGTCGGGAGAGACTCGGCCCGACAATAGTCGAGACCCACGCGAGCGAGGTCGTGCACCCTGGCCGCACCACGCGGTCTTGATCAACACTTGATGGTCAACCGCGATGGGTCGGGTGACATGCAGCGGCTGTGTCCGTCGCTGGCTCGGCAAATCCCGCCTCCGATCAGTCAAGACCGATGACCAATCCAATCGTGGGTGCGACCACGACACCCGCGCCACAACACACGACGGTGTCCGGTCGCCCGATCAAGGCGCTGTACACACCGGACGATCTCCCGGAGCCCCCCCCCCCGGAACCGCCAGGGCGTTTTCCGTACACACGTGGCATCCATGCCAGCGGCTACGGTGGAAAACTCTGGACGATGCGGCAGTTCTCCGGCTTCGGGACGCCAGCCGAGACCAATCAACGCTACAAGGACCTGCTGGCGGCGGGGGGGACCGGCCTTAGCGTGGCCTTCGATCTGCCGACCCTCATGGGGCGCGACCCAGACCACCCCCTATCGCTGGGCGAGGTGGGCAAGTGCGGTGTCAGCGTGGCGTCCCTGGCCGACATGGAACGGCTGTTCGAGGGGATCCGATTGGACGAGGTCACCACCTCAATGACCATCAACTCGCCGGCCGCCATGATTCTGGCGATGTATCTGGTGGTGGCTGAGCGACAGGGCGCGGACTGGTCGACGCTGGCGGGCACCCTACAGAACGACATCCTGAAGGAGTACATCGCCCAGAAGGAATACATCTATCCGCCGCGGCCTTCGATGCGCCTGGTGACCGACACGTTCGGGTTCTGCGCGCGGGAGGTCCCACGCTGGAACACCATCTCGGTCAGCGGGTACCACATCCGGGAGGCAGGCGCCACGGCACTGCAGGAACTGGCCTTCACATTGCGCGACGGGATCGAGTATGTGCACTACGGGATCGAGGCCGGACTCGACGTCGACAGCTTCGTGCCCCGAATTTCTTTTTTCTTCAACGCGCACAGCGACTTCTTCGAGGAAATCGCAAAATATCGAGCCGCTCGGGCGTTGTGGGCGACGGTCATGCGAGACCGATTCGGCGCGACAGACGAACGGTCGCTGAAGCTGCGTTTCCACGCCCAAACAGCCGGCGTGTCGCTGACGGCCCAGCAGCCCTACAACAACGTGACCCGCACCGCCCTCCAGGCGTTGGCGGCGGTGCTGGGCGGCGCCAACTCGCTACACACCAACTCGCTGGATGAAGCGTTGTCGCTGCCGACCCGCGAGGCGGCGCTGCTCGCGCTCCGTACCCAGCAGGTACTCGCCTCCGAGAGTGGGATCGCCAACCACGTCGACCCGCTTGGCGGTTCCTATTTCGTGGAGCGGCTGACGCGGGACATGGAAACCGGTGCCCACGCGTACTTCGAACAGATCGACGCACTGGGAGGCATGGTGGCCGCTATCGAGGAGGGCTTTCCGCAGCGGGAGATCGCCGATAGCGCATACCAATTCCAGCGGGAAGTCGAAGCGGGCGAACGGACCATCGTGGGCGTGAACGGCTTCGTCGACGAAAGGCGCACTGGGATCGACACGCTGTATGTCGGTGAAGACACCGCAGAGGCCCAGTGCGCGGCGCTGGCCCGGCTGCGACGGTCACGCGACGGCGCGGCCGTCGACCAGGCACTGGGTCAGCTTCGGGAGGCCGCGCCCGGCACCGACAACCTGATGCCGTTCTTACTGGACGCGGTTCGCGCGTACGCCACGGTGGGCGAGATGTGCGACGCCCTACGCGACGTCTGGGGGGAATACGAGGAAGCGGCCGTGGTCTAGACGACGGCGTCCACCGTCACACGCTTTGGACGATGCCGGCGCGAACACCCGGCACTCGAAATCTGAATCCCGATAGGAGCTCTCCATGACCGATATCCCACCCCCCCACCGGGCGCTCACCCAACTGTCGGACGAGGAAGAACTGTTCCGCTCGAGCATCCGCGCGTTTGCCGAGGCGGAGATCGCCCCGCACGTGCGAGAGATGGACGAACAGGCCGCGATGCCTCGGACCCTGATCGACCAGCTGTTTGACATTGGGGTCATGGCGATCGAGATCCCCGAGGCGTTCGGTGGCACCGGCGCACCGTTCTTCTTGTCCGTCCTCGCGGTGGAAGAGCTGTCTCGGGTCGATCCCTCGGTGGCCGTCGTCGTCGACGTCCAGAACACGCTGGTCATCAACGCGCTCTTGAAATGGGGGTCGGAGGACATCCGGCAGCGCTTCCTTCCCTCGCTGGCGTCCGGCACGATTGGCGCCTACGCCCTGTCGGAGGCCGGGTCCGGTAGCGATGCCTTCGCGCTGACCACTCGTGCCGTCGAGTCAGGCGAGGACTACGTGCTGACCGGGCGCAAACTGTGGATCACAAACGCCAAGGAAGCGGGGCTGTTCATCGTCTTCGCGACGGTGGACTCGGAGGCCGGACACCGCGGCATCACCGCGTTCCTCGTCGAGCCTGACCGACCAGGCTTCCAGGTCGGCAACAAAGAGAACAAGCTGGGTATCCGGGCCAGCAGCACGTGCGAACTGCTACTCGACGAGTGCCGCGTACCGAAAGCCAACATCCTCGGCGACGTCGGACGCGGATACAAGGTCGCCATCGAAACCCTGAACGAGGGGCGCATCGGCATCGGGGCCCAGATGGTTGGCGTCGCGCAGGGAGCGCTCGACCACACCCTGGCCTATGTCCAGGAGCGCACTCAGTTTGGCCAGTCGATCGCCACGTTCCAGGCTGTCCAGTTTCAGCTCGCGCAAGCGCAAACCGAAGTCGAGATGGCTCGGCTGGGAGTCTACAACGCCGCCCGGCTGCACGACGCTGGACGGCCGTTCTTGACCGAAGGGGCCATGGCCAAGCTGTTCTCGTCGCAAGTCGCTGAACGAGCCACATCGCTGGCGGTCCAGTTGTTTGGCGGTGTCGGGTACACGAAAGACTATCCGGTGGAGAAGCTCTTCCGAGACGCCAAGATCGGACAGATCTACGAGGGCACGTCAAACATGCAGTTGCAGACCATCGCGAAGCAGATCATGCATCCGAAGGGCTAGCAGCCCGTGGTGAAAGTGCCGCTGCATTCGACATGAAGCCTGAGCCCGCCCTGGTTGATGCCATGTTCGAGACGCACGGGGT
>CAUZAY010000398.1:0-3677 GCA_963577695.1 Vicinamibacteria bacterium | reverse complement strand
GCCATCAGGCGACTCCAGTCGCTATCGCCCAGGCCCACCCGCATGACGGGCCGCTCCGGATGTTCAACGAATCCACGATACCCACCGCGGGAGAGCGCCAGCACCGCGGCCAGGACCACCAGCGCATGCCGCGGCGTGACACCGCCGCCGGCCCCACCGGGGCGGGTTCGCCAGGGCCCCTCGAAGAGCAGCCAGGCGAGCAGGAGGAGGCCCACATAGTCGAACAACCAGAAGACCCGATTGACCTGTAGCTGCACCGCCAGGGCGACGGACCCGTACGAGAACACGGCCGATACCAGGAACACGCCCAGCAACAGCGCGCATCCACCGATGAGCGCCCCCTCGCGGCGGTCCGTCAGACCGAGGGACCGCCGATACCAATGCAAGGCGAACACGACTGCGGCCATCGCCAGGTTACTGAGCCACGCCGACAGGGGCCAACCGCTCACGACCAAGTAATCTTTGTAGTCAACGAGCACTTTCAGCCACGCCGCATCCATCACCACGAGCTGTTCGCGCAGCGGACCACCCAGGGTCAGACCGCCCACCAGCATCGCGGGCATGGCCCAGATCAGGAGGGTCTTCGGGGAAATGCCACCACCGAAGACCGCCGCCCCGCCGACCATGATCGCAAACCAGAACCCGGTGGTCGGGTGAATGAGCATCGCCACAATCACGATGGCCAGCGCCAGCTTCGTCCGCCCAGCCAGGTAGAGCGCGGTCGCCGACAACCCCACCGCGAACGCCAGCACCCGGGGATGAAAATAGCCCTCGATGGAGTTGGCGCCGGTGTCCGGAATGCGGTGCCGGAGCGTCATGATTACCAGGAAACCGCCGACGGTCCACCAGCTCTGATAGAGCGCCACACCAAGGCCGATAAGCGCCCCGTACATCACCAGCAACGTCAGGACCTGCCCCAGCAGGAACGCCACCGGCAGCGAGAGTCCGGTTGCGCGGACAAGGGGCGCGAACCAGTCGTCGAAGAACAGAAACCGGTCTTGCGCGGCGATCAGGTCGCCGTCGTGCGGAAAAAGCCTGGGGTCGATCTCATCGAGCACGACCGGAATGTAGAACGCCTGGTCGGACGCTCCGTAGCTGTAGCCGCCGGAATTGAGGGTAACCAGGGCGCAGAAGCCGATTGCGCCGGCGACGACCAGGAGGATATGCCGCGGCCGCAATTCGAGCCGCCCGACAACGTGGTTTGCTGGTTGCACGGTCGCGATGTTCACATCCGCCACGGGCGGCCCGTGATGAACAGCCCCGCTGCATTCTCGCACAGCCCCCCCGCGCGTCGGTATTGTGCCCCAGCCTGAGCGGTGCTGTGTCTGATGCCGTTCGTTTTTTGGGAGAGCGACCGAACAGGCGCCGGAGGACTCATGACGACCAGAAGTACTCGTTCCGTGGTGGGAGCTATCGCGCTGGCCGCCCTCGGGATGTGCGTCGCCGCGCAACCCGTTGCCGGACAAGCGACGCAGGGTATTGATGCGTCCGCGGCCGCCGAGGTTACGTTCGCCAGGGATGTGGCCCCGATTCTCCAGCGGTCCTGCCAGAGTTGTCATCGGGTCGGCTCCATCGCGCCCATGTCCCTCATGACCTATGACGAGACGAGGCCGTGGGCACGATCGATCAGACAGCGGGTCGCCCAACGCGAGATGCCGCCGTGGTACATCGAGCGCAACATCGGCATCCAGAAATTTGAGGACGATCCGTCGTTGACCGACGATGAGATCGCCACCATCGTGCGCTGGGTGGACGACGGCACGCGGCGGGGCGACCCGGCCGACCTCCCGCCGCCCAAGGTCTTCGCCGAGTTCGACGACTGGCAGATGGGCGAGCCCGACCTGGTCGTCAACCTGCCGGCGCCGATCGTGGTGCCGGCCGCCGCGCCGGACTGGTGGGTCAATGTCGACACCGAGCCGATTGGGCTGACCGAAGACCGGTGCCTCAAGGCCGTCGAGTCGCGACCGTCGCTGCCGGGCGCCGAGAAGGTGGTGCACCACGCCGTGGCATACGTCGTCTCGCCAGACGACGAGCAGGGATTCCTGAATGAGTACGCGGTCGGGAAGAACGCGAACATTTTTCCGGATGGCACCGGACGGCTCATGAAGGCCGGCTCTCGGGTCCGGTATAACCTGCATCTGCACGCCATCGGCGAGGAAACGCCGGCCGACGTCCAGATCGGGCTGCAGTTCTACCCCAAGGGCTTCGAGCCGGACCACGTCGTGTTCGCCGCCCATGCGGGTGACAGCTACGACACGATTGACATTCCGGCGGGCGACAACAACGCGCGCGTCGACGGCTACTTCTTCCTTCGCGAGCCAGCCCAGGTCGTGTCGTTCCAGCCGCATCTGCACAACCGCGGAAAGCGACAATGCGTCGAGGCGATTTATCCCAGCGGGCTCGTAGAGACGTTGAGCTGCGCCCAGCACAACTTCGCCTGGATGCTCAACTACACCTACCAGGAGGAGGTACAGCCGCTGTTGCCGGCCGGCACCAACCTGCATCTCATCAGCTGGTACGACAACAGCGATGCGAACCGCTACAACCCCGATTCACGCAATTGGATCGGTTTCGGCAACCGGTCCATGGACGAGATGTCGCACACCTGGATGAACATCTTCTATATGTCGGAAGAGGAGTTCGAGCAGCGCGTGCAGGCGCGTCAGGCGAAACGCTCCAGCAACTGATGGCCGCTGCATCTCGCCTGACGCGGGTCGTGTGCGCCCTCGCCACGGTCGGATGGCTGTCGACCCCACCGTCCGTCTCGGCGCAGAACCTGCAATATCTGAGCGGACAGAACGTCGTGCCGGCGTTCGAAGGATGGGAGCGAAACGCCGACGGGTCGTTCACGTTCTATTTCGGCTATCTGAACCGCAACTATCGGGAAGAGCTCAACATCCCGCTGGGCCCAGACAACCGGATCGAACCTGACCATCTGGCCCAGACCCAGCCGGCCTACTTCTACCCTCGTCGTCACCGATTCCTGTTCAGTCTCCAGGTGCCGGCGGACTGGGGCGACCGAGACGTCTTGTGGACCTTGACCTCAGCGGGTAAGACTGAGACCGCCTACGGCTCGCTCCTCCCGGTGTGGGAAGTCAACGACCAGGTGAAGTCGGAGAACCGCGCCGGCGGCGGCTACGCCGACGGCAATCAGCCGCCCACGATCGCGCTCATCGGGGCCGCCGAGCGAACGGCGAAGGTCGGCGATGACGACATTCCCGAACCACGACCGGTCCGGGGGGCCAAGGACCCGCGGATCGACGTGGACGCGTCCGGTCGGCCGCTGTTCGGGGCCGGCCGGTTCGGCCGTCGGACCGCGCTGGGCCTGCGGGCAGCGTGGCTTCACTGGCGCGGTCCGGGAACAGTGATCTTCGACCCCTGGCACATGGCGGGCATCGACGACCGTATGCCGGGCTGGGCTCCTCCGGAACTGCCGGCCGACGGACGTGTCACCACCACCGCCATCTTTAGCGCCCCTGGCACCTACGTGGTCAGAACCATGGCCGACGATGGTTACCTGTCCGCCCCGCTCGACATCACGGTCTCGGTCACTGAGGCACCGTAGTCCCCGAAATCCATGCCTTCGTTTCGCGATTGCCTGCTGCTGACAGAGGCGGTGGTGCTCGCTGTCCGCGTTGAGCTGAACCCCACACTCTATCGGCGACGTCGCTTCCGCC
>CAUZAY010000397.1:0-3731 GCA_963577695.1 Vicinamibacteria bacterium | reverse complement strand
GCGCGCTCGCCCGGGGGTCGGCCACCATCCGTTGCACTTGCTGCGCGAGCGTGGCCGGTTCGTGCAACCGTTCGCGCGCGGCCAGATCAAGGAGCTCGTCGTCAGGAATGCTGCTCCAGAGGAAGAACGAGAGCCTCGACGCGAGCTCGATATCGCTCAGCCGGTACGCCGTGCCCGACCCGAGTACCTCCGGATCCTGTTCGATGCGGAACAGGAAGTTCGGATCGGTGAGGACCCGTTCGAGCGCCAGCTCGATGCCCGTGTCGAAGCTCTTGCCACGGCCCGCCTCGAAGAACCCGACGAGCGTATCCACCTCGGCGTCGGTGACGGGCCGGCGGTAGGCACGCCGCGCCACCTGCGACAGAATCTCTCGCGCGCAGGCGACCTCGTCGTTGGCGCCCTCCGGCCGGCAGGCGAACAGCCGTAGACGACTCGGCGTCTCCGACACGCCCCAGGTGTCATACGGACCGTCGATCTTTATGTTCTCGACCGCCGGATTGCCGTACGGGTTGTCCCACGTCAGGGTGTGCGAATTCACTGTCTTGGGTCGCTGACGGATACCTTCCGGCGCAGTCGTCCGCGAGACGAACGACACGCCCACGACACGAGCGCCGGCCTCGACGGGTACCCGCACCCGCACGTTGTCGTCGTACGTCGTCACGTGTTCCGCCCACTCTGGCGATCCCGGAAGGTTGCCGGCAAAGCCAAGCGGAGCGGGGGTGCCCCTGTCCTCACCCCCGACGGTGAACAGGCCGACGCGCACGCCGTCGATGCGGATGTCGATCTGGTGCGGTTCGGCAGATCCCAGAATGTAGTCGTAGCCGTTCCGCCGAAGCCTCACCATGATCTCGTAGGTGGCGTCCACGGGGAAGGTGTGACGAACCGCCAGGCCACCACGCGACCCGAACGGCAGCTCGTCACTTGCGTTGGTCCAATCCTCGTCGACCTCGTACGGAAAAGCCTGGTATGTGTGGCGCGACGTACCGCCGCTCGCAACCCCGACGGCGGCCCGGCTGATCTTCTTCGCAGCCGAGAGGTAACGCTCGATGAGCGTCGGCGACACGGACAACATGCTCGCCATGTTGTCGAAACCGTGGCGGTCGCTGTCGTCCGCCGGCAACAGCGAGGTGACGTCAACGTCGACCAGCAAGAGGTCGCGGATGGCGTTCTTGTACTCGGCGCGATTCAGCCGGTGAAAAGCGTCGACCCGCCCCGGATTGGGGTTCGCGGCCGCCGCCTGATCGATCTCCGTCTTCAGAAACGAGACAAGTGCCTGGGTCGCAGCAGCGTCGGGTCGCGGCCGGCCGGGCGGCGGCATCGCATTGAGGCGCAGTTTCCGGATCACACGTTCCCAGACCTCGGGCTCAGCGCCCGCCTTGGCCACGTCCGCCGTATCGAGCGCCAGCCCGGCTGTGAGCGAACGCTCGTTGTGACAGCCCACGCAATACCGATCGAGCAGGGCGCGCTGGTCCTCTGCCGCCGCGGCGCTCTCAGCGGCGGTCGAGCCCGCCGCGCGAATGCGTCCACCGGGCAGCGGGCTCAACAGGCAACCGGCGGCCGTGACGACGACAAGGGATCTCTTCCAGACCATGGCTCTCCTCGTCATGATGAGGTCACTCCTTCGCACCGAGGCTGCGAAGGACGTCCGCGATCTTCGGCCCGTCGTCGACCATCTCCATGCCTTGCGCCACGACCACGGCGCCGGGGGCCGGCGGGAGCGGGCGCAGCGCCAGTGCCACCGGCGTGTCGCCGAACTGGTTCTTCACGTCCAAGTGAGCACCCTGCTCCGCCAGGAACCGGATGATGCCCTCGAAGCGTTTCTGCGCGGCCACGTGCATCGCGCTATTGCCCGACTGATCCGCACCGTTCACGTCCGCGCCAAGCTCGACCACCACCTTCACAGCCGCCAGCGCCCGCTGGTCAAGCACGCGCGGACTCGGTTGCCCGACGCCGCCTGTCTGGGCAGTCCTGAAATGCTGCTCCCCACGCGCGGCCACCGCAAGCGGTGGCGAACCGTCAGGCAGTCCAATCGACGTGTCGGCGCCTGCCGCGGCGAATGCACGCATGAACGCCGCTTCGCCGTCTCTGGCGGCCAGCATGAACGGCGTCGCGCCGATCAACTTCCGGTCGAAGGCGTAGTCGTCCAGCGACCGCCTCGCCTGGGTTGCGCGAGTCAGCCGAACATTCACGTCCGCGCCGTGCGCCATGAGCGACTCGGCCAGGTTCAGCTCGCCCCGCAGCACGGTCGCGTGCAGGGGCGCGTACCCACCGCCGGCGGCGTTCAGATCGGCTCCGTGCTCGATGAGCAGCTGCGCGACCGCTGATTGGCCGCTGAGCGCCGCGACCGCCAGGGCGGTCGACCCGTCTGCGCCGGTGTCGTTCACGTTGGCGCCAGCAGCCAGCAGGGATTCTGCTGACTCGACGTTGCCCTCCCGGGCAGCGAACAAGAACGGTGTGAACCCACCGTAGTCCACCCACGCGGTCCCCCGAGCATCCCCGTTGTAGTCGGAGCAGCACAGCTGCACCAACCGCTTGGAGGCTACGGTCTTCGCATGAAGGTCCGCGCCGGCGTCGATGAGCAGCTTGGCCGCCTGCGGTTGTCGCTCTGAAACTGCCCACATCAGCGCGGTTTGCCCCCGAGCTGCCTCCTTCGCGTTGACGTCAGCGCCGTGGGCGATCAGCAGGTTGATCGCCTCAAGGTTGCCCATACGTGCCGCGATCATCAGCGGCGTTTCGCCCGTGGGCGGCACGAGATTCGGCTCGGCGCCCGCCGTGAGCAATGCTTCAACGGTGGTTGTGCCGCGAACGCTCGCCGCGACCCACAGCGGCGTGACGCCCAGATCGTTGGTGGTATCCACGGCTGCGTGTGACCGGATCAGCAGCTGAATGAGCTCCACCCGACCCCGGTAGGCGGCCCAGTGAAGGGCCGTTGCCCCGTCGGCGGCACGCGCGTTCACATCCAGCCCCTGCTCTACCAGCGCGCGGACGGCCTCGACGTCCGATTGCTTCGCGGCGTCAATCAATCGAAGCTCCGCGCCGACCGCACCCAGGCTGACGGCCGACAGCACGATTGCGACGACGCTTACCACGCGTTTCGTGCGCATTGTCGTACCTCCCTCGTGGCAGCAGCGCAGGAAAGGTCAGCTGTACCCTGAATTTCGCTACCGATACGTATAGCTAACAATGAAGGATCGCGCAATCCGGTGCCTGGTGGCAAGTCCTTGACAAGCAGGCGCTTGTTTTCGCTCTGCCCCCACACCGAGGTGATCTGTCTTTGGCGACCCAACGCGGACGGCGGTCAGTCGGCACGCAGCGCCACGACCGGGTTTGCACGGCTGGCGCGACGCGCCGGCAAGTAGGCGGCGAGCAGCGAGAAATACCCCCCTGAGCGAGCTGTCCCTCGGGTAGGCGACCCCTGAATCGGTTCGGACATGTTCGGATCTGATGCCTCAGGCTGAAACGCCGTTGCCAGCCCAAAGTCCAACACCTTCACGGTGCCGTCCGGTCTGACCTTCACGTTCGCCGGCTTCAGGTCGCGGTGGATGACGCCCTGCGGCATTGTCAAGTTGACGTTGAACAGGCAGGCTCCGCCCCCGATGAGGCGCTGACCCATTCTTCAGCTTCAGACGCAGGTCACCTCTCGCCAGGCACCGAAGGCCCGTGTTCGCAAGAGCCGATGATGGACGGCCCGCAGGAGGTGGCGGCCGACACGAAAGAGATTCTGGATGGGG
>CAUZAY010000396.1:0-3738 GCA_963577695.1 Vicinamibacteria bacterium | reverse complement strand
AGCGTTATCTCGCGCCGGCGCAGCACTTGCGTCATCGGCACGGTTTTCTCGCCCTCCCGCACCTTCGCCCTCCGCACCGCCGTCACGTTGCGCTCAAACCTCGCCCGGCGCGCCACAAACCGCGACCACCGCTCCTCGCCGACGAGCCCGAGCTCCCGGCCCCGCGGCGTCAACCGCAGGTCGGCGTTATCAATCCTCAAGAGCAACCGGTGCTCCGCGCGCGACGTGAACATACGGTAGGGCTCCAGGCAGCCGCGGCTGGTCAGGTCATCCACCATCACCCCGATGTAGGCCTCGCCACGCTCCAGCACCCATCCGCCCTGGCCCCCCGCCGCCCTGGCCGCGTTCACTCCTGCGACCAGCCCCTGGCCCGCGGCCTCCTCATACCCGGAGGTCCCGTTCACCTGCCCCGCCAGAAAGAGCCCCGCCACCTTCCGTGTCTCGAGCGTGGGCCGCAGCTCCGTCGGCTGGATAAAGTCGTACTCCACCGCATAGCCGGGTCGCAGCATACGCGCCCCCGCCAGTCCCGGCATCGCCTGCATCACCGCCTCCTGCACCTCACGCGGCAAACACATCGAACAGCCACTGACGTAGATCTCCGGGACGTCGACCCCCTCCGGCTCCAGGAACACCACGTGGCGGTCCCGGTCCGGGAACCGCATGACCTTGTCCTCCAGCGACGGGCAATAGCGCGGTCCAATTCCCGTGATCTGCCCGTTGTACAACGGCGACCGGTCCTTGTGGCGCCGTACCAGCTCATGAACGCGATCGTTCGTGTGCAGGATATGACACGGCACTTGCTCCCGATCGACAACCCCGGTCAGAAACGAAAACGGTACCGGCGGCACATCGCCTGGCTCCTCCTCAAACCGGCTGAAATCGATGCTGGCCCGGTCAAGCCGTGGGGGCGTCCCTGTCTTCAACCGCCCCCACACCAAACCCAACGCCTTCAGTGACTCGCCCAACATCTTCGACGCCGGTTCGCCCACTCGGCCGGCCGAACGCTGCTCCTCCCCGACATGGACCACGCCGTTCAGAAACGTCCCGGTGGTCACGACCACCGCACCGCACCCGTAGCGACGACCATCCTCCAACTCGACCCCAACGACCCGCCCATCACGCCGACACACCGAACCGGCCCGACCGATGATCCACCCGATGTTCCGCTCAGACTCCAGCCGCGCACGCATCCACGCCCCGTAGCGCCGCTTGTCCGCCTGCGCCCGCGGTGACCGCACGGCCGGACCACGGCTTCGATTCAGCAACTTGAACTGCATCGCTGTGGCGTCGATCGCCTCACCCATTAGGCCACCCAGCGCGTCGATCTCCCGGACGAGATGCCCCTTGGCCGTCCCCCCGATGGCCGGGTTGCACGGCATGTGGGCGACCGTCTCCCGCGACAGCGTGCACAGCCCCACCCTGCATCCGAGGCGCGCGGCCGCCTGCGCCGCCTCGACGCCGGCATGCCCCGCTCCGATAACGATCACGTCATAGTCGGTGTTCATCGTTACGACTCAGACGGGGCTGCGCCCCGCACGCCACGCAGACATTGCGAGCGTTTCTCCCTACTTTCCTACACAAAAGCGCTCAAAAATGTGATTCACGACGTCATCTGGCGTCCTCTTCCCAGTCAACTCCTCCAGCGCCATTCGAGCCCTCTGCAGGTCCGCCAGCACGAATTCCTCCGTCGCGCCATCTCGCGCCGCTCGTTCCGCCTCCCCCAGAGACGCTCCAGCCCTTTCCAGCAGCCCGATGTGCCGCTGGTTCGCGACCGTCGGCGTATCGCGATACACGTCGCCACCGCCCACCAACACCGTCCGAAGCGCCCCCCGCAACCCCTCCAGGCCCTCACCTGTCATGGCCGAGACCTCAACCACCGCCACCTCACTCCCGAGCGACAACGCCTCGCGCGACCAGCGGGACGATTCGTCCATCTTGTTCATCGCCACCACCCGCCGGCTGCTCGCCGTCTCCTGCAACACCTCGTGGTCCTCTTCTTCCAACGGCCACGACCGGTCCAAGACCACGATCACCGCTGAGGCGACGGACACTGCCTGCCGCGCTCGGTCGACCCCTTCTGCCTCCACCGCGTCGCTGGTGGCCCTGATCCCGGCCGAATCCACCAATCTCACGGCCAACCCCTCGAGGTCAACGGCATCGCTGACCAAGTCACGAGTGGTGCCGGCCATGGGCGTCACGATGGCGCGCGACGAACCAACCAGGGCGTTGAAAACGCTGGACTTACCCACGTTCGGCTTGCCAAGTATCACCACCTGGCAGCCCTCGCGAATCAGCCGACCCCGCGACGCACCCGCGAGCAACGCCCCCACCCGCTCACGAATCGCGGCGATTCCCTGCGCCACCATCCCCGGCTCGACGAAGTGGTACCCCTCGTCGGGAAAATCCAGCGACGCCTCCAGCCTGGCGACGAGGTCGAACAGGTCTGTATCGAGCTCGCCGATCGCCCGCGTCAGCGTGCCCTCGAGCTGGTCGAAGGCGACACGCGCCTGCAGCGGGGTGACCGCATCCACCAGGTCGGCGACCGCTTCCGCCTGGACGAGATCCAACCGGCCATTCAGATACGCGCGTAACGTAAATTCACCAGGCTCAGCCAGCCTCGCGCCCCGCGCGCACGCCAGCGCCACGATGCGCTCCAGCAACACCGGGCTCCCGTGCGCACTGATCTCGACCACATCATCGCCGGTGTAGGAACCGGGCCGAGGAAAGAAGGTGGCCACGACCCGATCGAACGCCTCAACACTGGCCCCCCCCGCGTCGACGATTCTCGATACGGTGGCACGCCGCGCCAGGAGTGGCGCGCTGTGGTCGAGTAGGTCCTTCGCCAGCGAGGTTGCGTGCGGTCCACTGAGACGCACCACCCCCAGGCCGCCCCGACCCGACGGGGTGGCGACGGCCACGATCGTGTCATCGGGCGCGAACATCAGAAACCCACATGGTCAGCGTGTCCAGACGACGCGGTCACGTAGACGCCGCCGAGCCGCCGCTCAGGCGTCGGCGGGTGAGATGAGGACAGTCTTAAGGAAGGCGTCGCCGACACTCTCGGACGACACGCCAGGATCGGCCGCCACGGTCAGATGGACGATTCGTCTGGCGTACGGATTGAGCGGCCCGATCTCCTGGGTCTCTCCGGTCGTCCGGGCCCGCTCGGCAAGCAAGACGGCTGTCTGGCGCAGTTCCTCGTCTTTGCTCTTCCGGTAGTCCAAACAGTCAACCACAATGTGACCGTCCGGATGTTCGGCCCGGAACACCGCGTTTACCAGATGTTGGAGCGCGTCCAGACCGCCCGCTTGACGCCGCAAGAACAGTTCGCCAGCCTCGCCGTCGATGGTGATTCGCGTCCCGTCGTCGATGGGGGCGCACGCCACCGATACTGACACCCCCATGGCCGCGGTCACGGCCTCAACGAACCCGACCATCCTGGTTTGTAGATCGCCCGTCACGCGTCCCCCCTTGTTCCCTTGCCACGCGACCGGCGGCCACCTTTGGCTTGACCGCCCCGCTTGCCGGCCGGCCGAGCCCGTCCCGAGGCAGGCTCGGGGTCGTCGCTTGTCGACTCGACCGGCTCCACATCAATGGTCTTCGCGGCGACCGCCTTCTTAACTTGGCGCTCGGCCGGCGGTCGCACCTGACGCGACCGCGTCGGACCCGCGAGCCGATTCGTGATCAACGTCTGGCCGACCGCGATGACATTGCTGGTCAGCCAGTAAATCACGAGTC
>CAUZAY010000395.1:0-3747 GCA_963577695.1 Vicinamibacteria bacterium | reverse complement strand
TCGTCGCATCGACATCTCCCAGCCGGTTACAGGACACTAGCGCCCGGCGGCGGCCTCCCTCTGCCGGGCGCCGACGAGGATTGTCTCCATCCCGTAGTTCCCCTCGTGGCAGGCGTATTCGAAGATCGGGTCGGGGTTGGCTTGCATCGGCACCTCGTAGGTCCAGGGCCGGCTCCAGGTCGACGGGTCGTTGACCGTCACCTCGTAGAGCAGCACGTGATCGGATTGCCGGGTGAAGCGCTCAACCAGCTCGAGGTCCCCGGTGGAGCCGCCCCGCATGAAGCTGGTCTCCCGCAGGAAGTTCTTCGTCTCGACCACCAGGGTGTCATCCACCCAGCGCCCGCGCGAGTCACCGGCCCAGAGTCGCAGGTCTACGTGCGAGCCGCCGCCAAGCGGAATCACGCGCGTGTTGTGGTTCATCTCGTTGAAGATCACGACCGTGTCCGGCGTCTGGAACAGCTGCATGTTGTTGTTGTAGCCACCGGGCGTCATCGGGGGACCGGAGTTGAATCCAGTGATGCAGCGGGCCTGGAGGCCGTTCAGGCCCAGGTCCTCTACCCATCCCCCGGGCGTCGGTTCGTGGGGCCCCGTGTCCTTCCGCGCCTCGGCGAGCGCGTCGCGGCGGCCCTGCGCGTCGGGAGTCAGTGGGGGAATGCGACCGTCGGGCGGATCGGTCACCAGCGACGTGCGATTGGTCGAGATGACGGAGAGGCCGCGGTCGAACCAGAAGTTGTTGTAGGACCCGGGGGCGCCATCCTCGCCCCGGTCGACGTTGCCGCTCGGGTCGACTTGCGTCCGTCGGGAGGGGCGGCTCGCCAGGTCGACCGTCCGAGCTTCGGCCGCCTGGTTCCGGCTGGCCGCCTCCTCCGCCGTCAGGAACTCTTGGTCGGCCAGATCGCGCGGCCGCTCCATCGGCGTGATGGTGCGGAAGTCCCAGACTCCCTGGAGATCGGGCGCGCCCCAGGGAGTGCGGGGCGGGGCCTGGCCGTTCGCCGGCACCGCGGCGAGCGTCGCGATGGTGAGGGCCGCCAGGTGAGCGGTGAGACGTCGTCGAGTCATCGGACCTCCTCGTAGGAATGCCGCCATTATCGCCCGCCGGGAGGTCGCCCGCCAGCGGCCGGGTATAATCGCGGGGTTTCCGGCAGGTTCCGTATGCTGCGCAGCTCCGCGCTCTCTTTCGTCGCGATCCTGGTGGCCGCCGTCGTCAGCGCGCAGCCACCGACTCCCTATCGCCTCGTCGACCCGTGGCCGACGCTCCCACCCGAGATGAACGGTGGACGCTGGGGCGAGACCATCGGCGTCGACCGCGACCGCGATGGGAACATCTGGGTTTTTCATCGTTGCTTCAACGACGAGCCTTTTGGGCTCGCTACATGCGTGGGGCAGGAAGACAAGCCGCCCATCCTCAAGTTCAGCCCAGAGGGAGTGCTGCTGGACAGCTGGGGTGAGGGCGTGTTTGCCGCCCCGCACGGGTTCCACATCGACCCCGACGGCAACATCTGGGCGACCGAGGCCAACCAGCATGACGAGGTGCTCGGTATCCCGGTCGGTGCCCGAGGGCATCAGGTGTTCAAGTTCAGCCCGACCGGCGAGATCCTGATGTCGCTGGGCGAGGCGGGGGTGGCGGGTGATGGGGAGTACACCTTCAACCGCCCGACGGATGTGGCGGTGGCCGGCAATGGTGACATCTTCATCACCGACGGCCACGGACCGAACAACCGGGTGGTGAAGTACGACCGTGACGGGCGCTACCTCTTGAGCTGGGGTGGTCCCGGCGACGGCCAGGGTCAGTTCAATCAACCACACACACTGACGCTCGACTCCCGGGGACGGGTCTTTGTCGGTGACCGGTCGAACGGCCGGGTGCAGATCTTCGAGCCGGACGGCACGTTCGTCGATGCCTGGACCCAGTTTGGGCGGCCGAGCGGGATGTTCATCGATGAACGGGATGTCCTCTACGTCACGGATTCCACGACGAACTCCCGGAACAACCCGGGCCGGAAGCGCGGCATCTACATCGGCAGCGCGGTCACGGGCGAAGTGACCGCGTTCATCCCGGACCCGGACCTGGAGGCGCAGGACCGCAACGGTATTTCCGGCGCGTCGGGAATAACGGCCGATGTCCAGGGCCATGTCTATGCGGCGGACGTCGGCCCGAAACGAATTCGTAAGTACCTCCGCGTGCCCTGAGTACCGGCGGCTGTCGGGGCACGGGAGACAGGAGAAGGCATGAGAACGCACGTCAGCCCCGGGTAGACTCGATCAACTCGCGGAGGTAGCCAGACCGATGAAGAAACTCTTGATGCTCGCGCCCGTGACCCTCTTCGCTTCCATCGTGCTCGTGTCGGCCTGCGGTCCGGGCACGACCGCGGTCAGTGCGCCTGCGGAGGAAAACCTCGACGTCATGCAGCCACCGGCCGGCGTGGACATCGACCGCACCCGGGCGTCGGGGCAGGTGGTCGACCAGGACGGTCGGGCCGGCTGGTATCCGCATGAGGGCGGTCTGATGGAGTACAGCGTCGCCATTCGGTTCGGCCAGGAGCCGCACACCATGCCAGAGGGGTGGAGCTTTGGCCGAGTGTCTGCCGTGGCGACGGACTCGTCGGGCGAGGTCTACGTGTTTCATCGCGGCGATGCCGCCGACCCGATCGTGGTCTTCGACGCCGAGGGCACGTACCAGCGTTCATTCGGGGCCGACCTCGACTTCGGCAACGAGCACGGGCTTCGGGTCGACCGGCACGACAACTTGTGGGTGACCGACAACGGCAATCACCGCGTGATGAAGCTCACGACGGACGGCGACGTCCTGATGACGCTGGGCAGCAAGGGCCAGGCCGGCACTACGGATGACACGTTCGACCGGCCGGCGGACATCGCCTTTGGTCCGAACGACGAGCTCTATGTCGCCGACGGCTATGGCAACAGCCGTGTCGTGAAATACGACGCCGAGGGCAACTTCGTCACGACCTGGGGCACGCCAGGCTCGGGGCCGGGCGAGTTCGACCTCGTGCATTCGATCGCCGTCGATTCCCAAGGGCGGGTCTACGCGAGCGACCGCGAGAACAACCGGATCCAGATCTTCGACGACCAGGGCACGCTGCTACATACCTGGAATCACCTGGGGGCGACGCAGAACATCTTCATCACGCCGGACGATCAGGTGTGGGTCATTACGCACCGCGACAACGTCGAGAACATCACCTATGACACGCTGGCCGGGCGCATCATGCGGGTGGACATCGACACGGGCGCGATCGTCGGCGCCATGGAGAGCCCTGGACACTGGATCGATGTGGCCGATAACGGCGACATCTTCATCGGAAGCCTCACGGCTAACGTGTTCCGATGGTACGACGCATGGATGGAGACCGAGGAGGCCGCGCAGGCGGAGCGCCCGTAGCATCGTCCGGAGCCGTCGGGTCGCCCCGTTTTTTGGTCGCGCTCGCCGCGCCGCCGGCGCCTTTTGAGACGCTCGGCGGGCTTTGTCAAGTTGAGCCCGCAGGTGGCAGAGTAGGCGGATGACGAGCCGGCCGCCCAGTTATCGTGGGTATCGATTTCCCCCAGCAATCATCAGTCACGCCGTCTGGCTGTACCACCGGTTCGGCCTCAGCTTCCGAGAGGTGGAGGACCTCCTCGCCGAACGGGGTGTTAGGCGTCAAATAGATGTGGACCAAATGAGGGTCTGAAATAAGAGAGACTTTGCAGCCAGGGGAGGCGGTCCCCATGAGTCACGCAAAGTCAGCGGAA
>CAUZAY010000394.1:0-3758 GCA_963577695.1 Vicinamibacteria bacterium | reverse complement strand
GTGGGGCACTCGGGTCTCCGCATAGCCGCCGCGGGGGGGCGCAGCGCCGTCTAAGGAAGCCCGACGGTTTGTGACCGATGAAACAACGCCGTCAGGGACGCCCCGTTCGTCAACGGAGACACGCCCGAGAAGCCCTAGGTGCGCGCTAGGGCGGCGTGGTAATCCTGAAGCGGGCGAACGTCGAGCGCCTCGTCCCGCAACGCGCGGATGGCGCTGACGGTGGCGGCGGCGCCGGTGAGCGTGGTGACGCAGGGGATACCGAGTACGGTCGCGATGCGCCGCAGCGTCTGGTCGTCGAGAAACGACTCGCGACCGAGGGGTGTGTTGATCACCAGGTCGATCTCACGATTCTTGAGGCGGTCACCAATGTGCGGGCGACCTTCGTTCACCTTGTACACGAGTTCGACGTCGAGGCCGTGAGCCTGGAGGTAGGCCGCCGTGCCACTGGTGCCCAGCAGCGAAAAGCCCAGCTCGGCCAGGTCTCGTGCCACTGGCAGCACGTTGGCTTTGTCGTCATTGTTGACGCTGATGAACGCGGTGCCCTTGTTCGGCAGTCGGTTCCCGGCCGCGAGCTGCGCCTTCGCGTAGGCTGAGCCGAACGTATCGGCGCCGCCCATCACTTCGCCGGTCGACTTCATCTCCGGGCCGAGAATCGTGTCGACGCCAGGGAAGCGCACGAACGGGAAGACCGGGGCCTTGACGAACACGCCCGAGACCTTGAGATCGTCCACGAGACCCAGGTCGGCCAGTGTCTTGCCGGTCATGACGCGCGCGGCCACCTTCGCCAGCGGCACACCGGTCGCCTTCGACAGATAGGGGACGGTGCGCGACGCCCGCGGGTTGATCTCGATCACGTAGACGGTGTCGTCCTTGATGGCGAACTGCCCGTTCACCAGCCCGACGACCTTGAGGGCTCGCGCGACCCGACGCATGTAGTCCCGGATGGTCGCCAGATGCCGTTCCTCGACGAGATACGGCGGCACCACGCAGGAGCTGTCACCGGAGTGGATGCCAGCCTCCTCGATGTGCTCCATGACGCCGCCAATCACCACGGCCCCGGTGGCGTCTGCCACGGCGTCCACATCGAGCTCGAAGGCATCTTCGAGGAACTTGTCGATGAGGACCGGATGCTCGGGAGACGCATCCACCGCGTCGGCCATGTATCGGTCGAGTGTGCCCGCGTCGTAGACGATCGCCATCGCTCGTCCCCCGAGCACGTACGACGGACGCACGACGAGCGGGTAGCCGATTGTGGTCGCCACCTCGCGCGCCTCGTCGCGCGACGTGGCCAGCCCACTCGGCGCCTGCGGGATACCCAGTTCCCACAGTAGCGCGGAGAACCGCTTCCGGTCCTCCGCGTGGTCGATCGAATCAGGGGATGTGCCGAGAATCGTGACCCCGGCCTCCTGCAACGACAAGGCCAGCTTCAGCGGGGTCTGCCCACCAAACTGGACGATACAGGCGACCTCGCCACCGGCCGAGCGCTCCTTCTCGATGACCGCCAGGACGTCTTCCAACGTGAGGGGCTCGAAATACAGTCGGTCCACCGAGTCGTAGTCGGTCGACACCGTTTCCGGGTTGCAGTTGATCATCACGGTCTCGAGCCCTTCGTCCTTGAACGCGAAGGCCGCGTGACAACAGCAATAGTCGAACTCAATCCCCTGCCCGATCCGATTCGGCCCGGACCCGAGAATGACCACCTTCCGCCGGTCGTTCGGCTCCGATTCGCACTCCTGCTCGTAGGTGCCGTAGAGATACGGCGTGAAGGACTCAAACTCGGCCGCGCAGGTGTCGATGCGCTTGTAGACCGGTTGCACCGTTGCCTCCGCGTACCGGTCCCGGATGAGACCCTCCTCGGCTCCGAGTACACCGCTCAGCTCCGCGCTGCCGAACCCCGCCCGCTTCAGCTCGAGGAGCAGCTCGCGCGACATCTCGCGCAACCCGACCACGTTGGCCGACCGTTGCAAGTCGACGAGCTCGGAGAACTGGGTCAGGAACCACCGGTCGATGCGAGTCATCTCATGCACCCGCTCGACACTCCACCCACGCTCGAGCGCCCGAAACACCGCGAATATACGCCGGTCGGTCGGCACCACGAGTTGCCGTTTCAGCGCGGTGTCGTCTTCGTTCTCCGGCGATGTTCCTGGCTGGCCGAACAGTCTGGCGTCCGACCCGATTTCGAGCGAGCGGATCCCCTTGAGAAACGCCTCCTTGAAGGTCCGTCCGATCGCCATCGCTTCCCCGACCGACTTCATCTGGGTCATCAGCGTGCGGTCGGCCTGGGGGAACTTTTCGAAGGTCCAACGCGGGACCTTGACCACGACGTAGTCGATGGTCGGCTCGAACGACGCCGGGGTCACTCGAGTGATGTCATTCTGAATCTCATCCAACCGATACCCGAGCGCCAGCTTGGCCGCGATCTTGGCGATGGGGAAGCCGGTTGCCTTCGAGGCCAGGGCGGACGACCGTGACACCCGGGGGTTCATTTCGATCGCCACCATGCGACCGTCGGTCGGGTCCACTGCGAACTGAATGTTGGAACCGCCCGTTTCGACCCCGACGCGGCGGATGATGCGCCGCGCCGCGTCCCGCATCCGCTGGTATTCCTTGTCCGTCAACGTCAGGGCTGGCGCCACGGTGATGCTGTCGCCGGTGTGGACGCCCATCGGGTCGATGTTCTCGATGGAACAGACCACCACAAAGTTGTCGGCCACATCGCGCATCACCTCGAGCTCGAACTCTTTCCACCCGATGACCGATTCCTCGATCAGGATCTCGTGGACCGGGCTCAGCTCGATGCCCCGAGCGACGACCTCGTGAAATTCTTCGATGTTGTACGCGATGCCGGCGCCGACGCCGCCCAGCGTGAACGAGGGTCGGATAATGGCGGGGAACCCGAGTCGCTCGACGATGCCCAACGCGTCGTCCATCGAGGTGGCGTACTCGCTGGCCGGCAAGTCGATGCCGATCGACTCCATGGCCTCACGGAACTTCAGCCGGTCTTCGGCGACGTTGATCGCCTCGATGGAGGCGCCAATCAGTGTGACGTTGAACTCTTCGAGCACGCCGTGCTTGTCGAGATCGATGGCGAGGTTCAGCGCGGTCTGGCCCCCGACCGTCGGCAACAGGGAATCGGGCCGCTCCTTCTCGATGATCGCCCGGACCACCTCCCACGTCAGGGGTTCGACGTAGGTGCGGTCCGACACCTCCGGGTCGGTCATGATGGTCGCCGGATTCGAGTTGACCAGCACGACTTCCAGCCCCTCTGCGCGCAGCGCCTTGCAGGCCTGTGTGCCCGAGTAGTCGAACTCGCAGGCCTGACCGATCACAATCGGGCCGGAGCCGACGACCAGAACCCGTTTGATATCCGTGCGGCGTGGCATGAAATCGTCAGAAAAGGGTGTGCGGCAACACTAGACCGCCCGCCGGTCCATCTCCTCGACAAAACGGGAGAAGAGATAGTCGGCGTCGTGCGGTCCCGGCGACGCCTCGGGATGGTACTGCACGCAGAAGGCAGGATGGCGGGTGTGCCGGATGCCTTCCACCGTGCCGTCATACAAATTGAGGTGGGTCACCTCGACCTCATCAGGGAGCGACGCCGGGTCGACGGCGAATCCATGGTTCTGACTCGTGATCTCGACCTGCCCGGTCGCGACCTGTTTGACCGGGTGGTTCGCTCCGCGGTGTCCGAACTTCAGCTTGTAGGTGGTGCCGCCCATCGCCTGGGCCAGCACCTGATGCCCCAGGCAGATGCCAAA
>CAUZAY010000393.1:0-3759 GCA_963577695.1 Vicinamibacteria bacterium | reverse complement strand
AGCACGGCCCGCGTCACATGAGCCCGCGTATGCGACGCCGACAGGCCGACGAGGGCGGCCCGGGCGTGCGGGTCCAGATGAGGCGTTCGCTCTCCCATCAGATACGGCGCCCACATGACGCCGTCCGCGCCAGGCGGGGCCTGCGCCGCTTCGTCGCACAGCTGGTCGTAGGAGTCCCCGGAGGCGTTCGACAGGCCACGCCCGACGCCGAAGGTGTCTCTGAGCCACCGCAACGACAGCCCCGCGCCCTGCGTCACGCCCATGACATGCCATCGACCGGGCACCGCGTGACAGAAGGTGTGCACCCGACCGCGAGGGTCGAGCGCCGGTCGGTCGGTTGCGGCGAAGACCACGCCTGAGCTGCCGATCGTGGCACTGACCGCACCGGGACTGACCACCCCCATCCCCACCGCGCCAGCCGCCTGGTCGCCGCCGCCGGCCACCACGGGTGTCCCTGCGCGCAGCCCGGTTGCGTCGGCCGACCTGGTGGTGACGACGCCGGTCACCATCGGCCCTTCGTGGCTGCTTGGCAGCAACGCCGCATCCAGACCCACCTCGCTCAACATCGCGGACGACCAACGCCGATGGACGACATCGAACAACAACGTGCCGGAGGCATCCGCCACGTCGGTGGCCCGTTCGCCGGTCAGACGCCACCGCACGTAGTCTTTTGGCAGTAGGACCGTGCGCACGCGGTCCCAGCGGGCCGGCTCGTGCTCCCGGACCCACAGCAGCTTGGGCAACGTGAACCCGGTCAACGCCGGGTTGCTCACCAGATCGATCAGCCGGGACGCGCCGATCTGGTCCGTCAGCCGGCGGCATTGCGCGTCGGTGCGCTGGTCGCACCAGATGATGGCCGGGCGCACGATGGCGCCCGTCTCGTCGAGCAGCACCGCACCATGCATCTGCCCGGACAGCCCGACGGCCCGGACGTCAGCCGATGTGACGGGACCGTCGGTGAGGACCGCCCGGATCGCGACCTGCGCAGCGTGCCACCAGTCGGCCGGATCCTGTTCGGCCCAGCCGGTCTGGGGCGAGTCGAACGGCACGTGGGCTTGAGTCGACGAGGCCAACACCCGTCCCGCGTCGTCCACGATCACCGCTCGCGAGCCGCCGGTGCCAATATCGATGCCGAGCACAGCCATGACGAATGGGCGAGACTGTAGCATGAGCCGACGGGAGGGGTAGAATGAGCCCACCGTCTGACGCAGGCGCACCTGACCGAGTGAGGGAGAACACCGTGCGACACACCGCTTTGTTCGTCGGCATGCTTGCCGTCTCACTCCTGGGCCATGGACAACGGTCGGGTCTGGAGGCCGCCCCGGCGCGGGTGCTCTACCTCACCCAGTCGGCCGCATTCCCGCACCCTGTGCTGCCCCACTCGGAAGAGGTTCTGACCCGCCTCGCGGCCGAATCGGATCAGTTCGATCTGACGGTGTTGCACGACGCCTCAGTGCTGACCGGCAGCGCGCTCAAGCAGTACGACGCGGTGGTGTTCTTCACCACCGGCGAACTCCCGATGAACACCGGCCAGCGGGCGGCGCTTCTCTCATACGTGCGGGCCGGCGGCGGGTTCGTCGGGGTGCATAGCGCCACCGATACCTTTTACGAGTGGCCCGGCTACCTCGCCCTCGTTGGCGGGTATTTCGACGGGCACCCATGGCACCAGGAGGTCACCGTTCGCGTGGAAAACGGGGCCCACCCGTCCACCCAGCATCTGGGTGAGTCGTTCCGGATTCACGACGAGATCTACCAACACCGCAACTGGTCACGCGACACGGTTGACGTGCTGCTGAGCCTCGACGTGAGCTCGGTCGACATGACCGCGCGCGGTATCAAGCGGAACGACGGTGACTTTGCGCTGGCCTGGACCCGGGAGGAAGGGGCCGGTCGGGTGTTCTACACCGCGCTCGGGCATCGTCCCGAGGTCTGGGACGACGCGCGGTTCCAACGACATCTGCTGGAAGGCATCAGCTGGACGATGGGCAACAGGGCGTCCCTCACCGCGCAGGCGGCCCAGAACACCCTCACTCCCGAAGAGACGGCGGCGGGCTGGCAGCTGCTATTCGACGGCGAGTCGCTGGCGTCGTGGCGAGGCTACAAATGTGAAGACCGGCCCGAGGGCTGGCGTGCGGTCGACGGGGCGCTCGCGCGTGTGGGTCAAGGTGGTGACCTCATCACCATCGAACAGTTCGACGATTTTGAGCTCCGGTTCGACTGGAAGGTGCAGCAGAGCGGCAACAGTGGAGTCATGTTCCGTGTCGCCGAGACGGATGGGCCGCCATGGCACACCGGACCGGAGTTCCAGGTACTGCACAACGCCGGGCACCGCGACGGCGCGGCGCCCATCACCTCAGCCGGCAGCAACTACGCCGTGCACCCACCGGTCCGTGACGTCACCCGCCCGGTCGGCGAGTGGAATACCGCTCGCCTCCTCGTCAATGGCACCCATGTCGAGCACTGGATGAACGGCGTGAAGCTGCTGGAGTACGAATTTGGCAGCGCTGACTGGCAGCGCGGCGTGCTGGCCAGCAAGTTCGCCGACATTCCGGGGTATGGCGGAGAAACGAGTGGTCATCTCGCCATCCAGGACCATGGGGATCCGGTGTCGTTCCGGAACATCAAGGTGCGGCGTCTCTCACCGTAGCTCCTCTGGGCGCTGCCACTCGACTCAGGAGAACATCAGATGTCACTGATTCCTGACTGCCGGCCACGCTGGTCGGCGCTTTCGATGGTCTTGACGTCTCTGCTCGTAGCCAGTTGATCGAGAGACGCGGTCGCCCCGATCTCTCGTGACTCGCCCCCGCCGGAGACCGCCCAGCCGACGCTGGCCATCTCAGCGGACCTCTTCAACGGCAGCGTGTCGTTCCTGGATCTGGACGCGCTGGTCGCCCCCGACGGCAATCGCGAGAGCGCGTTGGTCGAACGCGTGCAGCTCACCCCAGTCGGCCACCAGGGCCCACTGACCATGGCTATCACAGCCGACGGCGCCCGAGCCGTGGTGCTGCTCTCGCAAGGGGTCTTGGCTTTCGTCGGCGGACGGCTCGGGGTCGACACCGACACGCTGCCGAGCACCGGGTCTGGGGTGGTTATTCTGGACCTTGAGACCCGACGGGTGCTGGCCGAGTTCCCGACCACAGAACTCCCGATCATGGTGGCCATCGACGACCGTCTCGACCGGGCCTTTGTCAGCCTCTTTGGCGGGGCCGACGCGAACGGGAGCGTTGCCGTCTACGACCTCACCGCCCTGGAGGAAGTCGAGCAGGTCGAGGTGGCGCCGTTTGTGGAAGGCTTGGCCGTGAACGACGCCGGCACGCGCGGGGCCGTGATCGGTGCCACGACAGGACTCTATCTGTTCGACCCGGCCGATGTGTCAGGCAGCCTGAGTGACACGCCGCTCCGCCTCGCCGACGACAGCTCCGGCGTCGCCTTCATCGCGGGCACCGAACGGGTGGTGGTCGCCAACTCCCGGAATCCCAGCAACTACGTCGTAGTCGACGCCTCTGACCTCGATGTACCGACGGTCATCGACGAGGGCCCCGGGTTGGATGCCACGCCGTTCATGGTGACCGCGGTACCGAACCGGCAGGAGGTTGTGTTGCCGCTGTCGCGGAACGATTCGCTCCGCGTCCTCCACCTCGACATGTCGGACGTGCCGGCGCGCGTGCTCCATGACATCGAGGTCGCGGACGTGCTGTCCTTCCCGGAGGCGGTGACCGTGTCACCCGACGGCCGCTACGCCTTCGTGGGGGCTGAGGT
>CAUZAY010000392.1:0-3761 GCA_963577695.1 Vicinamibacteria bacterium | reverse complement strand
CTTAGACGGAGTTGCGCCCGAGTCGGAACGCCGGCGGCATCAGTGGACAGTTGTGGCCGACGCGGCGTCGATGAATCGGCGCAGCACCTCTCGCACGACGCCGTTGTTGGCGCGGGTGAGATTGATCAGGCCAACGACGACCACCCGAGTCTCCGGCTGCATGATCATCAGCGACGTGCCGCCGACGGAACCGCCGGAATGCGACAGCAAGCGCCGCCCAGCGACATCTCGCTGGATAAACCACCCGAACCCGTAGCCCACCCCCTGGCCATCGCGGGTCTGCTGCTCGGTAAACAACAGGGCTTGCGACGAATCCGACAGGTAGTCACCCGTCAGGTGGGCGTTCGCAAACCGCAGCACGTCTTCGGTCGTCGACAGGAACCCACCCCCGGCCCACTTGTAACTGTTGTTCACGAACGGCGCGTTCACCACCTGGCCGGCATCGTTCCGCACGTAGTAACTCGTCCGCCCCGGTACGATCGGGATCACGAAATCCGCGAGGGTCTCGCGCATGCCGAGCGGTCCGAGCACGGCCTCGCGCATGTAGTCCAAGAATGGCTGTCCGGACGCCCCCTCGACCACGGCACTGATCAAATTGAAACCATAGCTCGTGTACGAAAACGCGGTGCCCGGCGCGTGCAACAGGGGGTCGTCCTGAAAGATCTCCAGCGCGGCCACCACCGTCGGATAAGGGTCACGAATGAAGTTCTCGTCCCCCTTGTAGGCCCTGATCCCAGCCAGATGCCCACCCAACTGACGCGTCGTGATCGGGTGCGGCTTCTCCGGGAACGACGGCACATACCGTTGAATCGGAACGTCGAGATCAAGTCGTCCAGCTTCCACGAGCGTGGCCACGGCAGCCGCCGTCATCGACTTCGACACGCTGCCGACCCGGAACTTCACCGACGGCCACATCGGCACGCGGTGTTCCAGATCGGCATAGCCGAACCCCTCGGACCACACCGTCTCTCCATCCACCGACACGGCGATAGCGATGCCCGGGTAACCCCGCTCGATCTGGTCCGCCTGCACAAGACGGCGAGATTGCTCAATGACCGCGCCAAAGCGCAGCGGGGCCGGGGCGACGGCGGACGCGTCCCCGGACAGTGACGCCGATTGCCCCCACGCCGCGCCAGGAAGGACAGCAAGCAGCCCGGCCATCACAACCAGGTCACTCCACGAGTGCTTCATCTCGTGTCGCCTCATCGACGTGTCCCCGCGACATCAGTCCTGACGCTGAAGAGGGTCTTGCCGGCGGTGACGTAGAGCGTCCGCAGGTCAGGACCGCCGAACGCGGCGTTCGTGATGGTGTCTTCCGGAATCGGGATGTGTTCGAGCAACTCGCCCCCAGGCGAGAAGACATGGACGCCCGCGACCGTGTCGAGGGTCTCGCTCGTCCCACGCAGACGGTTGAGTCCCGCCGCGACGTAGAGGTTTCCCTCGCTGTCGATCGTCATACCATCGCCGCTCCGCCCCGGATGGAAGTCGTGAAAGACCCGCATGTTGCTGACGGTGCCGTCCTCGCTGAGGTCATAGGCACGGATCAGCCGCGGACCGGCCGCGCTCTGCTCCGTCTCGAGCAGATACAGCGTCGTGTCGTCTGGTGAGATCACGATTCCATTCGGGCGTATCACCTCGGGCTCGGTCAGAATACGCGTCACCGACCCGTCGGGGTCCACACGGTAGACGCCGTGCACGCCGGTCTGGTCCGGACGCGAGTTGGGCTCCGGCCGATCGGTGAAATAGATGCGCCCCTGCCCGTCGAACGTCAGATCATTCGGCCGATGGAGTTCCTTTCCCTCGTAGTGGTCGGCCAGCACCTCGACCGCACCCGTGTCCATATCGGTGCGGGTGACCCGCGGCAGGGCGGTTTCACCGTCGCCACCTTCGCAGGCCAGCAGACGCCACTCGCTGTCGAAGATCAATCCGTTCGCCGCATTGCTAGGTTGCCGAAACGTGGACACCTCGCCGGCGGTGGACATCCGCAGGATACGGTTGTTGTCGATGTCGGTGAAGAAGACGGTCCCGTCCTCGGCCACCGTCGGTCCCTCGGTGAACGCGACCGTGGCGGCGACCGACACCTCGCGGGACGAGACCAACGGCTCGGCCACCGCATCACCGTCGGGCGCCAGCACGGTGGTGGGCGCCGTGTCGCACGCCACCGCGAGCAGACCGCCCGCAACCAACACGCAGAGCGTTTGCGCGACCTGACCGGGAGAACGCATGGACCCCTCCTGTGTATTACGGCAGCCTGAAGGCGATCATCGCTGGCGGACGGCCGCCAATCGCCACGGCGATGTACTGCTGCCCATCGACCATGTATGTCATCGGCGTGCCTATCGCACCGGTCGGCAAGTCCACCGAACCGAGCTCTTCGCCGGTCTCTTTCGAGCGAGCGACCAGACGCGGTCCGCCAGTACTGCTGCCGGCCGTCAGGGCGCTGATCACCAGGGTTTTCGTCAACACCGGCCCGCCCACGCCGTCGCCCCCGACGGGTGGCAAGTTCAGGTCACGGAGCAGCGGGTGATTCCGCACCCGATCGCCGTTCCCCAGCGGCACCATCCACTCGTGCTCCCCGGTGTTCATGTTGATGGCCGTCATCCGCGTATACGGCGGTTTGAGCAGTGGAAGCCCCTGGGGCATCAACGCGCCGGTCCGTGACGGCCCTAGTCCCCGGCCCGTCAACTGGTCGTCCTCCGACGCTCCGTGCGTGTATTCGACGGTGGCCCCAATTGCGGGATCGGGCTGGTACATGGTGATGACCACCGCCTGATTTCGAGACGGCACATACAACCAGCCCGAGTCAGGATCGACGGCCGCCCCGCCCCACGTTGCCGCCCCGCCGTCTGGCGGACGCATCAGCGTGCCCTGCCAGCCTCCGTCGACAGGTCGGGAGATCGGCGTGAACAGCGGTCCCAGTCGAAACGGCTGGACCGCCTCGATGGCCATCTGACGAATCTCTGGCGTGAAGTCCACGAGATCGTCGATCGTCACTCCCTGGTATTCGAACGGGGCCGGCTTGGTCGGAAACGGCTGAGTGGGCGAGACATACTCGCCGGGCATGTTCGTCTCGGTCGGCACCGGCCGCTCTTCGATCGGCCAGACCGGGTCGCCGGTCACGCGGTCGAACGTGTAGACAAACCCTTGTTTGCTGACCTGAACCAGCGCCTTGATGTCACGGCCGTCGACCGTGATGTCGACCAAGTTAGGTGAGGTCGGGAAGTCGTAGTCCCACAAGCCATGGTGCACGGCCTGAAAGTGCCAGACTCGCTCGCCGGTCTCCACGTCCACCGCGATGATCGATTCCGAGAACAGGTTGTCGCCGGGCCGATTCGCGCCGTAGTAGTCGTTGGTCGCGGTGCCAGTCGGCAGGTACACATGACCCAGCTCGTTGTCACCGGCCAGAAACGACCAGACGTTGGCGTTGCCTGAGTATCGCCAGGACTCGTTCAGCCAGGTGTCGGCCCCGAATTCGTCCGAGCTATTCGGCACGGTGTGAAAGTCCCAGGCGTGCTCGCCGGTCCGCACATCCCACGACCGTACCCAACCGGGTACCGCTTCCTTCGTGATACGACGGTCAGCCACCTGCGAACCGTGAATCACGCGGTCCCGGACCACGATCGGCGGCGAGTGTATGCCGTAGAGCAGCGCGTTCAGGTAGTCGCGATCCTCTCGCACGGCCCGCGGCACGCCGACCATGGCGTCCACCATGCCGCTGCCGTCGGGTCCGAAGTCCGGACACGGTTGACCGCTCTTCGCCT
>CAUZAY010000391.1:0-3768 GCA_963577695.1 Vicinamibacteria bacterium | reverse complement strand
CCGAGGGCGCCCTGCGTCTGGCGGGGCGCCCACGCCCCGAGGTCCACAGTCTCCGCCACGCGATCTTGACGAGAGACGACAACCCGCACCTCGTCGCGTCCACTTGCCGCGAGCGCCTCACGGCAGCTCATCTCCGCGATCTCGGGCACGTTGTTCACCCGACTTAAATGCGCGAGCACCAGGCACCTGACCGAGCGGCCCAGGTCATGGCGAACAAACAGCGCGAGCGATTCATTCGACAAATGCCCCCGCGACCCACTGATCCGCACCTTCGTCGACCGCGCATATGGCCCCACCTGCAACAGGTCGTGCGCGTGGTTCGACTCGATGACCAACAGCCGGCAGTCCTGGAATCTGGCCCGCAAGACCGGCGTCACGGTCCCCACGTCGGTGGCGAACCCGATGGTTCCATCAGGGGTGTCGATGACGAAGGCCACCGTTTCAGCCGCCGCGTCATGTGAGACCTCGAACGGAGTAAACCGAAACCCGCAGATCTCGCTCGCCGCATCACACACCAGCAAGCGCCAGCTCGGAACCGGCGCCGCCTTGGCCACCCAGGTCGATTCCAAGAGCGCCTTGGTCGCCGCCGTCGCATACAGCGGCACGTCGTGCCGCCTCGAGAACAGCGCTGCGCTGCGAGTATGGTCGCCATGCGCGTGCGTAATGATCACCGCCCCGACGCTATCGGGCGACACCCCCACGCTGTCCAGTCGACGCGCCACCTCGCGGTAGCTCAGCCCCACATCGATCAGCACCGGCTGCTCAAGGCCTTGCAACAGCGTCGCATTTCCGGCGCTCCCACTCCCGAGCACCGTCAAGCGAACCCCGATAACATCCCCCCGTTCGCCGGGCGGGGCATCCCGCCTGGACTGCGTTGCTTCCTCGGTCACATACCGCCTGTATGCTCCCTCGTCGCGCCTTGCCAGCCGGGCGCCGCGCCTACTGAACGCACGGGCGCCCCGATGGCTAGGTCAGCGCTAGTTGCTGCTCGCTCAGCGCAAGACCATCGACGGGTCCCAAGACCGTCGCCGCCACTGTACCTGGGACGAGCAGCTCTGTCGCCACTCGATGGACATCGTCGACGGTCACCTGTTCCACCGCCCGCAACGTCTCGTCCAGCGTAAACTGCCGCCCGTAATACATCTCCTGCCGAGCCAGATGGGACATCCGGCTCGAGGTGCTCTCCAGGCTCAGCACCAGGCTGCCCTTCACGTGGTCCTTTGCCCGAACCAGCTCCGCCGACGTGATCGGGGCATCGCGAAGCAGCTGGAGCTCGGCCACGATCAGGTCCACGACTTCGACAACGCTGTCGGCATCGCAGCCGGCGTATATCGTCAGCGCGCCGCCGTCGCAATACGACACGAAACCGCTGCTCACCGCGTAGGCGAGACCTCGCTTCTCTCGGATATTCTGAAACAGGCGCGAGCTCATGGTGCCGCCCAGCACGATGTTCAGCACGTAACAGATGTAACGGTCGACGTGCCCTTGCGGATATCCGCTCACGCCGAGACACACGTGGCACTGCTCGAGCGGCTTGTCGCGTATCAGCAAGCCGGGCATCGACGCCGGAGCCGTGCCGGTGATCTCCTCGACGTTGGACGGCAGGTCGCCGAAGGCGGACGTCACGAGGTCGCGGACCGCCGCGTGGTCGACATGACCGGCGGCCGCGATCACCAGGTTGCCCCCGGTATAGGCACGGCCGAAGTATTCGCGGAGGGTCGCGGCGTCGAGATCGGTCACGGTCTCTGGGACGCCCAAGATTGGTCGGCCCAGCGGATGCCCGGACCAGAATCGCTGGGTGAACAACTCATGGACCAGATCGTCAGGCGTGTCCTCCACCATCTTGATCTCTTCGAGCACCACCTTCTTCTCACGCTCGATGTCACCCGGATCGAACGCGGGATTCACCAGCAGGTCAGCGAGCACGTCGACGGCTCGCGGGAGGTGGTCGTCAAGGACCTTCACGTAGTAACTCGCGCATTCCTTCGCCGTAAAGGCATCGAGCTGCCCCCCGATCGAGTCGATCTCCTGCGCAATGTCTTCCGCCGTGCGGCGCGCCGTCCCCTTGAACAGCATGTGTTCAACAAAGTGCGCGATTCCAGAACGGGCGGCGCTCTCATGACGCGACCCTCGCGTCAGCCAGGCCCCGAAGCTGACCGAGCGCACCTCTGGCATCGAGTCGGTCAGAAGGCGCAACCCGTTGTCGAACTGCTCGCGAACAATCATTCCGAGACGTCGCCTGTCTGCGGCCTATTAGAGACAGCCGTCCACAACATCCGTAAATAGTTGTACAATAGAGACTTAAGAGATAGCAGCAAGAAAGCAATGATACCACGCGAAGCGCGTTTGCATCAACCTGGGACCCAGACGCCGCGTGGTACTGTGGGCCACATGGACGACGAGAGGCCGGACTTGGCGGAGCTGGAACCGGCAGAACTCGAATCGGTCGTCGCGGCACTGGGGGCCGACCGGTTTCATGCGAGGCAGATCTTTCGTTGGTTGCACCGCCGCGGACGCGAGCAGTTCGATGGAATGACCGACCTGTCGCGCCACCTCCGCGCACGACTCGATGAGACGTGCACCATCACCACACCGGTGGTGACCTCCCGCGAACGGTCGTCAGACGGCACCCAGAAGTTCCTCTTCACGCTTGGCGACGGTCGGAACATCGAGTCCGTGTTCATCCCCGACACGCCCGCCCTGACCCTCTGTGTTTCGACGCAGGTGGGCTGTGCGATGCGGTGCGGATTCTGTTTGACCGGCCAGATGGGCCTCGCTCGCCATCTGACGGCCGGGGAGATCGCCGGACAGGTCCGCGTGTTGGCGCGCGAGCTCGAGCTGCAGGACACACGATTCAACATCGTGCTGATGGGCATGGGCGAGCCGCTGCACAACTATGACGCCACGATGAAGGCACTCCGTATCCTGGCCGCGCCGGACGGGTTGGCCTTGACCCCTAAACGCGTAACCTTGTCGACGGTCGGCCTGTTGCCGGCCATGGCCCGATTGTCAGAGGAGACGTGGATTCCGAATCTTGCGGTCTCTCTGCACGCGACCACCGACCGAGTTCGACACGAGCTGATACCGACGAGCCGGCAGCAGCGTCTCTCGGATCTCATCACCGCGTGCCGTCGGTTCCCGCTCAAGCACCGCGACCGGATTACCTTCGAATATGTGCTGCTGGACGGTGTGAACGACACGGCCGCGGACGCGAGGCGCTTGGCAAGGCTGCTCCGCGGTTTGCGCGCAAAAGTGAACCTGCTTCCGCTCAACGAGGCGCCCGGAATTCCGTTCTCTCGTCCATCCGACGAGCAGGTCGACCGTTTTGCCAGCAGTTTGGCCCGTTCCGGCGTCAATGTGTCTGTCCGCAAGAGTCGCGGCCGAGACATCCGGGCCGCCTGCGGTCAACTCATCGTCGACAGCGATCCCCGGGCCGGGTCGGCGCCCCGCGTGCGGAGCGCACAGGAGCGATGACCGCGCGGTCTTTCTTGGCCGGGGGGGGGCGCATTGTCGCGCGCCTCGACGCCCAGAATGATCAACTTATTCCTGATCGGGTCCTTATTGCAGCTCCCCGGCCAACGGTTGGGCACTCGTGATACGCACGCGGACCCGCTGGTTGCCGTCCCGTCCTGACGGCACTAACACCTTCAAGTAGTTGTCGGTCAGCACGACCGTCCCCCCCTCAAGCGTCAGTCCAGGTCGGAGGGTCCCGACCAGCCTCTCCCGAAACTGTCGTGACAGGGTCGCGCCCAGGTCCCGCAGCGCGCT
>CAUZAY010000390.1:0-3788 GCA_963577695.1 Vicinamibacteria bacterium | reverse complement strand
TCAGGTCCTCAAGTGGGGTACGATGTTTGCGGTTCGAGCCCGCAACCTGTACCGTTTGTACCGTACGCATGCGTCGCTGGACGAGATTCCCGCTGCGACCCGGCAGGTTCTCGAGCGAGACTACTTCCGCTCGACCCTGACCGAGGCGTGGGCGAGCACGCGGGCATATTTTGCTGTCCGCGACCCGGCCCAGGTAACGCGAGCGGAGAGCGATCCGAAACACCGGATGGCGCTGGTCTTTCGGTCGTATCTCGGCCAGGCATCGCGCTGGGCGAATGCCGGCGAGGCCTCGCGCAAGGGCGACTACCAGATCTGGTGTGGACCGGCGATCGGCGCGTTCAACGAGTGGGCCCGGGGCTCGTTCCTGGAAGCCTCGGACCGACGTGACGTGGTGACGCTGGGGATGAACCTGCTCGTAGGCGCGGCGGCGCTGGCGCGGGTGGGATGGCTACGGGCGCAGGGGGTGTCGTTGCCACGTGCGGCACGGCGGTTCCTGCCACGCGACCGGGCGGACCTTGCCGCCCTTGTTGCTTGCGAATGAGGAAGACAGCTGTTGGCGCCACCGGGAGACAACGAGACGGCCACCCAGAGCCCCATCGCCATCGTCGGCATGGGGTGCCTGTTTCCGCGTGCGCAGGGGCTCAAGGACTACTGGCGCCTGCTCCGTACGTCGGAAGATAGCGTCACCGACGTTCCCCCGACTCACTGGTCGCTCGACGACTATTTCGACCCCACCCCCGGCGGGGCCGACCTTACCTACTGCCGCCGCGGCGCGTTTCTCTCACCCACCACATTCGATCCGACCGAATTCGGGATCCCTCCGACCGTGTTGGAGGCGACGGATACGGCGCAGTTGCTCGGCCTGGTCGTGGCCAAGGCGGCGCTCGAGGACGCGGGTTACGGGCCCGAGAGCGACTTTGACCGCACACGGGCCAGTGTCATTCTCGGGGTCACCGGCACGCTGGAGCTGGTCATCTCGCTCGGTGCCCGACTGGGCCACCCGAAGTGGCGTCGCGCGATGCGTGAGGCCGGGGTCCCCGAACACATCGTGGAGACGGTGGTCGACCGTATCGCGGACGACTACGTGGGGTGGCAGGAGAACTCGTTTCCCGGTCTCCTCGGTAACGTGGTCGCGGGCCGCATCGCCAACCGACTCGATCTCAGAGGCACAAACTGCGTCGTGGATGCGGCCTGCGCGAGCTCGCTCGGCGCCATCCACATGGCGATGCTCGAGCTGGCGAGCGGACGGACCGACATGGTCCTCTCAGGCGGCGTCGACGCGCTCAACGACGTCTTCATGTTCATGTGCTTCAGCAAGACGCAGGCGCTGTCGTCGACGGGGGACGCCAGGCCGTTCGCCAAAGACGCCGACGGCACCGTAATCGGCGAAGGTCTAGGCATGGTGGTCCTCAAGCGTCTGGCGGACGCCGAGCGCGACGGTGACCGTATCTACTCGGTGATTCGCGGAATCGGCACGTCGAGCGACGGCCGCTCGCAGAGCATTTACGCCCCCCGCGCGTCGGGACAGACCAGGGCGCTCCGCGACGCCTACGCGGTGAGCGGGGTCGACCCGGCGACGGTGCAGCTGGTCGAGGCCCACGGCACGGGCACGACGGTCGGCGACGCCGTCGAGTTCGACGCGCTCAGATCCGTGTACGCCGCGGCACACTCCGATGGACCGTGGTGCGCGCTCGGATCGGTCAAGTCGCAGATCGGACACACCAAGGCTGCAGCCGGCGCCGCGGGACTGATCAAGGCGGCACTGGCCCTGCACCATAAGGTGCTGCCGGCGACGATCAAGATCAGCGAGCCCAATCCACGGCTCGAGATCGACGACAGCCCGTTCTACCTCAACACCGAGACCCGGCCGTGGCTTGGGGCACACGGCCATCCGCGCCGGTCGAGTGTGAGTGCCTTCGGGTTCGGTGGAAGCAATTTTCACGCGGTGCTCGAGGAGTACATCGGCCAGGACGCGAGTCCGGCGTGGGACGGCTCGACCCAGCTCGTCGCCCTGTCCGCCGACACGATCGAGCCGTTGCGGGACAGTCTGAATCACTGGCGCGCGTTCATCGATGAGCCCCCCGGGGCGGACGCCCTGGCATTCCGCGCGCTTGAATCACGGGGCACGTTCTCGCCCGATCATGCGTTGCGCCTGCTCATCGTGGTGGCCTCTGGTGCCGACCCGACCCGGCTCTTCGCCGACGCGACCGCGGCGCTGGCGGACAAGGGGCACGAGCAGTCGTGGACCCGGCCGGGGGTGTTCTTCGGCGGGCCACAGCGACCAGGCCGACTCGCGTTCCTCTTTCCTGGACAGGCCAGTCAGTACGTCGGCATGGGCCGGGACCTGACGTGCATCTTCCCGGAGGCGCGGGAAGCGATCGCCCAAGCGGACGCGGACGCGCTGGCGCAGGGCGCGGGATGCCTGAGCGACCGCATTTTCCCGGACCCCGTCTTTGACGCCGGCGCCCGTTTGCAGCAACAAGCGGCGCTCACCCGAACCGATGTCGCCCAACCGGCCATCGGGGCCGTGAGTTTGGCCATGCTGAGGGTCCTCCACCGGTTCGGCGTGCGCCCCGACTGCACGGCCGGCCACAGCTACGGCGAGCTGGTCGCGCTGCGGGCCGGCGACCGGATGGATGACGACGCCCTGCGGAGCCTCTCGATGCTCCGCGGCCGGCTGATGGCGGCCGGACCGAGTGACCGCGGGACCATGGTCGCGGTGCAGGCCCCCTTGACCGAACTAGACACCATGCTCGCCGACGAGAGCATCGACGCGGTGCTGGCCAATCGCAACAGCCCGTCGCAGGGAGTATTGTCGGGCAGCGGTGACGCGATCGCTCGGGCAGTACGGGCCTGCGCCGATCGAGGCTGGCGGACCACGCCGTTGCAGGTGGCGGCCGCGTTCCACAGCCCGTTGATGCAGGGCGCCGTTGAGCGATTTCGACACGGTCTCGACGGCATCGAGTTCTCGGCCGGGACGCTACCGGTGTACGCGAACTGCACGGCGGAACCCTACGCCACGGACACCGCGACCGTCCGCGACACGCTGGCCCGTCAGTTGGTGACCCCCGTGAACTTCGTCGACGAGCTCGAGCATCTGTACGCCGCGGGAGTCCGGACCTTCGCGGAAATCGGTCCTGGCAACGTGCTGACCAGTCTGGTGCGCGCGACCCTCGGCGACCGGCCGCACGACGTCATCGCGATGGACGCCACGTGCGGACGAGGGTCCGGGATGACCGACCTGGCTCGGCTGCTCGCGCACCTCGGCGCCCTGGGGCATCCCATCGATCTGACGGCTTGGGAACCCGACGCTCGCGAGCCTCGTCAGCCCAAGATGAACATTGCACTGCTGGGGACGAACTACCGTTCACCACAGCCATCAGCCCCCGAGACGCGGCCCACCGCGGACGTGTCGGAGCCCCATGGACCCCTCGACGTGAGCAGACACCCTGACCACACGACCGACGGTACGGCGCCCGGCGTCGCCGCCGTCCCGGCATCGCCGCCTGTGCCCGCGCGCCGCACCCAGTCGACCCCAGCCGCGTCTGTGCCGACGGAGCCAGTCTCGCCACCGGCAGTGCCCGTGGCGGGCGTCCTGGAGGTCGTGCAGGAAGGGCTGCGGGCCATGCAGACGCTTCAGCAGCAGACCGCCGAGGCACATCTGCGGTTTCTCGAAGGGCAGGAGTCGGCCCACAGAACCATCCAGATGGTGATGGAGAGCCAGCAACGACTCGTCGACGGCGGCTCGAACGTGCTGCACCTGGCCGTGCCGGCTACCCACCAGCCGG
>CAUZAY010000389.1:0-3796 GCA_963577695.1 Vicinamibacteria bacterium | reverse complement strand
CCTCGTGTCGCTGCACCCTCTTCCTACGAGACAACCGCCCAACGCGGCTGCTTGATGGCGCGCTCAATCCTCGTTGTTCTCTAGGTCACGCTGAATCAGCTTGTAGCGGGCCTCAAGACGAGATAATATGAGACGCTCTGACAATTCATTGTTTAATTTGTCACACGACCAATTTTATTGGTTGAATGACAGATGAATAAAATAATCGCTGTCGCGAATCAAAAGGGCGGGGTCGGCAAGACGACCACCACCATCAATCTCGCAGCCTCGTTGGCGATGGCGGATCGATCTGTGTTGTTGGTCGACCTCGACCCCCAGTCGAACCTCACCAGCGGTCTGGGTCTGAGCGCTCGCACACCAGCTGGCGCCACGGTTTATCACGCCCTCATGAGCGACCAGGTTCTCGACCCAATCCCCTTCGAGCTGGTCACC
Source organism: Vicinamibacteria bacterium (assembly GCA_963577695.1). GTDB lineage: Bacteria > Acidobacteriota > Vicinamibacteria > Vicinamibacterales > UBA8438 > UBA8438. The sequence goes on along the minus strand of CAUZAY010000389.1, from coordinate 3,364 downwards.
GACGTGACCGGTCTTCGGGTTATTCCCGCCGACCGGAATCTCACGGGCGCAGAGGTTGAACTGGTCGCTTTGCCCAACCGAGAGGCCCGGCTCCGGCCATTCCTGAGACAGGCCCGTTCGCGGTACGACTTCATCTTTGTCGACACGCCGCCGTCCCTCGGCTTGCTCACGCTGAACGCACTCGTGGCCGCCGACTCGGTCCTGATCCCCATGAATTGCGAGTACTTCGCCCTCGAGGGCCTGGCCGAACTCACGGCGACGATCGGCCGGGTTCAGGCGGGTCTCAACCCGGACCTGACTCTCGAGGGCATCCTCTTGACCATGGCCGACTCGCGCACCCTCCTCGGGCAAGGAGTTGCCGCGGAGGTCCGAGCACATTTCCCAGACAAGGTGTACACCACCACGATTCCCCGAAACATCCGACTCGCGGAAGCGCCAGGTCATGGTGTCCCCGCCATCCTGTATGACGTGCGGTCCAGTGGGGCCGAAGCCTATCTGTCGTTGGCGCGCGAACTGCTGGCGCGCAACGCGCCCGCCACACTTCCGGAGCCGCTGCTGTAGCGCGAGACGAAACCATGGCGAAGAAAAGACCCGCCCTCGGACGCGGACTGAGCGCGCTGATCCCTGACACGCCCAAGCCCTCCACGGGCCCGCCGACGGAGGTCGACCTCGACCGACTGACACCCAATCGGGTGCAGCCCCGCACCGTCATGGACGAGCCGAGGCTCGAGGAACTTGCGGCGTCCATCCAAGGGAGTGGGGTCATCCAGCCAATCGTGGTCCGGCGCCTGGACGCGGACTCCTTTGAGATCGTGGCCGGCGAGCGCCGATGGCGGGCCGCGCAACGCGCCGGCCTGCTGAGGGTCCCCATCGTCGTCCGTGACGTGCCGGACGACAAGCTGCTGGAAATTGCGCTGATCGAAAATCTCCAGCGTGAGAATCTCAACCCTATTGAGGAGGCGGAGGCCTACCAGCGGCTGATTGTCGAGTACCACCTGACCCAAGAGGAGGTCGCCAGCGCCGTTGGCAAAAATCGCGCGACCGTGGCCAACTACGTGCGCCTGCTGGGCCTGCCCGCCGAGCTCCAGGCCGACCTGGCCGGGGGGGCGCTGTCAATGGGTCACGCCCGCGCGTTGCTCGGTCTAACTGAGGCCGCCGCCCAGAAACGTGCCGGTCGCGAGGTGCTCGCGCGCGGGCTCTCCGTGCGAGAGACAGAGGATCTGGTCAAGAAGCTGGCGCGCCCCAACCAACCAGCGGCGCCGCCGTCCCCACCGCCCCCCGATGTGCATACCCGGGCCGCCCAGGACCGCCTCCGCGTCGCGCTTGGCACGAGGGTCCGTATCGTGCGCCAGGGCAGACAGGGACGTATTGAGATCACGTTCACCTCGGAGGGTGAACTCCAGCGCCTGTTCGAGCAGCTGACGCGCGCCTGACCCGCCCCGCGCGGCTTGCTGGGGGCTCTCCACGAATGGTATAGTTCTCTGTTTGTCCTGCTCGGGTTGGGGGGCCGCTATCGCCCTTCCGCGCCCCACCGCTCTCTGTGTTCCGAGTCGCCGTCTGTGGGCATTGCTCCGGGCACGGCGCCGCGGCTGACGTGGGCACAACCCCAGAGCAGACGGGCAGTATTCGACCGAGGAGCGACAGCATCAGCCGGACCGCCCGGACGGGAAGACCTGTGAATTCCTGACCCGGAGCCCTCTCTCAGTCACCGTACGATATGACGAATCGCACCGCGGCCGCGCGGTATGCCCGCGCACTCTTCGATGTCAGCTTGCAGGACCACGACCTCCGACAGGTGGAGTCGGATCTGGCCGGTCTGCTGGCGGTGATCAATGGACACGAGACACTACGCCGGGTCCTGCTCAACCCCGCCATTCCGAGCCCACGCAAGCGGTCTATCATGACGGAGCTGCTCGACCGGCTTGACGCCCTCGTCCCGCCGGTGGCGAAGCTGGCGACCCTGTTGGCGGAGCGGGACCGCCTCGTATTGCTGCCGGACATTCTGGCGTCCTATCGCGCCCGCCTCCTGGACCACCTCGGCGTCATCGAGGCGTCGGTCACGACCGCCCACCCGCTGGCGGCCGAACGCACGACCGCCATCGAGGCACGTCTCGCCGCCGCGAGTGGTCGCACGGTGACCATGACCACCGCGGTCGACCCCCAACTGCTCGGTGGCTTCGTTGCCCGGCTGGGTACCACCGTCTATGACGCGAGCCTCGCGCGGACCCTCGAACGCATGCGGCAGACCCTACTGGAGCGCTAGACGCGAACCTCGACGGGCCACGAACCTTCAACCCACAAGACGGAATTTGTAGCGATGACCATCAACGCGGAAGAAATCACGCAGATTATTCGTGACCAGATCGGCGACTACACCATCGATGTGGACGTGGCCGAGGTCGGCACGGTCGTCTCGGTCGGCGACGGGATCGCCCAGGTGCATGGCATCGAGAATGTCATGGCCACCGAAATGCTCGAGTTTCCGCACGGCATCTTTGGTTTGGCGCTGAACCTCGCTGAAGACAGTGTCGGCGTCGTGCTCCTCGGCCAGAGCACCCAAATCAAGGAAGGCGACACTGTCAAGCGTACGGGCAACATCATCTCGGTTCCGGTCGGCGAGGCGATGCTGGGCCGCGTGGTCAATGCGCTCGGACAGCCCATCGACGGTAAGGGCCCAATTGCGACCACTGAAACTTCGCCGGTGGAGAAGATCGCCCCTGGCGTGGTCGATCGGCAAGGCGTTCGGCTCCCGCTCCAAACCGGCCTCAAGGCCATCGATACGATGGTCCCGATCGGTCGCGGTCAGCGCGAACTGATTATTGGTGACCGGCAAACCGGCAAGACTGCGGTTGCCGTCGACACCATCCTGAACCAGCGTGGCAAGGGCGTCATCTGTATCTACAATGCGATCGGTCAGAAGGCGTCGACGATTGCGCAGGTGGTCAAGACGCTCGAAGACGCCGGCGCGATGGAATTCACCATTGTGGTCGCCGCGCCCGCGTCGGCCCCGGCGTCGCTGCTCTTCATCAGCCCCTACGCGGCCTGCGCCATGGGCGAGTATTTCCGTGACAAAGGGCAGCACGCGCTCTGTGTGTACGACGACCTCTCGAAACACGCGCAGGCGTATCGCGAAATTTCGCTCTTGCTTCGCCGGCCGCCGGGCCGCGAGGCGTATCCTGGCGACGTCTTCTACCTGCACTCACGACTGCTTGAGCGTGCCGCGATGATGAATGACGAACTCGGAGGCGGCTCGCTCACGGCGCTGCCGGTCATCGAGACGCAGGCTGGCGACCTGTCCGCCTATATCCCGACCAACGTGATTTCCATTACCGACGGACAGATATTCCTGGAGTCGGACCTGTTT
>CAUZAY010000388.1:0-3801 GCA_963577695.1 Vicinamibacteria bacterium | reverse complement strand
CAGCATTATAGAGGCGATCCGCCTAGTAATCGTCTTGGTCCATCGACACCCGGATGATCTCCTCGTCGTTGCGGAGCACCAGGTGGCGGTTGGCGAAGGCCGGATGCGACCAGACGACCAGGCGGTCGCTCTGACCATGGGTGGCCCGTCCGCGCGAGCCCGGTCGGGCGCCGCCGTAGCCCGACCGCGAGGTCGGATTCAGCAGATGCGTCCGGTCCAGCTCGACGTAGCCGTCCGGGTTGAACTGCGCGATGATGAGGTCGCCGTTCTCGTTGTAGACGAAATAGCGGTCCTCGTGCTGAATGAAGTATGCCGAGCCCCAGCGGTTCCTGGTGGTCAACCCTTCCGCTTCCCAGATACGTTCGCCTGTTTCGGCCAGTAGCCCGCGTACCTGTCCGTGGCTGCCGATGCCGTAAATGTAGTCGCCGACGATCAACGGGGTTGTCATCACCGAGTGGAGTCCGGTACTCTCGGCCACCTCGATGTCGCCCTCCGTGATCCGGTTGTTTTCGCCGTGCCAGATGGCGGTGGCGGCCGGACGGTCCTGGTCGAGCCGCATCATCAGTGAGCCGCTGTAGAACCCGGAGACGAACAGATACGGGCCGCTGTGCACCGCGTCCGCCACGGTCATGTTGGCGCGTCCCCGGAACTCTTCCTCCCAATAGAGCTCCCCGGTTTCGGGATTGAGTGAGGAGAGTGCACGCGGATGCCAGACGATGAGCTGTCGGGCGCCACCGGCCTCGATGATGCTCGGCTGGTGATACCCCATTTCGGTGCGGCTCTCGATCGCGCGCCAGACTTCCTCACCGGTGTGCTTGTCGAATGCCATGACCAGCGCGTCCGGCTCGCCGCCGACCAGCATGATCACGCGGTCGCCATCGATCAGCGGGGCGCTCGAGGTACCCCAGACCGGAATGTTGGTGTCGTATTCGGCGACGGTGTCCTTTTCCCAGACCACGGCGCCGGTCTCGACGTTCAGACACAGGACCAGTCCTGTGGATCCGGTGACATAGACGCGGTCTCCATCCACCGTAGGGCTGGCCCGTGGCCCGGTCGCGTAGGTGAACATCAGCATCCGGTAGGTGGTGTGCCACTCGTGGGTCCACAGAATCTCTCCGGTCTCCTCATCAAGCGCGATGAGTCGTTCGGTGCCATCCATCGTGCGGGGTTCGGTCTCCAGGTAGTCGAGCACGAACACGCGCCCGTCGGCGACGGCTGGCCCCGAATACCCGCCATTGACAGGAACCCGCCACTTCACCGTGAGTCCCTCCTCGGGAAACTCCTCCAGAATGCCGGTCTCGGTCCAAAGTCCGAGCCGCTCGGCGCCACGCCACTGCGGCCAGTCCTTGGCTGAGAGCGTGGGGACGGCGGAGGCGGTCACCGCCAGAAGCGCGACGAGCGCGAGGTGGACGACACGGTGTGTTGGCTGCATATTCAGGATCCACTGAAGGGAGGCCAACTGTTCGAGGAGTCGGCATCGCTGACCGGGTTGAGCCTCTTGCAATGGGTCATCCTACCGCTGCAGAGCGACCTGGGCAACGGGAAGCCTCGGACAGAACCGGTCTCGGCGCCGTCGGCTACGATGTCTTCTCGAGAGGGAACAGGTCCTCCATGAGCTGGTATCTGCCGGTCGTCATTCCCAGCCGTTTGTAGGTGGCCTGGGCTCCCCGGTTGTCCGCGTCGACATACAGCCGTAACCCGACGACGCCCGGGTCAGACCCGGCCAGCGATTTGACGTGTTCGTGCAACTTCTTGAACACTCCCCGACGACGGTGGTCCTGGCGAACATACACACTTTGAATCCACCAGATGTCGCCGTTGCGCCAGTCGCTCCACTCCCGCGTGTGCATGATCTGACCGACGATCCTGCCGTCGGCGCACGCGACGTAGTACCGACCGCGAGACTCGTCGTCGAGGAGCGCCCGCACGCCGCGGGTCACCAGGTCCAGGTCGAGTGACGTATCCTCAGTTTCGGCCGCGATACGCAGATTGAAGTCGGCGATGGTCGCCGCGTCGTCACGCGTCGCGGATCTGATGTCGAACTCGGTCATAGGGTCTCCTCGCTCGCTGTCCACGAGTGTGCGTCCGGCCTACCATACAAGGATCTCGGAGGGCATCACCATGCGTCGCCTAATCGTGCTTGCGGTTGTGACCACATCGCTGGCCTGCGCGCCGGCCGTCCCCGGCCCGGTCGCGTCGGACCACCGGGCGGTGTTCGACGGCACGGGAGGCCGTTGGATCGACCTGACCCACGCGTTTTCGGAGTCGACCATCTACTGGCCCACCGACACCGCGGGGTTCCAACTCGAAGAGCTGGCGTTCGGTCCCACGGAGGGGGGCTGGTTCTACGCGTCGTATCAGTTCGCCTCGGCCGAGCATGGCGGCACGCATCTGGACGCGCCGATTCACTTCGCCGAGGGGCGCTGGACCAATGACCAGATTCCTCTGTCGGCACTGATGGGGCCGGCGGTGGTGGTGGATGTGACGTCGCGGGTGACACCCGACTATCTGGTGTCGGTGGGCGACCTGACCGCGTGGGAGGCGGCCCATGGCGACATCCCGAGGGGCGCCGTGGTGTTGGTGCGCACTGGCTGGTCCAGCCGCTGGGGTGACCGCACCGCGTATCTCGGTACCGACCTGGTGGGGGAGCCGGCCGTGGCCGAGCTGCACTTTCCAGGAATCAGCGAGGACGCGGCCGCGTGGCTTGTCGCCAACCGCGATGTCGTCGCCGTCGGCATCGATACGCCCAGTATCGACCGCGGCCAGTCGGCCGACTTCCGTGCCCACGTGACCCTCTATCGCGAGAACATTGTCGGCTTCGAGAACCTGGCCGACCTGTCGGCGCTGCCGGCCACCGGTAGTTTCGTCATGGGATTGCCGATGAAAATCGAAGACGGCAGCGGCGGGCCGCTCCGAGCCGTCGCGTTCGTGCCGGCGGACGCGGGGTAGGGAATGGCGCACGCGTCGCGGGGGAATGCGCCACCCCGTCCTTGTGCGACAGCGTCAACACGAGCGTGTTGATGAGGGCGTGGGCAATCACCACCGAGATCAGCGAGCGTCGCCAGACGAAGCGAATGTCATAGCCCGACATCGGCTGAATCCGGACCAAGGCCAGGATGGCGAACTGGGTTCGGCTGCGTGGCAGGGCTGGCAGGACCGAAGGCGCGCGACAATGCGCGCCCCGCGTCGGCGGAGTGGGGCACTCGGGGGCCCCGCGGAGCCGTCGCGTGGGGTTCGGGACTCAGCCCCGTCTGAAGGATGATCCAGCCAGGCGGGCTGTGACCGACGAAGCAACGCCGTCCAGACAGGCGCCTCGCCAGAAAACCTAGGGTGTGACCTGGACGGTGACGTTCTCGTAGGTAAAGCGGGCGCCGTCGCTGGCCACGGCTCGGAGCGTGTATTCCCCGGGGCGATCGAAGGTCACGGCCGCTTCCCATCGGTTGCCGGCAGGTGGCTCCGGCAGGATGTAGGGTGGCGACCAGGGTGAGTTCGCCCAGACACGCGTGTCCATCCAGGCCTTCATCTGCACGGGCTCGAAGGCGGCGTGGTCGGCCGGACCGCGGTACACAATCCATGACAACCGGACGCCGGGCGCGCTGCTGACGACAGACGACCCGACTCCCGCCGTGCTGTAGAACTGATCCAGGTTTTCCGGTGGTTTGCCACGGTCTGAGCGCGGCGGGAAGTCGTCCGGATCGATCGCCGACGCCACCAGCGTCACCGGCTGGCCGACCGTCGCACTACGCTGCTTGTCGCCGTCCACCGTGAGCTCTGGGGGCATATTGGTCCGGAGACGGTCAT
>CAUZAY010000387.1:0-3807 GCA_963577695.1 Vicinamibacteria bacterium | reverse complement strand
AAGCGATTACGGCCGCCGACCTCCACCAGGCACGCCTCGACGAGGTGAAGCGCCTGTTCGGCGTGCGAACGACCCACGACAATCGCGCTGCGGTGCGCAAGGCGCGTATCGTCGTGTTGTCGGTCAAGCCACAGGTCCTGTCAACGGTGTGTGCCGATCTCAGCAGTGTGCTCCGGCCGTCGACGCTGGTGGTCTCGATCGTTGCCGGCGCCCGGATTTCCTCGATGGCGGCCGGGTTGAACCATGAGGCGATCGTTCGGACCATGCCAAACACGCCGGCGCAGATCGGCGAAGGCATGACGGTCTGGACCGCGACTGAGGCGGTGTCAGAAAAGCAGCGCGAGCAGGCCGGTGCCATCCTCGGCGCGCTCGGCAAGCACTTGTTTGTCCGCGACGAGAGTTTTCTCGACAAGGCGACCGCGGTCAGCGGCAGCGGACCCGCGTATGTGTTCATGCTGATGGAGGCGCTGATCGACGCCGCCGTGCACCTGGGGTGGTCACGCAACGACGCCAAGGACATGGTGATCCAGACCGTGCGTGGGTCGGCGATGTTCGCGGAGCGGTCGCCGGTGCACCCGGCCGAGATGCGTAACATGGTGACTTCACCCGGGGGGACGACGGCCGATGCGATCTACCAGCTCGACAAAGGCGGGTTCCGCACCGTGCTGTCGAAGGCCGTGATGGCGGCGCACCAGCGCAGCGTTGCGCTGGGTGCGCTCGATGAAGCCAAGGCCGCCGCGCCACGGTCGCCACGTCCGAAGCGAACCACAAGAAAGACCGCCAGAAAACGCCGTTGATGCTGCCCGGCTGCCCTGAAGTCTGAAGCCCGATCGTCAATCGTCCGACAGCAGACTCGCACCGTGTCCCTCAGTTCCCTCTTCAACCTCATCGCGCTGGTCGTCACCTTGGCCGCCATCTTTGGCTGGGTCAACCACAAGTGGTTCCGGCTGCCACACACTATTGGGCTCGTGGTGATCGCCCTCGGCGTGTCCTTCGCCGCGTTGCTGGTCGACGCTCTGGTTCCGGCCCTGGGAGTCCAAGGTGTGGTGCGCGGCACACTTACGGACATCGATTTCCACGACACCTTGATGACCGGCATGCTGGGGTTTCTGTTGTTTGCCGGCGCGCTCCATGTAGACCTTGACCATCTCGTGAGCCGTCGCGCAGCGATCGCCACTCTCGCCACTGTTGGCATCCTGCTGTCGACCGGGCTGGTCGCGGGGGCGACCTACCTCCTGACCGGGTTGGCGGGACTCGACATCCCATTTGCGTATTGTCTTGTCTTCGGCGCGTTGATTTCACCGACCGACCCGATCGCGGTGCTGGCGATTCTGAAGCAGACCGAGGTGCCGGCGACGCTCGAAGCCAAAATCGCCGGTGAGAGCTTGTTTAATGATGGCGTGGGCGTCGTGCTATTCACGATTCTCGTTGCCGTTGCGACCGGTGGCGATGGGCACGGCGCCGCGTTGACCCCAGGTGGTATCGCACAGTTGTTCCTCACCGAGGCGGTCGGTGGCACGTTGCTGGGGTTGGCGGGCGGCTATGTCGCCTACCGGGCCATGCGGGCGATCGACGAGCACAACCTCGAAGTGCTGATCACCCTGGCGCTGGTCATGGGCACCTACGCCCTGGCGCTGCGGGCGCATGTGTCGGGGCCGATCGCGATGGTGGTCGCGGGTTTGTTCATCGGCAACCGCGGCACGCGTCTGGCCATGAGCGCCAGCACCCGGGACCATGTCGAGAAGTTCTGGTCGCTGCTCGACGAGATCTTGAACTCGTTACTGTTCCTGGCCATCGGCTTCGAGGTGTTTGCGCTCACGATCACTCCGACGATGATATCAATTGCGGTCGTGGCCATCCCGCTCGTGCTCGGCGCGCGGTTCATCAGCGTCAGCGTGCCCATCCAGACGCTCGGGCGATGGCACGACTTCACCCCCGGCGCGATCCCGGTGTTGACGTGGGGTGGTCTGCGTGGCGGTATCTCCGTCGCGTTGGCGCTGTCGCTCCCGCCGTCCCAGATTCGTGACTCGATACTGGCCGCGACGTACGGCGTGGTCGTCTTTTCGATCGTGGTCCAGGGTCTGACGATCGAACGCGTGGTTCGAGCCACGGTGCGCGCACCGAGATAGTGGCTTGAGGCGTCGAGGCGGTTCGGCGGACGGTCGTGTTGCTTTGAGGGCAACTCGTCCCTGACGTCTGATGCCCGCACCCCGACGCCTCAATGAGGAACAATAGAACCAGTGCGAACGCCGTCTCGCGCGAGCCTGTCATGTATGACTGAACTACCAGAGCGAATCGGCGCCTACCGGGTTACCACAAGCTCGGCGAAGGTGGCATGGGCGTGGTGTACGCGGCCGTCGACGAGAAACTGAACCGCCTCGTGGCGGTGAAGACGATTCGTGACGTCGGCAGCGTGTCGCACGAGAGCGGGTCTGGCGCGAGGCCCGCGCCGCCGCCGCCGTGAACCATCCCGGCGTCTGCCAGATCTACGAGATCGCGGAAGACCAAGATCTGTTGTTTCTCGTCATGGAATTGCTCGAGGGACAACCGTTGTCCGACGTACTCGAGGCGGGTCCACAGTCTCCCGTCGACGCGCTGGCGCTGTTGTGGCCCGCGCTCGAAGCGCTCGAGGCGCTGCACGCGAGCGGCATTGTCCATCGCGATTTGAAACCGTCGAACGTCTTCGTCACCGCTCATGGCGTCAAGCTCCTCGACTTTGGCCTGGCCCGGTCGGTGGTCGACGATGAGACCGCCACCGTCGCCGATCTCACCATGCAGGGCCAGGTAGCCGGCACGCCGGCCTACATGGCTCCGGAGCAGCTCGACGGGTCGCGGGTGGACCGGCGTGCCGATCTGTTTGCGGCCGGCGCTCTGCTCTTCGAGATGGTCACGGGACGCTCGCCGTTCGCTGCGGCGTCCAACCTGGTCTCGATGCACGCGGTGCTGTACGAGCGGCCACCCGCGCTGACCGGCGCAAGCTCGGTCGACGCCGTAGACCGAATTGTGCGGCGCGCGCTCGAGAAGAAGCCGGCCGACCGCTACCAGACGGCGGCGGAGATGCGGCGGCGGTCCGCGCCGCCTCCTTGACGCCGCACTCAGGTGAGATGGCGCGCGCCGTGGCGGTGACCCGTCTTGTCGTGCTGCCCTTCCGCGTCTTGCCCGCCGACCCCGACACGGAGATGCTGGCCATCGGCTTGGCCGACGCTTTGACCGCGTCCCTCTTCGCGCTTGATTCGATGGTGGTGCGTTCACCGCTCGCCGCCGCCGGGTTCGTCGGGCCGGCACTCGATTTGAAAGCGCTGGCCACCACGCTGGAGGTCGACACGGTGCTCACGGCGACGCTGATGCGTGCCGGTTGACCAGCTCCGGGTCAGCGCCCAGTTCGTGGACGCGCCAGCCGGCACCGTCCAATGGTCGCACCGGTCACAGACCGCGCTCGGCGATCTGTTCGCGCTGCAGGACGACTTGACGCGTCAGATTGTGGCGTCGCTGGCGGTGCCCCTGTCCGGCGACGAAGAGCGCGCGCTGCAGCGGGACGTCCCGTCCAGTCCTGGTGCCTACGAGTCGTATCTGCGCGCGACGCAGTTCGGCCGGAGCAATGAGACCACCCGCCAGGCGCGCGATCTGTATCTGCAATGTCTGGAGGAGGATCCCACCTACGCGCCCGCGTGGGCCCGACTAGGCCGCGTGTATCGGCGCATCGGGAACTGGGGCGACCGTGCGCAGGCGTCAGACAACTACGCGAAGGCGGAGGACGCCCTCCGACGGGCGCTGGACCTGAATCTCGACCTGTCGCTGGCTCACCAC
>CAUZAY010000386.1:0-3851 GCA_963577695.1 Vicinamibacteria bacterium | reverse complement strand
CAGCGCTGGGTCCGGGTTGGCGGGCGCGCGGCCGTTGACGAGCAACTGTCTTGGCAGGACCGTCGCGCGGAGGGGTTCAGCCGCCGTGACGGCGGCGACCGTGTCCACCAGCCGCTTGAGGACCGCCTCAACCGCCGGGTGCCCGGCCGGATACAGCGCCAGGGCGCGAACCGCCGCCGCGCACGTCCGGGCAAAGGCGATGAGACGGGCCGCTCGTGCAGAATCCAGCGGCTCTGGGGTCGGGGCGTTACTCATGGTCCAAAATGTCGCTTCTATCATATCCGGCGGTCGGTCGGCGGGCCCACCGGCCTGCGCCTGGTCCCGTATGATCTCCCCGTCATGACCACTACCGAGACCGAGTCGTCTGGAGCAGCGGACTGGCGCCTGCGTCTGGCGCTCGCGGGTGGGGCCGGTCTGCTCGGGGCTGGGGCCCTATGGCTGCAGGAGGTGCTCGACCCCCGACTGCGCGCGCTGGCCGGCGTCGTGGCATTCCTGGCCGTCGCCGGCGCCTGCTCGGCCCGGATCCGTGCCGTGAATCTGCGTCTCGTGGCGAGCGGACTGGCCCTGCAGATCGGGCTCGCGGTCCTCATCCTGAAGGTCGAGGTCGGTGGGGTTCGACCCGGCTACCAGTTCTTCGCCGCGGTGGCCGCCGTCGCGACGCAATTTCTCGAGTTCACCAATGCCGGGTCGCGGTTCGTGTTCGGAGTACTGGCCGACCCGCAGCAGATGGGGGAGCAGTTTCAGAACGGGATGGTCCTGGCGTTCTCCTCGCTGCCAATTCTCATCTTCATGTCCTCAGTCTTCACGGTGCTGTATCACCTCGGGGTACTGCAGGTGGCCGTGAAGTTGATGGCCGTCGTGATGTCGCGCGTCATGGGGACCAGCGGCGCCGAGAGCCTGTCGGCGGCGGCCAACGTGTTCTTGGGCGTGACCGAGGCGCCGATTGTCATTCGACCCTATATCGCCGGTATGACGCAGTCAGAGCTGTTGGCGCTGATGACGGGGGGGCTGGCCACGATTGCGGGGACCGTCATGGCGATCTACATCAGCCTGGGCGCCGACCCAGTCGGCGTGCTCACGACCAGCGTCATGGCGGCGCCCTGCGGCCTCTATCTGTCCAAGATACTGCTGCCGGAGACGGAGACGCCGGCCACCGTCGGCGACGTACGTATCGTCGTCGAGCGTGAACACGTCAACATCATCGATGCGCTGGCGTCCGGCGCCTCGGATGGGACCCGGCTCGCGATCAATGTCGCGGCGATGTTGATCGCGTTCTTGGCCTTCATTGCGATGATTGACTACGGCCTCGGACTGTTGAGCGCGAATCTCAGTCTGGCCGCGATTTTCGGATGGCTGTTCGCACCGGTGGCCGCCTTGCTGGGGGTCGCGTCGAGCGACCTGCCGGCGGTCGCCGATCTGCTCGGCACGAAACTGGCGACCAACGAGTTCGTGGCCTTCATCAAGTTGAACGACACCTATCTCGGCGCTGTCAGCGAGCACACCCGCATGGTGGCGACGTTCGCGCTCACCGGGTTCGCCAATTTCGGGTCGGTCGGCATCCTGCTCGGTGGTATCGGCGCACTCGCCCCTTCTCGTCGCGCGGATCTCGCGCGCCTCGGTCCCATCGCCTTACTCGGTGGGTTCCTCGCCACGCTGATCAACGCCGCCTTGGCTTCAATGCTGCTGTAGGACTCTCCACCTGCCGGCTAAGATGTCTTGGGCAGAAAACGGGTCAAGCCCTGTGGCGCAGGCCTTCAGGCCGCGATCGCACGTCGGAAGTGGTTTCCTGGCGAGTCGTTCGTGTGGCAAGGCGCAAGGAGGGAGCAGCCAGGCGGGGGTGACCGACGACGCAACGCCGTCCACGCGGACGGATCGCCGGGAAACCGCCACATTCGCTATCATTGACGGTTGCGGAGGACGACCACAGACATGCTACCGACGATTGATTGGGAAGACGGCGACGTGGTGATGATCGACCAACGGAAGCTGCCGGCCCGCGAGGTGTACGTACGCTGTCGAACGGCGAAGGATGTGGCCAAGGCGATCCGAACGATGGTGATCCGCGGCGCCCCGGCGATTGGGGTCGCGGCCGCGATGGGGGTGGCGCTGGCGGTGCGCCGCAGCACCGCGACCGGCACCACGCAACTGGCGACCGAGTTCTATCGGGCGTGCGACATGCTGGCGGCGACCCGGCCGACCGCGGTGAATCTGTTCTGGGCCATCGAGCGCATGAAACGGGTGTTCGCCGCCGCGATGCTCGCCGGCCAGTCGACGGATGAGCTGACCGCCACCATCGTCACGGAGTCGGCCCGCGTGCACGACGAAGACGTGGCCAACTGTCGGGCGATAGGCGAGCACGGGGCCGCGGTGGTGCCGGCCGAGGCCCGCGTGCTCACGCATTGCAATGCCGGGGCCCTGGCCACGGGGGGCTACGGCTCAGCGCTCGGAGTGGTGCGAGCCGCGGTCGAGGCCGGCAAGCGCGTGGCGGTGTATGCGGACGAGACACGCCCGTTCTTGCAGGGGGCCCGATTGACGGCGTGGGAGCTGGTACGGGACGGTATCGAGACCACGGTCATCACCGACAGTATGTCCGGGTCGCTGATGCGGGCGGGGCGGGTCGACCTGGTCGTGGTCGGGGCTGACCGGATTGCCGCCAATGGGGACGTCGCCAACAAGATCGGCACCTACACCGTCGCCGTGCTCGCGCACGTGCACGGCATACCGTTCTATGTGGCGGCCCCCGTGTCAACGATTGACTTGTCGACCCCGGACGGGTCGGGAATACCGATCGAAGAGCGAGACGCCAGAGAGATCACCCACATGGGATCTGCCCAGCTCACGCCCGAGGGGGCGAACGTGTGGAACCCGGCGTTCGATGTGACCCCGGCTGAGTATGTGGCGGGAATCATCACCGAGCACGGCGTCTGTCGGCCGCCGTTTGACGCGAGTCTCCGTGAGGCCTGCGGCGCGGCCTGAAGGCGCGGCCTGGAGGCCGGACACCATGAGCCCGACCACGCTCCTCGCTATCGAAACCTCCTGCGACGAGACCGCGGCTGCGGTCGCGATTGACGCTGGCCGAGAACCGCCAGCGCCCGACATCCGATCGAGCGTGATTGCCTCGCAGGTCGAGATCCATCGCGAGTGGGGCGGCGTGGTGCCGGAGTTGGCCTCGCGACAACACTTGCGCGACCTCTGTGGAGTCGTCGAGCGCGCGTTGGACGACGCGGGGGTCGGGTGGACGGACCTCGACGCCATCGCCGTGACCCAGGGGCCCGGCCTGGTCGGGTCGTTGCTTGTCGGGGTCGCCTTCGCGAAATCGCTGGCGCTCGGGCTCAACCGCCCGTTGGTCGCGGTCAATCACCTAGCCGGACACATCGAGTCTCTCTTCCTGTGCCATCCCGACCTCGCCCTTCCGGGTGTCGTGCTCGTCGTCTCCGGCGGCCACACGAGTCTGTATCACCTGCCGGAGGCGGGCACCTACCGGCTTGTGGGACGGACCCGCGACGACGCCGCGGGCGAAGCGTTCGACAAGGTCGCGAAACTGCTCGGGTTGCCCTACCCCGGTGGACCGGCGGTCGACCGGCTGGCCCGCGACGGCGACGAGCGGTCGATTGCGTTCCCAGTGGCGCGGATGACCCACGCCGACCGTGCCCCGGGAGCGCCGCGGGTGAAGCCGCCGGGATTTCCGATGTCGCCCGGGCGACTGGATTTCAGCTTCAGCGGACTCAAGACGGCGGTCGCACGGCATGTGCAGCGTCACGCTGCGGAGCACGGCCGCCCGCTGAACGAGCGGGAGACAGCCGACGTCTGCGCCAGTTTTCAGCGGGCGGTGGTGGACGCCCTGCTCAAGG
>CAUZAY010000385.1:0-3855 GCA_963577695.1 Vicinamibacteria bacterium | reverse complement strand
CTCGCCCGGAAACCTAGAATCCGATGTTTAGGCCGGCATAGAGCCGGTGATGGGTGTCGTGCTGGGGCGATCCGCGGAGCGAAAAGACGCGGTAGTCGACGCGCATCCGGATCGGTCCGGCCACGGAAATTTTGACCCCGCCACCGACATTGGTGCCACCGTTGGTGTCGCCGATCCCGCCGCCCTCCTCCTGATACAAACCCGCTCCCGCCGTCGCGTAGAACTGCAGTCCAGAGATGCCGAATGGGGTCTGGACAAGCAGGTTGGCCATGCCTGTCTTGAGCCCGGGCGCATCGGCCGCCGCATCCGCTCTCGTGTCTGAGAGCTCGAATTCGAAGCCAATCACGAGTAAGGAGAAGCCGACGGCCACGCCACGAACCAGGCGGTTCGATGGGCTAGCGTTGTTGCCCACAAAGGCGGTCAAATCGGCTCGGGCCGGGCGGACCACGCCCAGTGTTACGAGCAGAACGAGGAGCGCAATCGTGGCTGTACGTCTAGGTCGCATCTCATCTTTACCTTAGCGTGGCACGGCACCGTCTCGGCATCATAACAGAGCGTTTTCGGCGCTCCGGCGTAGCACTCGGGGTGCCGTGTCCCGTGTGGTAGAGTGAAGGCACCCCGATGGACCTTCGGCCCACCGACGAACAACGTCTCCTGCGTCAAACCGTCCGCGAGTTCGCTGAAGCCGAGATGGCGCCCCACACCCTGGAGTGGGACGAGGCGCAGCGGTTCCCGCTCGAACTGCTGCCAAAGCTGGCCGGTCTCGGGCTGATGGGTATCCAGTTTCCCGAACGCTACGGCGGCGCCTCGATGGGGGCGGTCGAGTACTGTATCTGTATCGAGGAGTTGGCTCGGGTCGACCCGTCGATTGCGTTGTCTGTCGCCGCCCACAACGGGTTGGCCGCCGCGCATCTTTACCGTTTCGGGTCGGAGGCCCAACGGGCCCGGTATCTCACGCCGCTGGCTCAGGGACGACACTTGGGCGGGTGGGGTCTGACTGAACCACAGGCCGGCAGTGACGCCGGCGGCACCCGGACCGCTGCCACGCGCGTGGCCGATGGGTGGCGGCTCAATGGCACCAAGACATTCACGACCCACGGAACGCTGGCCGGGACGTTCGTCGTCATGGCCGTGACCGACCCCGGCCGCGGTCATCACGGGATCTCGGCGTTTGTGCTGGAACGTGGGACGCCGGGTCTGGCGTCGGGGCGGAAGGAAAACAAGCTGGGTATGCGAGCCAGCGACACCGCCGAGCTCCTTCTCACGGACTGCTCGGTGCCCGACGACCAGCGGCTCGGCGCGTTGGGGGAGGGGTTCATCGGCGCGCTCAGAGTGCTCGACGCGGGGCGCATCGGTATCGCGGCGCTCGCCGTCGGGCTGGCGCAAGGCGCCTATGAGGCCGCTCGCCGCCACGCGGTCGTGCGGGAGCAGTTCGGACAGGCGATCGCCGGGTTTCAGGCCATTCAGTTCAAGCTGGCTGACATGGCGACCCAGATCGAGGCGGCTCGATGGCTGACGTATCGCGCGGCCTATCTGCAGGATCGCGGGCGCGCGACGACACGTGAGTCGGCGATCGCCAAGCTCTTTTCGAGCGAGACAGCCGTGCGCGTTGCCGAGGAGGGGGTACAGATTCACGGGGGATACGGGTTCGTGAAGGATTACCCGGCCGAGAAGTTCTTTCGGGACGTGAAGCTGACAACCATCGGGGAGGGGACGAGCGAGATTCAACGACTCGTCATCGCCCGTGCGTATCTGGACGTTCCGGCATGATCGCTGACCGCCGCCGGCTTGTTGCCGGCGTGCTCGACGGTGATCCCCGGGCCATCGCACGGTCAATTTCCATGGTGGAGGCCGAGGGCGCCGCAGGAGCCGACGTCATCAAGGGGGTGTTTCGACAGAGCGGCCGCGCCACGCTGCTCGGCGTCACCGGTGCCCCCGGTGTTGGCAAGAGCAGTCTGGTCGATCGCCTGGTGACCACGGTGAGGGGAGACGGACGCACGGTTGGGGTACTGGCCATCGATCCGACCAGCCCGTTTTCAGGCGGGGCGGTCCTGGGAGATCGTGTCCGGATGCAGACCCACATCGGTGACGTCGGGGTGTTCGTGCGTAGCATGGCGACACGGGGCGAACTCGGTGGCTTGGCCCGTGCCACGGGTGACGCGGTCGTCGTCCTGGATGCAGCCGGATTCGATCTGATTGTCATCGAGACGGTCGGCGTGGGCCAGGCCGAGGTCGAGATATCCCGGACCGCGGACATGACCGTGGTGGTGACGATGCCGGGGGCTGGCGACGGTGTGCAAGCGCTCAAGGCGGGCGTGATGGAGATCGCGGATCTGTTTGTCGTGAACAAGGCGGACCACGACGGCGCCGACCGGGCGGTGGCCGAGATTCAGACGATGCTGGGGTTGCACACCTATCAGCCCGAGGAGTGGCGGCCGCCGGTGCTCCAGACCCGCGCCACCGATGGCACCGGTGTTCCCGAAGTCCTCCGCATGATTGATGCGTACTGCGCCCGGGGCGACAACGAGGTCGGGCGTCGACGTCGCGCCCGCTTCGAAGCGCGCGTGCGGCACCTCGTGGCGGAGCGTCTGCTCCGGCATGTGGAACAGCAGGCACTGGAACCAGGCGCGTTCGCACGCATCCTCGACCAGGTCGTCGCGACAGAGGTGGATCCGTATACCGCGGCCGAGGAGATCGTCCGCCAGGCGGTGAACACGACGTCTCCGCCCGCGGACACAGTCTCGTCGTGACGGCCACGAGCGAACAGGGCGCGCGACAATGCGCGCCCCGCGGCCGCGTGCGGTTCGGGGCGCAGCCCCGTCTGAGGAAGAACACATCATGAAAGCAGTACTCGATCACATCGGCATTGCGGTCCGCGATCTCGATGATGCGCTCGAGTTCTATCGGGACGCCCTGGGCCTCGAGATTGGCGAGACCGAGGAGGTGCCGTCACAACAGGTGCGCGTCAGGTTTGTGCCGGTTGGCGAGGCGTCGCTGGAGTTGCTCGAGGCGACGGGCGAGCAGTCGCCGATCGCGCGTTCGATTCAGCGACGTGGACCCGGTGTACACCATCTGACGCTGCGGGTGGACGACATCGTCGAAGCGTTGGCGCAGCTCGAGGCTCGTGGCGTGCGGTTGGTCGACCGGGTGCCCCGCGAGGGCGCTGGCGGCAGCCTGGTGGCCTTCATTCATCCATCGTCGGCCCAAGGTGTGCTGGTGGAGTTGAAGCAGAACCGCCCCGTCTGACCAAGGCCTCATGTTCCGGAAAGGAATCATCGTTGAACCCAGCACTGCATCAGGACGTTCGGATCGGCGTCATTGGCGGCAGCGGTCTGTACGACATGGACGCGCTCCAGGATCGCGAAGAAGTGCAGGTGACCACCCCGTTCGGGGAGCCGTCGGCTCCCTACGTGGTCGGCACGCTCAACGACCGGCGGGTGGCGTTCCTCGCCCGGCATGGCCACGGGCATCGACTCATGCCCTCCGAGCTGAATTTCCGGGCCAATGTTTTTGGGTTCAAGACGCTTGGGGTCGAGTGGATTCTGTCGGCGAGCGCGGTCGGCAGCCTGCAGGAGGAGTATCGACCGCTCGATATCGTCGTGCCCGACCAGTTCCTCGACCGCACGAAGGGGCGCATCAGTACATTCTTCGGAGGCGGCATCGTGGCGCACGTTGGGTTCGCACATCCCTTCTGCGCGGCCCTCAGCGAGATTGCGACCGATGCCGCCAGTCAGGCGGAGGCGCGGGTCCATCGCGGTGGGACGTATGTCTGCATGGAGGGGCCTCAATTTTCAACGCTCGCCGAGTCGCGGTTGTATCGCTCGTGGGGGATGGACATCATCGGCATGACCAACC
>CAUZAY010000384.1:0-3861 GCA_963577695.1 Vicinamibacteria bacterium | reverse complement strand
GCAGATTCAACTCCGGAATCACCGGGGTTCCGTCGAACGACTTTGCGACCCCCTCGAGCTCGAACACCAGTCGACCAGAGGCGTCCGCGGTGGCGGGCTTCAGCCGGACACGCCCCATTTCGGCGCGTCGCTCCGCACGGTCCGCTCGCATCGCCATCAGCGCCTTGACGCGCCCTTCGTTCCGGGTGCGGCGGGCCTTGATGCCCTGACGCAACCACACCTCTTCGACGGCCTGTCGCTTGTCCTGCTTGGCGTGCCGCACCGACTCGTCCGCTCGGCGCTCTTCCAGCCGGCGCTCATAGTTGTCGTAGTCTCCCGGCCAGGATGTAAGCTGGCCCCGGTCGATCTCGACGATCCGCGTAGCCACTCGTCGCAGGAACTGGCGGTCGTGCGTGACTAGGACCACGGCGCCTGGGTAGTCGACCACGAACGCCTCGAGCCAATCGATGGCCTCGATGTCGAGGTGGTTCGTGGGCTCGTCAAGCAACAGAATCTCCGGCTGGGCGACCAGGGCCTGCGCCAATAACACTCGCCGCCGCCAGCCACCGGACAGCGTGTTGACCACAGCGTCCGACGGCAGCCGCAACCGCTCGATGATCAGCTCGACGCGTTGTTCGACACGCCAGCCGTCGCGCTCCTCAAGGGAGTGATGTAGACGGCCCAGCGCGTCGAGCCGGGCCGAGGTGGAGCCGGCGCCCAACTCGGTCGCGGCGCGATGATAGGCGGACACCAGCTCGGCCAGGTCTCCCAATCCTTCGGCCACGACATCGAAGACTGGACGGTCTGAGAACAGCGGAACATCCTGCGCGAGCAGCGAGATCCGCACGTGACGCTCCCGGCGGACGTTCCCTCGGTCCGGCGTCTGTCGCCCGGCGATCAACTGGAGCAGAGTGGACTTGCCAGCGCCGTTCCGCCCGATAACGCACACGCGCTCGCCAGCCTCGATTCGCAGGCTGGCCGATTCGAGCAACGGCACGTGCCCGTGCGCCATCGAGACCTGGTCCAACGAAGTGAGCGGCAATCAACTGTCCTGTCTGGTATCAATACTTCGCAAACATGAGTCGCGGGCTACTTGCGCTGCGCGCCGCCCGGAGCGGGCCAGCGGCGGCGAGGGAGGTGTTGTGGCAGGGCACTACTGCCTGGCTCGCAGGACGGCAAGCTGGTCGGTCGCGGCGGCCCGTACCGTCTCATCGTGATCGACGGCCTCGACGTAGTCGAGCAGCTGCATGGCGGTGGGCCCGCCGATGGCGCCGAGTGCATCCACCGCCCGGAGACGATGTGGCCGCGAGCGATCGTGAAGGGCGCCGGTCAATCCCCGCGCCGCCCGGTCTCCGCCAATGCGTCGGAGCGCCTCGATCGCGTCCAGACGGAGGCCGAGTTCAGCATCCCGCAAGGCCACTTCCAGCAGGGTGACGGCATCATCGTCGCCGCGAGCGGCCAGCGCGTTGACGGCCCTCGCTCGAACGCCACGGTCCGGATCGCGCAGCGCAGCCAGCCCCGCGCGTCGCACCACGATCAGGTCGTCGCTGTCTAGAAGCGCATCGATAAGACCAGCGGCGTCAGCGGGCTCGCGTACCGGGTGGTGCGCCGCCTGGTCGACGGGCGGCGCCGCAACCGCTGGAGCACCGAACGACACCTTACCGGGTCCGAGCACCCGGAGCCGGATCAGCGACGGTTCGGATCCGCCGCCAGGCGCCTGCCCCGACTCGGGCGTGAGCACGTATCGCCACCCACTCAGAATGAGCGCGAGCCCATCCTCGAGCGTTCGCCGCCGAAACCGAACCGTCACGTCGCCTCGCAACGTGTCCGCTCCCTCCAGCCGCACGCCACTTTCCCTCGAGATCTCTTCGATCAGCACCCTGAGCGACGCGTCGTGGGCGGCCACCGTGAGGCGCCCGTCGGCGAGGTGCACGAGCTGCAGCGGCTGCGCCGCCGCCGGCCTCGATGACACCGACGTCAGCCACAGCAGAAGCCAGCCCACCACCACGCCGGATGCACACCGGCACGCCCACCGTGTTGAACGTCTCACAGACATCGCGTACGTGGACATGATAGCGCGCGGTGCCACGTGTCACCATCGCGCGCAGACCGCGCTACTGGAGGCAGCATTTCTTGAATTTGTGTCCGCTCCCACACGGGCAGGGTGAGTTCCGACCGAACGTGAGCCGCCCGCGCTTGCGCTCGCGGCGCAACGCGCCCACTCGCGCCCGTAGGTTCTGATTGAACACGCCCTCCAGTGCGGCATACAACTCCGGGTGCTTCCGCGCCATCACCCCCGGCCGCTCAAAGAAATACTCCGAGGCGACGGCGAAGAACTCCGCTTCGTTGGTCAGCGCGTAGCGGTTGATGTCGGACCGCCCCTCCTCGATTTCCGACATCTTGCGCCTGACCAGATCGACCCAGGGACCGATGGCGTCCCGGACCAACCCGACCCCCGGCACGCCGTCGATGACCCCGTCGCTCTTGTCCACCAGATGCGCGAACTCGTGTACGCCCACGTTCCGCTTGTCGGTCGCGTTCCGGAAGCCACCAATGAGGTCCGGCTTCGACAGAATCATCAGCCCGTTCAGACTTCCGGTGCCGACCATCCCGAGTATGTTGTGATCCTGTCGGTCGCCGAAGTCGAACTCGCCGTCGAAGCGAGTCGGATAGACCAAGACCTCCTGTATCTGATCCCATTCCCAGTCGGGAAACCCGAAGATCGGAATGATGGCGCTGACCGCCGCCAGCACCTGGGTGGTCGTGTCCAGACGCACCTTGACGCCGGTGATTCGTTTCTCGCCCAGGAATACCTGCAGTTCCCGTCGAAACCGCGCCTGGTCGCGCGGGTCAAGCGCCCGAAAGAACAGCACATCACGCTGGAGAACGGCTTCCCACTCTGGCGGAAACGGCTGTCGCAGCAGCGACCGCCGACGGCGAGTGCGCGCGGTTTGCCAGGCGTAGACCCCACACGCCGGCGCCAGGGCTAGCACCAGGGTCGTCACCGCCGGGCGGCCGGCCCGAATCAGCACCAAGGCACCCAACATCGTCACGCCCAGCGTGAGCGCCGCGAACACCAGCGCCCAGATTCTGGTGCGGCGCTCCCAGGCGGCGAATCTTGGTGACGCCGAGTCGCCGTCGTTCGTCGGCGGCTCGACCGCGTGCGTCGGCGAAGACGGGTCCGCGTCTGGCATGACGACCTATTGTCACCCGAACCATCGTTCGACCACGCAGGCCGACGGCAACCTCGATGAGGCGCAGGGGTTTCTGCTGCTCGCCCGGTCTCCGGCATCCGCAGGCGACGCGGCCTAGCGACTACGGGTCACTCCGCGCAACCGACCACCGGCAGTGATCCCGGGCCGCCGGCCGCGATAGGATGACACGCGCGCTCCTGGACCCAGACACGGAACCCAGGTTCCGCGATTTCCGTCAGACCGGCCAGACCGATGTCGACCACGTTGAAGATGGCCCTCGGGATCGGCGGGCTCTTCGCTGTCCTGATCCTCGGCGTGTGGGACCTGCCGGCCGAGCACGACCGCGGTGACCTGACTGGAAGCTGGCGGGTCACGGTGCGACTCGAAGATTCGGGCCGCTCCACGATCCGCTTCGTGCTCCGCCAGGATGACGACGTTCTGACTGGCCACTACGACGGCTCGTATGGCACACAACCCATTACCGGGACTGTGGCCGACGTCGGGTTGAGCTCTTCTTCAAGATCCGGGACGAGACGCAGGTCGCGTTTCTGGGCACACTGGGCGAACGCACTATGGAGGGCACCTGCGACTACGGCGATGTGGCCTGCGCGAGTCGGTCGACGACTTTCAGCGGACCGTCGAAGGCACATCGGCCACTGATGTCATGAACCTGATTCTGATGACTCAG
>CAUZAY010000383.1:0-3865 GCA_963577695.1 Vicinamibacteria bacterium | reverse complement strand
TCCGCGATCGCTTTCGTGTCGGGGCGGACATCGATGCGGTGGCGACGGCGACCATCTCGGTGCGATCGGCGTCACGCGCCATCCGCAACGGCACTCGTCGTATCGCCAAGCGGTTCCTGGTACCCACCGACTCGAAGTGATGCGCAGACTCTGGATGCTGTTGTTCGTGCTGCCGGTGGTCTGGGCGAGCCCCGTCTACCCGGCGTTTGCGACCGCTCAGCCGACGATCGATGACTCGACCGAGCCACCGGGCGACACCGGTGGGGGGCTGGAGGACGAGGGTGAGGATTTGTGGAATTTCGACGACGAGGAGGAAGACGTCGAAACCTGGGGCGCCTTGCTTCGGGATCAGGCGCCCGACCTCGCGCTCTTCACGTTGTTCGCCACACTGACCCTGGTCAGCTTCTTCCGCAAGAGTGTCTGGCTGAAGTACGTCACGTTCGTCATGGCGATCGGCTACATGGGGTTCGCGAAGAGCCAGCTGATCTCGGTGGTCAATATCTATGGCGCAATGACCGGCAACATGCCGGTCTTCCGCTACAGCCTCGCCTGGTATCTCTTCGCCGCGTTCACCGTCGTCTCGACCGTGCTGTGGGGTCGACTCTACTGCGGCCGGGTCTGCGCGTATGGCGCGCTCACCCAGCTTCTCGACCGCTTCGTGCCGGCCCGGCTGCGCATCGACGTACCGCCATGGCTTGAACAACGTGCCGCGTGGATCAAGTACGGCCTGCTGGCGACGACCCTCCTGTACTTCCTGGTCACCGCCAACATCACCGCGTATCGCTATGTCGAACCGTTCTGGCTGTTCACGCGGCGCGGCTCGACCGGGATGTGGATAGGTCTGGCGGTTCTGCTCGTCGCCACGGTCTTCGTGCGCAACCTCTACTGCCGGTTTCTCTGCCCCGTCGGCGCGGCGCTTGGTTTGCTCTCGAAGCTGACGGTCTTCAAAATCAAGCGCTGGTCAGAGTGCAACACCTGCAAACTCTGCGAAAAGACCTGCGAATGGGGGGCGATTCGCGGACCACAGATCGTGATGACCGAATGTGTCCGGTGTGACGACTGCGAACGGCTGTATCACGACACCTCCCGGTGTCCCCACTGGCTGATTCTGGCGCGCGCCAAGCTGCGTGGAACATTGTCGTCGGTCAAGGCGGCTGTCACCGGCTGACGGTGCGTCGCCGGCGACCGGCTCGCCTCCTGTGACGGACAGGCATACTGCCGCCACGTGACAGCGCAGATTTCCCGACCCGCAGCCGCGCCGGTCTCGACCACCGACCGGGTGCTGGCGCTGGATGTGCTCAGGGGCTGGGCGGTGGCCGGGATGCTGGTCGTCAACTTTGGGTATTTCTCTCAACTGGGACTTGACCCGCGGGGCGGCGCGGACGCAATCGGCGCACCCGTGATCCAACTTCTGGCCGACGGCAAGTTCTGGACGCTGTTCTCGGTGCTCTTCGGCCTGGGGTTCGCCCTGTAGCTGCACCGTGCCGACGCCCGCGGAACGCCCTTCGGGGCGGTCTATGTTCGCCGACTCCTCTTTCTGTTTCTGATCGGTGTGATGCACGCACTGCTGCATCCGCTGGAAATCCTGCACCGCTACGCCTTCCTGGGCTTGCTCCTACTCCCGTTGCGGCGGGCCTCAACCCGAGCCCTGGTCGTCGTCGGCGTCCTCGGACTCGTCGCCCCACCGGTGGTCCAGAGTCTCGCGTTCGGGGAACCCGCGCCAGCCGCCGAATCGGCGCGCGTGTATGCGGAAGCCGATCTGCCGGAACTTCTGAGCCACAACGTCACGAGGTTCCGCCGCGAGGCGATCGACATCCGGGTGCTGGGCCACTGCCGTATTTCGTGCTGGGCGTCTACCTGGGCCGGCAATGCCTGCTAGAGACCCTGGCGGTCCACCGGGCGCAGCTCGCGCGAGCACGATGGTGGCTGCTCGGCCTGGGTCTCGGGCTGCAGGCCACGATCCTGGCGATCCTCGTGGCGGCGCCGACGATGGTGCCGGCTCCGGCGCGCCCCTTGATCCCGACACTGCTCGAGTTGGGAAGCGCGATACTGGGGCTGGGCTACGGGTGTGCGACCCTGGTCTTGCTCGACGATGCGCGGTGGCGGAGTCGGCTGAGCGGCCTCGCGGCCGTCGGCCGGATGGCGCTGACCAACTATCTGCTGCAAACGGTTGTGGTGACGACGTTGCTATACAACTATGGGGCCGGGCTGTACGGACGGCTTGGTATTGTCTCGGGGCTGCCGCTGGTGGCCCTCATCTTCACGGGGCAGGTCCTGCTGAGCCGCTGGTGGATGACCCACTTCCGTTTCGGCCCGGTCGAGTGGCTGTGGC
Organism: Vicinamibacteria bacterium; assembly: GCA_963577695.1. GTDB lineage: Bacteria > Acidobacteriota > Vicinamibacteria > Vicinamibacterales > UBA8438 > UBA8438. The sequence continues at coordinate 1,533 of CAUZAY010000383.1, read as the reverse complement.
GCTCGGCCGCCTGCAGCCGCTCCGCGTTGAAGGCTAGGTTTTCCGACGAGGCGCCCACCTGGCTGCTCCCTCCTCGCGCCTGGCCAGACAGACGCCTCGTCAGAAAACCCACTTGGACGTTTTTCAGCAACCTGCTGGTCTAGCGCCCTGTAACCGTGACACGCAGGCCCTCTTCGGGCTTCGGGCTAGAGCGTAGCGGATACTGCAGGCGCAGCGTGCCATTCTCATGTTGAGACACGACGCCCGCTTGTGACGCTGGTCTGGGGCACATCGCGTCGTCCATGCGATAATGAGGATCAATCTACGTGGCCACACGGGGCACGGTCTGGTCGAAAGGGAGGCGTTGCGATGAAGCCGTTCTTGCTGGCGGCATGTGTCTTGTTCTTGATATCGGTCCCGGCGCGGGCCCAGTCGCACGCGGAGCAGATCGCGCGGGCCACCCTGGCTGCACCACCAGCGATGCAGGCAGACGCCATGGTGATCCGCATGGCGGCCGACGGGAGCCCTGAGGTCCTGCGCGACGGGTCCAATGGGCTGGTCTGCTGGGACCGCTCGGACGAACCGACCCGCTCGTTCAGCGTGCAGTGCACAAGCACCGAGAACCTGGACCGCATCAAGCAGAATCGGGCTTGGAACATGTCCGGCAAGACGGCGGAAGACATCCGGGCGATGCGAGACGCGGCCGAGGGCGACGGCTCGCGAAAAGTCTCCAAGTTCGGAAGCGTGTACTACACGCTGAACGGGGAGGACGCCGATTCGGCGAACATCCACCTCACGGTGGCGGTGCCGTTTGCGACGGCCGAGTCTCTCGGCCTTCCGGATCAAGGCAGCTACACCCAGACCGGCACGTGGATCATGGAACCTGGCACCACATCTGCCCATATCATGTTGCCGGGACGGTAGACCCCAAACATCAGAGAAAGATACGCACCATGATCCATTCCACCACTCGTGGGCTCATCCTCGCGTCCATGGTGGCGGTGGCGGCCACCGGGGTCTCTGCCGCCAACGACAACTGGCCGCACTTTCGGGGCCCGACCATGAACGCCACGGTCGCCGACAACCCCAACCTCCCGGAGACCTGGAGTCAGACGGAGAACGTCGAGTGGGTTGCCGACATCCCAGGCATTGGATGGTCGAGTCCCGTGGTCTGGGGCAACCGGGTGTTCCTGACCACGGTGACCGCGGTGGGTGAGTTCGAGCAACCCAAGCCTGGACTCTACGCGCCGAACGGCCGTCCTATCCCGCCGCCGCTCGAGCACGACTGGCTCGTCTTGTGCCTGGACCTCGAGTCCGGCGATGTGCTGTGGAAAAAATCGGTCAAGGCAGGCCGACCCGACTTCCCCCGCCACATGAAGAACAGCTACGCATCGGAGACGGCCACTACTGACGGCGAACGGGTCTATGTGCGGTTTGGCGAGTTGGGGCTGTTTACGTTCGACATGGACGGCAACGAGGTCTGGAGCGTCTTGATTTCCGACATGCCCACCAAGTCCGGGTGGGGGTCAGCCTCCTCGCTGGTGCTGCACGACG
>CAUZAY010000382.1:0-3868 GCA_963577695.1 Vicinamibacteria bacterium | reverse complement strand
GGCGGCACCCAGAGTTTGACAGTTCCGGGAATGAGATGAGGAACTCCCAGTCGTGAGCCGCTCAAGCATCACGCAAGGGAGTCCCCATGACGGACTATCGGAGTGGTCTAGTCGAGCATCCCGTCCACTTTCAGGAGCTCGGCGTTGAGCACCGCCGCCCCGGCCGCGCCCCGGACGGTGTTGTGCCCCATGGTGACGAACTTGTAGCCCAGGACCGGACAGGGGCGTAGCCGACCGACGCACACGGCCATGCCCCCATCGCGATCGGCGTCCAACCTCGGTTGCGGCCGGTCGTCCTCGTCCATGTACACGACGGGATGCGGCGGGGCGCTCGGCAGATCGGCATCCTGCGGACGGCCTGAAAACGCCCGCATCGCGGTCACCAGCGCGTCTTGCCCCGGGTCGGTCTCGAGGGCGACACTGGCGAGTTCTGTGTGTCCATTGATGACCGGCACCCGCGTCGTACTCGCGCTGACCACCAGCGGGTGGGGCTCGGCCCCGGCCGCGGTCACCTCACCAAGAATCTTCTTGGTCTCGGTCTCCATCTTCTCTTCTTCGCCGCGCACGATAGGGACGACGTTGCCCACGATATCGAGCGACGCGACCCCGGGATAGCCGCCACCGGAGACCGCCTGCAACGTCGACACGATGACCTGACGCAATCCGAACGGTCGAAGCGGAGCGAGGGCCATGGCCAACATGATCGTGGAGCAATTCGGGTTGGTGACAATCCGTCCCGACCACCCCTTCGTGGCGCCCTGGGCCGCCAGCAACTGCAGGTGGTCCGCATTCACCTCCGGGATCACAAGCGGCACGAGCGGATCCATGCGGTGATTGCGCGCGTTGCTCACCACGACATGCCCCGCCTCGGCGAACGCCGTCTCCACCTCACCCGCCACTGAGGCGTCCAGGCCGGAAAAGACGAGCTTTGGCGCCTGCCCCGGTGTCACCCGCTCCACCACCATGTCGGCAACCCTGTCCGGCCGGGGCGCCGGGAGTCGCCACGGCGTGGCCTCCCGGTATGTCTTGCCGGCCGAGCGCTCGCTCGCGCCGACCCAGGTCACGGTGAACCAGGGGTGATCGCTCAGCTGGGCGATGAACTCCTGCCCCACCGTTCCCGTGGCTCCCAAGATACCGACTTCGATTTTCCCGGTCATGACACGCGTCCCTTTGCTTTCGTCCGAACCATAGCCCAGAACATGGCACGCCTCGTGTGAGCCGCGTCCTATACAGTCGCGGCGGCGCCACCGTCCTCGGGGAAGAACTCCCTATGCACGGCGGGCACCGCCTCGTCGAGGCGATCCGCCGAAATGACACAGGCGACCTTCATCTCCGATGAGCTGATGCAATCGATATTGATCCCTTCCCGCGCCAGTACCGAAAACATGCGGGCCGCCAGGCCTGGGCTGGACGCGAGCCGCGACCCGACGATGGAGATCTTCGCCACCGCGCTCTCGATGACCACGTCACGTGCGACGCCCGCCTCCTTCCACCGTCGCGCGAGCTGTCCGGCCCCATCGAGAAACTCGGAGTCCAGAATAAAAGTGATCCGCCCGCGGTCGTGAGAGCTGGCGCTCTGGATAATGAGTCGGATGTTGATGTCCGCATGCGCGATGTCCTCAAAGACCCGCGCCGCCATCCCGGGCTCGTCCGGCACGTCCAGCAGGGTGACCTTCGCGATCTTCGAGTCGCTGGTCACACTGACCACCTCGGCTCGTTCCATAATGCTGTCGCCTCCTCGAATCCAGGTTCCGGCGCGCAGATGAAAGCTGCTGCGCACGTGAATCGGCACGTCGTACTCCATGCATACCTCGGCCGCGCGCGGGTGCAGCACCTTGGCTCCGCTGGACGCCATCTCAATCGCCTCTTCGTAACTGATCTCGGACCACAGCCTGGCACCAGCGACCCGCGAGGGGTCCGCCGAAAAGACGCCGTCGACGTCCGTGCAGGTTTCACAGGCCTCCGCGCCCAGCGCCGCTGCCAATGCGGCCCCCGTAATGTCGCTCCCGCCGCGACCAAGAGTCGTAATGTCGTTCGCGTCATTGATGCCCTGAAAGCCGGTCACAATCACCACCTTCCCGGCTTCCAGTTCGTTGTAGATGCGGCCCGTGTCAATAGTGCGAATACGCGCGACGTTGAAGACGCCGTCGGTCCGGATGCCGCATTGCAACGCTGTGAGCGACACCGCGGGGAGCCCTCGATGCTGGAGCGCGAGACCCAACAACGACACCGTGACCTGCTCGCCGGTCGACAGCAGCAGGTCCATTTCTCGACCCGACGGACGATCGGAGACCTGCTCGGCGAGCCGCACGAGGTCATCCGTCGTCTTGCCCATGGCCGACAGCACGACCACCAGACGCGGCGTCCGGGCCAGGTTGAGCTGGATCCGATCGGCAATCGCCAAAATCCGCTCGGCCGTCGCCACCGATGTGCCGCCATACTTCTGCACGACGACCGGGATCGCCGCCTGGTTCTCAGTCATCCGACACCACCGCCGACCCCGCGCTCCGTGTCCCTGGGATGGGTCCGCCCCGACGCGCCGTCTCGTCCCCGATCTGCGCCGCGAGCTGATGGAGAAATAGTCCGACATCCGTCACGATACCCACGGTCTGCGACGACCCTCGGTCACCGAGCTTTGTCACCACGGCCGGGTTGATGTCTACACAGACCACCCGCACCCATCCGGGCAGCATGTTCCCGACGCCGATGCTGTGCAGCATCGAGGACAGCATCACGACCAGTCGGACGTCCTGTAGGACCTCCGCGTACCGCTCCTGGGCGACGGTCATGTCCATCACCGTGTCCGGGAGAGGACCATCGTCCCGTATGCTGCCGGCCAGCACATACGGCACGTCGTGGGTGATGACGTCATACATCAACCCGGTGCGCAGCACGCCCTCGCGGACGGCCTCACGCAACCCCCCCACGCGGCGGATCCGGTTGATGGCCCGCATGTGATTCCTGTGTCCCTCATCCACCGCGACGCCTGCGTCCAGGTCGACCCCGAGCGACGTGCCAAAGAAGGACTACTCAGCGTCATGCACCGCCAGCGCGTTGCCGGCCAGCAACCCGTCGACCCACCCACTCCGTACGAGACGGGCCAGATGTGCGGCACCGCCACTGTGCACCACGACCGGACCGGCCACCATCACAATCCGCCCGCCCTCGGCCTTTACCTCGCGCATCATCTTCACGACGCGCGCCACGCTCACTTCGACGCGCCGCTCGGTCGAGACGTCGTTCGTCATGAACGCGAACCCCAGCCGGTCGCGCTCCTGGAATGCCGGCACCACCCGGATGCCGGCAACGCCGCACACCACCAACTCACCCGCGCGGATGTCCCGCAGCGTGCGGCACACCGCCTGCCCGTCGGTGACGACGATCACCGCGTCCATGCACTGGTCTGCCACGTCGATCCACTGCCCCGCCTGGCGAATCTGGGTGCGGTGGTGCGTGGTCGAATAGAAATCCTCGGGCACGAAGCCATCGCCGGCCGGCTCCAGTCGCGCGTCGTCGTGGCGACGAGGATGGCACCCCAACGGGATGAGCGCCTCGAGCACCTCCCTCAGACCGTCGGCGGTCTCGGCTGTCACACGCAGGCGAAGATGCGAAAACTCCTCGTTCGTACGCCCGATCGAGAATTCGAGCACGTCGAACGTCGCCCCGCGCTCGATGACCTTGTCAAAGACGGAGGTCAGTAGCTGCGAGTCGATCAGGTGACCGTCGGCTTCGACGATCTCGCTATGGGACTGGTCTGACATGAGGCGAACGTCGAACCGACTCAGCTATTGGCGGGCTGAGTCGAGTGCTCGGCCAGAAACGCCTCGAACTCGCCAAGCGAGCGACCCAAACGCGTCGGTTCCGTCAA
>CAUZAY010000381.1:0-3876 GCA_963577695.1 Vicinamibacteria bacterium | reverse complement strand
AGTGTCCTCTTGACGATATTCATAGCCCTATCTCTGGAGGTCAGTCACCGGTCTGGATGGGTAGTTGCCGGTACCCTAGCATGAGACTACACGCGGAGCCGTGAGGGAGTTCATGAGCCGGACGTGACGAGCAGGGTCAGCGCCGCGGTGGGGGAATCGACGTCGGCGAACCAGGCCACCTCCTCCGCTACCATGTCGAACCGCATCAGATACTCGCCGGGCGTCTCGACGACCGGGAGGTCGACCTCAATCGTGACGACCTCGTCGGGCCTCACGTCACCCGGCAGCTCGGCTCGCTGCCAGTCGCCGTCGAGCAACGTTTCCGCATTATCGGCGGCATGCAACCGGATACCGAGCCGGGTCCAGCCCGGTTGGCGTGGAATATCAGCCAGCCACAGTGTGTCACCGGTGTTCTCGATCTCGACCGTCACCCGCGCCGCGACACCGGCGCGCACGGCCAACGGGTCGGTCGCCGCCCGTGGGTCGATGCGGGCCGTGAGCTGCCGGGGACGGCGCGTATCTGGCACCGACTCCCCTTTGTACATGAGGATGAAACTGGTGTAGACCAGTGCGGCGCAGAGCGGCTCCCAGAAATGACGCAGGTTCTTCCCATGCATGAACTGGCCCAGCTCCGAGGCCGGCACCTCGATCGACTCATCGATGGTCAGCGGCACGATCGTCGTGCGGTCGAGCCCGCACTGCCTCCCCATCTGCTCGATGTCCTCCACCACGATGTTGTTCTCGAGCACCCCGAACTCGCGCACCTCGGCCAGGCTCTTCTCTGCCCCGGCGTGATGACGACCCGGTTCTCGCATACCGATGATGCCGCCGTCGCGCAGCACTCTGGCCATCTCACGCAGCACGGCCTCGTAGTTCGGAATATGGTGAAACGCGTCGTACACGATGATTTTGTCCACTGAACCGTCGTCGAGCGGCAGCCGGTGTCCGTCGTAGAGCACAAACTCTGGCTCCACGTCCCAGTTCGTGTGCTGGTCCGACTCGAACAGCTCACGCCCGATGCCCAGGGCGGTTTCCGACACGTCCACGGAGATGGTCTTGCAGTGGTACCGATTGAGCAGATGGGACAGCCAACACGACCCGGCGCCCATCTCGAGCACGGTCTCACCGGGGGCGATCCTCATCCAATGGAACAGGACCCCCAGGTCGAAGAGACGCCGGGCAAAGAACATCCGATCGGTGAACGGCTTGCCAAGCAGATAGTCGCGGTCGCTGCGGACAAAGTAGTCCTCGGCCGCGACGTTGAGGTCGTCGGTCCGCCGATTCAGGTCGGCCGGGTCATAGTGGGGATCGACGGCGTGGAGTGGCACCTGGTCGAGCCCCATCCGAGCGCTCAGAAACAACCGACTCCCGATGTCTTCGAACAGCAATTGAAAACGGACCGAACGTCTGGATAGCCAGAGGCAGCCATCGGCGATCCGTCTCGCCAACCAGTCTCGCTTTCCCTCCCGGACCATGGGCTCAACCGCCGAGGGCGATTCGCGAAGAATTGATAGCTGTCGACGAGGGTGCCATACGTCAGCGGGCCGGTCCGAGTGGATGCCCAGATTATCCCACAGCTTCAATTCGATTCGCTTCAGGCCGTGCCGGAAGTGCGGTCGACGGCCACTACCGGACGCCGCAAGTCATGTCGCTATTCGGCGATGCCGATCGGCGCCGCCAGCAGCTCGTCCGGAATCCCAAAACCGTCCACCAACGACACGGCATGTGGCCGTAGTTGACCCAGCAGCCCGTTGACCGCGGCGCGGATCGCCTTGGCCTTGGTCGCATTGATGTAGCGTTGTTCGAGGAACCAGCCGCGGTCCTGTTCGATATGCCACAGGGCATACAGCGCGCAGACCTGGCCCAGCAGTGCCTGCTGGCCGCCACCCGGTTCCGCCTCGATGGCCGCCTGGAACGATTCCAGAACGAGACGCTGTGCGTAGGCGTTGGCGAGCGTGAGCAGGTGATCCTGAACCTCGATGAACGCCGCAAACGAATCCATCCCGTCGTCAACACGGCCTTTGAGGCGGCGTGCGGCAGAAATCAGGAGACTGCGCTCGCGGTCACGGAACAGTTCGGCGTGAACGCTCGGGTCGAGCAGATGGCGTGTGTCGTTCTGATGACGCGTGATCGGGTTCACTTCACCGAAGCGGACCTCCACCCGTTCGGCCAATTTGCCGAGGAGACCAAAAAAATCGAGGTGGGAGAACTCTTGCCGGTAGCCGGACAGCAGGCTCTTGGCCGCCTGCAGCCGGAGCACGGTGTTGTCGCCCTCGAAGGTCGTGAAGATGTCGGAGTCGGCCTTGAGGAGCGCCAACCGATTCTCCGCACGGTAGCCTTCGCCGCCGCAGGCCTCGCGGGACTCCTGGATCGACCGGGTGGCGTGGGCGGTGCTCATCGCTTTCAGCGCCGCTGCCTCCGCCTCGATGTCCTGCGCGTCGGCGCCCTCGGGTCGTTCCCCATATCGCTTCGCCAGGTTATGGAGCGCGAAATTGAGCCCGTAGCAGGTCGCCACCCGTGGCAGCAGCCGTCGCTGATGAGACAGGTAGTCGAGCACCGGCAACTCGGCCCGGTCCTTCGGGCCAAACTGGCGGCGCGTCGCGCCGTAACGCACGGCGATGGTGAGCGCGCTCTTGGCCGCGCTCAGCCCACCCGACGCCACCCCGATCCTCCCACCGACGAGCGTGCCCAGCATCGTGAAGAACCGCTTCGACGACGATGGGATCGGGCTCGCGTACGTCCCATCGGCTGACACCTGGGCAAACCGAGTGAGCAGGTTCTCCCGCGGAATTCGGAGCTGGTCGAACCAGATACGGCCATTGTCGACGCCGTTGAGCCCCAACTTGTGTCCACTGTCCCCGATCCGCACTCCCGGTACCGACTCGCCCACGCCGTCCCGGATCGCGACGAGAAACGCATGCACCCCGTGGCTCTGGTCCCCGATGATGAGCTGGGCGAACACCGTCGCCATCCGGGCGTGCGCGGCCGCGTTCCCGATCCACTCCTTATGGTCGTTCTCCGTTGGCGTGTTGACGACGAACTCCTGCGTCGCGGCGTCATAGGTCGCCGTGGTCTGGAGATCGCGGACGTTGGACCCATGCCCGCGCTCCGTCATCGCGAAACAGCCGGGCAGCGCCAGCGACCCCGCGTCCGCCAGATACGTGCGCTTCTGCGTGTCCGACCCCAACGCACGGATCGCGCCCGCGAACAATCCGAACTGCACGCCAAACTTGATGGTCAGGCTGAGGTCGTGGTACGCGATCGTCTCAAACGACGCAATGAACCCCTCGAGGTCGTCGTGGCCTCCGGCATACTCGGGAAGCGCCACCGCGCCGACACCCTGGTCGGCGAGCCGCCGCGTCCATCCCAGCACGATCTCGCGCATCTCCTCCTTCGGGGTCTCAGTGCCGGGATACCGGAAGGCGGGATCACTGAGCAGCGTGCGGAGGCGGTCGCGGAGGGGCGCCAGGCGTCCGTCGAGGGCGGCCCGGAGACCGGCGACCTCACCCGGCACCACCGCTCCCGCCGCGTCGGCAAGCGGCGGGCGTGCTCCCACCAGTTCGCGCACGGCCTCTCGCCCGACGACACCCAGCGCGTCCTCGATCTCGGCCAGCGCTCGCTTCGCTTCGTCGGTCGGCCCGTCGACCCCGACCAACCGTGCCATGTCCACGCCAAGCTCGGCCAGCGACTTCTGCGCCGCAGACGGCAGGTCGTGCGCAGACGCTTTGATATGTCGAACCCACCGATAGTAGGTGGTCGCATCAGGCGGATGGTCGGGGTCAAGCCAACCACGCAACCGCGCTCGCTCGTCCGGACTCAGCCAGGACTGAGCCGCGACGCGCGTGCTGATCTCCTCGATCTGCGTGGGCGTCAACA
>CAUZAY010000380.1:0-3876 GCA_963577695.1 Vicinamibacteria bacterium | reverse complement strand
GAGACGCGTCAGCAGCGCTTCGAGGCGGTCGAGCGGTAGCGCATTCTGGCCGTCGCTCTTCGCGTGAGTCGGGTCATCGTGGATTTCGAGAAACACACCGTCCACGCCCGCCGCCACCCCAGCCGCCGCGAGCGGCTCGATGTATTCGGCCTGGCCCGCCGTCACGCCGTCGCCCGCGCCAGGGAGCTGCAGGCTGTGCGTCACATCGAAGACGACCGGGGCTCCCAGCGCGCGAAGCTGGGGAAACGTCCGCATGTCGACCACCAGATTGTGATATCCGAAACTGACGCCTCGCTCGGTGAGCAGAACCTGGTCGTTCCCGCAGGCGGTCACCTTGGCCAGCGCGTGTCGCATGTCGCCCGGGGCCAGGAATTGCCCCTTCTTGATGTTGACCACCCGACCGGACTCGGCCGCCGCCACGATCAAGTCAGTCTGGCGGGACAGGAACGCGGGGATCTGGAGCACATCGGCCACCTCCGCTACCGCGGAGACCTGCCCTGCGTCGTGGACATCGGTCAAGATGGGGACTCCGTGAGCCTCTTTGACGCGAGCCAGCGTGGCCAGTCCGTCGTCGATCCCGGGTCCGCGAAACGAGTGGATGGACGTGCGGTTGGCCTTGTCGAACGACGCCTTGAAGATGTACGGAACGCCGAGCCGTCGGGCCACTGTCGCGATGGCGCCGCCCATCGACAGCGCGTGGGTGTCGCTTTCGATGACGCACGGACCACCGATCAGCACCAGTGGCGACTCGTCGCCGATCCGCAGGTCTCCAACACGCACGGTAGCCATCCGCTCATTATAGATAGAGAGACGCGCCCCGTCGTGGGGGCGGGCGGCATCGGCCGCCCCGGTGGCGCCAGTCCGTCGGAGACTAGGAGACGGCTGAGGCGGCCTGCGCGCGGGTCTCCGCGTTGTGCGCGTAGCTGGCCCGCACGAAGTCGGCGAACAGCGGGTGCGGGCTGAGCGGCTTGGAAAGGAATTCGGGGTGAAACTGCACGGCGACGAACCAGGGGTGTTCGGGTAACTCGATGGTTTCGACGAACCGGCCGTCTGGTGACTGGCCGGCGATGACCAGGCCGTGTTCGGCCAGTATCGCTTCATAGGCTCGGTTGAATTCGTACCGGTGCCGGTGCCGTTCCTGCACTTCGTCGCGGCCGTAGATGCCTTGCGCAATCGAGCCGGGCGTGAACTGACAGGGGTACTGGCCGAGACGCATCGTACCGCCGAGGTCATCGACCCCGAGCAGATCCCGGAGCTTGTAGATGACCTTGTCTGCGGCGTCCGGGTTGCACTCGGTTGAGTCGGCCCCCTCGATTCCGCAGACGTTGCGCGCGTACTCGACGGCCGCCCACTGGAACCCGTAGCAGATCCCGAAGTAGGGGATCAGCCGTTCGCGCGCGAACTGCGCCGCGCGCATCATGCCTCGACTCCCGCGATCACCGAAACCGCCGGGGACAAGCACCCCGTCGGCGCCGTCGAGGAGATGCAGACCGTCGTCCTTCTCCAGCGCCTCGGCTTCGACCCACTGGATGTCGATCGCGAGACGGTGGTGGAATCCGCCGTGATACAGCGCTTCGTTCAGGCTCTTGTAGGAGTCCTCGTACCCGACATATTTCCCGACGACGTGGATCGTCAAGCGGTCGGCCGGGTGCTTGACGCGGTCGACGAGCGACTGCCACTCGGGCAGGGAGCGGGTCGAGTCCGGCAGCTGCAGCTGCCGGAGGACATTGCCGTCGAGCCCCTCATCGGCAAACGCCAGCGGCACTTCGTAAATGCTGGAGACATCCTTGGCGGTGATCACCGCGTCCTCGTCCACGTCGCAGAAGAGCGCGATCTTGCGTCGGAGTTCAGCCGGCAGCACGCGATCGGTCCGGCAGAGCAGGATGTCGGGTTGAATCCCGATGGAGCGGAGTTCGCGGACGCTGTGTTGCGTCGGCTTTGTCTTCAACTGGCCGGCGGCGCCGATGAACGGGACCAGGGTTAGGTGGACATACAGCGTGTGGGCGCGTCCGACGTCCTGTCGGAACTGGCGGATAGCTTCGAGAAACGGCTGGCTCTCGATGTCGCCAACGGTGCCGCCGATTTCCACCAATACGATGTCGACGTCGGTGGCTACCGCGCGGATGCAATCCTTGATTTCGTTGGTGATGTGCGGAATGACCTGGACCGTGTCGCCGAGGTAGTCGCCGCGCCGTTCCTTCTGAATGACGGACAGATAGATCTTGCCGGTGGTCCAGTTGTGGAGTTTCGACGTCACTGCATTGGTGAAACGCTCGTAATGGCCGAGGTCGAGGTCGGTTTCCGCGCCGTCATCGGTGACGTAGACCTCCCCGTGCTGATACGGGCTCATGGTGCCCGGGTCGACGTTCACGTAAGGGTCGAGCTTTTGCAATGTCACCGTGTAGCCGTGGCCCTCCAGCAGGCAGCCGATCGACGCCGCGGCGAGGCCCTTGCCGAGCGAGGATACGACTCCGCCGGTCACGAAGATGAACTTCACGGGACGGCCGTGGGTGTTGAGGATTGGTTCGCTCATACATGGGCTCCGGCGGCGACGAGTCGGCGGACGCGTTCGAGGTCAGCGGGTGTGTCGACACCGATGGCGTCGTGATCGGTGACGGCGGTCATGATGCGGTAGCCATGCTCCAGGACCCGCAACTGCTCCAGCCGTTCGGCGCGCTCGAGCGGGGTGGGTTCCAGACGGCTGACGGTCAGGAGAAACGGGCGTCGGTAGACGTACAACCCGATGTGTTTCGCGACTGACGGCGCCCCCTGGGCTTTTTCGTCGGCGCGGCTGAGACCGATGGGGGCTCGTGAGAAAAACAACGCGTATCCGTCGCGGTCGACGGCGACCTTCACCACATCGGGGTCCTGGAGGTCGGCCGCGGCGCGGATCGGAGAGCGGAGGGTGGACATCACCACGTCCGCATTGTTCGCGCAGGCGGCCACCGCCGCGTCGATCATGGCCGGTTCGATCAGGGGTTCGTCCGCCTGCACGTTGACGATCAGGTCGTGGTCGAGGCTGTCGGCCACTTCCGCCACCCGATCCGTGCCACTCAGATGGTCGCTGCGGGTCATGCGCGCGTCGCCGCCGAACTCCATCACGGCGCGCGCCACACGCTCATCGTCGGTCGCCACGATGACCGAGTCCACGGTGGAGGCCGACGCGGCCCGCCGATACACATGTTCGACCATCGGTCGACCGCCGATATCGGCCAGAGGCTTACCGGGAAGTCGGGTTGATGCGTAACGCGCTGGGATGACGGCGGCGACTCGGGTGGCTGCTTCGGTGGACCTACCCGAGAGCCGAGTCGCGGCGTGCACGGTGAATCCTAACACAGTACGTCGCGGCGCTTTACGGTTCGACACGCCCCACGATGGACGCCCTGTCGATGGGACGCGGCCACCGTTGAATCGTCCCGGTATACGGATGCGTCCGGGCCGCCCGACGTGGTAAACTCAATAGAATAGAGACTGTATGACCAATTCCCGCGTGGCACTCCTGGCGTTGGGCGCGGCGTTGACGGGGGCGTGGCTGTCGTCGGCCGCCGGAACCGCGCCGAGAGTGCCCGCCGAGCCGCAAGCCAGCCCTTCGTCGGCGGCGCCGACGAAGGTGGACGAGCCCCAACTCCGTCTCGATCTCAAGCGTGAAGTGGCGGGTCTGGCGGTCAGACTGGAGGCCGCTCCTCGTCCCACGTCACCAGTCCGCAATCCGTTCACCCTGGCGCGGCGTCCGCGGACTGAGGTGTCGCCAGCCGAGGCGTCGGGCGGTCGCTTGCTACAGTCCGAGGCTGATCAGGTGCCGTTGGCGGTGGTGGGGTGGGCGGTTGCCGACACGCCATCCATCACGCTCGCAGGTGTCGGCGCCGAGCGCACGCC
>CAUZAY010000379.1:0-3896 GCA_963577695.1 Vicinamibacteria bacterium | reverse complement strand
AGGGACTCGATCCGGTCGACTACACCGAGGCGCAGGTCGAGCGCCAGCTCGGACTGTATGCACGTTACGGTGTCACCACGGTCTTCAGTTTGGGCGGCGACGGACCAGAGTCGATGGCCGTGCGAGACCGCCAGGAGACCCCGGACCTGGACCTGGCTCGGATTTACGTGGCCGGTGAAATCGTGACCGGCCCGTCGCCCGAAGAGGCCCGGGAACAGGTGAGGGCGGTCGCCGAGAGCGGGGCCGACGTCGTCAAGATCCGGGTCGACGACACCCTGGGCACGGGCACCAAGATGACCCCGGAAACCTACCAGGCCGCCATCGAGGCCTCGCACGAGCGGGGACTCAAGTTGACCGCGCACATGTACTACCTGGAGGACGCCACCGGTCTGCTGGAGGCGGGCGCCGACCTGCTCGCGCACAGCGTGCGCGACACCGAAGTGGACGACCGACTCATCACCTTGCTGCGGGATTCCGGCATCTGCTATTGCCCGACCTTGATGCGTGAAGTCTCGACGTATGTGTACGAGTCGCGACCGGACTGGTTCGACGATGAGTTCTTCTCGAAAGAGGTGGACCCGGCCGTGATCGCCGCGCTCGATTCCGAAGAGTGGCGCGAGCGTTCGAGCCGCCCCAACAACCAGACCTACAAGGCGCAGCTCGAAGTGGCCAAGGCCAACCTGAAGACCCTGTCTGACGCTGGCATCCCTATCGCGATGGGCACCGACACCGGGCCGGCCGCGCGATTTCAGGGCTACTTCGAGCACGGCGAGCTTGCGCTGATGGTCGAGGCAGGTCTGACGCCGATGCAGGCGATCGTCGCCGCCACCTCCAGCGCGGCGCGCTGCATGGAGGTCGACGCCGATCTCGGATCGCTCCAGGCCGGCAAGTGGGCCGACTTCCTAGTGTTGGGCGCCAATCCGCTTGACGACATCGCGAACACGCAGTCGCTCGAGACCGTATACATCGCCGGCAACGTCGTGCCGGGCGCGTAGTCGGGCATTACAGCCAAGAGGACGAGGCCGCACGGGATGACACCCGTTGGCGAAAGCGAGGAAGCAGATGACATTTCGACCCTACGTTCCGTTCGCCGCGCTGGCGCTGATGGTCGGTGTTCCGGCCCTCGGGTCCGCCCAGGCCTGGGACCCGCCGCGGCTCGCCGATGGCCAGCCAGACATCAACGGTATGTGGAACAACGTGGGTTCGTCACACGTCCCGCTTGAGTTGCCGGAGGAGCTGGTCGGGAAGACGCTCACCGAAGCCGAACGGCTCGAGCTGTTCACCGCGCGGTCTGACCGGGCGAAAGCCGTGACGTGGGAGGGACATGAAGCCAGCCGCGGGGTCGGCGCCTACGCCAATTACTGGTTCGACTGGTTCTGGGAGGAGCCGGTCGCCGGCCAAGCGCCCGCGCTGGTTGTCGACCCGCCGGACGGCCAGGTCCCGAACATGACAGAGCTGGCCCGAGACAGCGTGCGGTACTACCAGGACCATCTGCACGATATCGCCGCCAACATGGAGTCGGGCGACCGGTGTCTGTCGCGCGGTGTGTTCGGGATGATGATGCCGACCGCCTACAACAACGGCAAATTGTTCGTGCAGTCTGAGGGCCACATCGTCATTCACAGCGAGATGATCCACAACGCGCGGATCATTCCAATTGACGCCGGGCCCCACGCGCATACAAACGTCGCGCAGTGGGAAGGCAACCCCCGCGGTCACTGGGAAGGCAACACGCTGGTCGTCGAGTCCACCAACTTCAAGGCGGTGGGCAACATGCGGGCCCCGGGCTCGCGAGCACCCCAGCACGAGGGGCGGCGGATGGTCGAACGATTCACGTTCGCCGACGAGAACACGCTGAACTACGCGCTGACGGTCGACGACCCCGAGACCTACGCCGAGCCATGGACTGTCGCCTTCCCGTACAAACGGGACAATAGCTATCAGCAGTTCGAGTACGCCTGCCACGAAGGCAACTGGGCCGTGCCCAACTCGTTGAACGGGGCCCGAGTCGAGGAGAGCGCAGCTCGATGACCTCCTGGCTCTCGGTGGGTCGGCCCAGTCTCGCGCGTCTGGCGGTTGCCGCGGTATGTGCCGTGGTGGCGGGGGCGTCGGCGCCTGCCCTGGCCCAGTCGGGGTCGACCGACTGGAGCAGCCAGAACCTCAATCTCGATAACAACCGGTTCGCATCGCTGGACGAAATCAGCACCGCGAATGTCAGCCGGTTGGCCGAGCGGTGGACCTACGAAGCTGGGCCGGCCGACAACATCGCCCAAGCCACGCCCCTGGTGGTCGGCGGGGTGATGTATCTCCACTCGCGTTCGACGCTCTTCGCGCTGGACGCGGCGTCGGGTGAAGAGTTGTGGACGGCGGTGTTGGACTCGGGGGACCCGGGCGGGAGCCCGGTGCGTGGACCTACCTTCGTCGACGGCAACGTCTACGCCTATCGCGGCGCCGATCTGTACGCGCTCGACGGCAGAACGGGAGACCCGGTCGACTCGTTCGGCAATGGGGGCGTGCTGGCGGTCGTCAGCAACGCGTTGCAGCAAAAGTACCCCGACGACTACCCGCCCAACCTGGATCCCGTCAGCATCGGCTACCGGATTACCACGCCGCCCGCCCATCATGCCGGCACCATGTATGTCGCCGCCGCGCTGTCTGAAGGCCACATCCCCGGTGGGCTCGTCATCGCCACGGACTCGGATACCGGGGCCATCAAGTGGGTGTTCAACACCATCCCGCAAGGTCCGCAGGACGAAGGTTGGGAGATTGCGCGCGACACCTGGGGCGACGGCGCCCGGGCTGGCGGTGGCATCTGGACCCAACCGGCTATCGACGAAGAGCTCGGGATGGTCTACATCAACGCTGGCAACCCGTCACCGGACTACGACGGTTCAGCCCGAGTCGGTATCAACCTGTTCAGTAACAGCACCATCGCCCTCGACCTCGAAACTGGGGCTCTGCGCTGGTACTACCAGGCGGTGCATCACGATCTGTGGGACTGGGACCATGTCACCGGCCCCGTGTTGTTCGATGTGACCGACGACGACGGGCAGGTGATCAAGGGTGTCGCCGCCGCCGGCAAGAACTGTCTGTTCTACATGTGGAACCGCGAGACCGGCGAACCACTCCACGCCATGGTCGAAACACTGGTGCCGACCGACACGGATGTCCCAGGCGAGCAGGCATGGCCCACCCAGCCGATTCCGCACAACGCGGCGGGGGTCCCGATGACCCCGCTGTGCGCAACATTCGTCGAGGTCGACGACCCGGAATTAGCGGCGCGTTCGAGCCAGTTCTACAGCCCCTACTGGATCAACAAGGAAGTCATCGTGCCGCACGGCGGATCGAGCTTCGGGTCGCCCTCGTTCAGCCCGAATACCGGCTACGTGTATGTCACCGGAAAAAACGGCGCCATCTCGCTGGTGGTCAACCCGGTCGGCGACACGCTGGAACCGGGACCGGACTCAAGGGGACACACGGAGAGCTTCTCCTCCATCGACCGCATCAGCGAGGCCTTTCCACCTGAAGTGACGGTGTCGGCCTACGACCCGATCACGGGCGAGCAGCCCTGGCAGGCGGTACTCCCGGCCCAGACCTCCATCGGCGCCAGCGGCAACATGGCCACCGCCGGCAATCTGGTGTTTCAAGGGGTGGAAGACGGCGGGTTCTATGCCCTCCACGCCGAAACGGGTGAGGAGCTGTTCCGGTATGACGCCCCGCGTCCGATCCGGGCCAGCCCGATGACCTACCAGGTCGACGGCAAACAGTATGTGACGGTGGTGGCGACCAATACCGTAGTCACACTAGCATTGCCCTAGGGTTTTCCGACGAGGCGGCGGTCTGGCGGCGTTTGTTAGTGGGTGACCGCCCGCCAGGGGGCTGCCGCCACGCGCCTG
>CAUZAY010000378.1:0-3902 GCA_963577695.1 Vicinamibacteria bacterium | reverse complement strand
TTGATGCACGAGGTGTCCCGCCGGACGCACCGTGAGGGTGTCGCCAAAGCCGACCTCAGCTTCCTGGCGCGGGACGCGCACCCTGGGGACGTCGGGTCGTCCAAGACCACGTCGCACGATGACTGAGGGCCCGGATCCGAGCGTCGTGGAAGGACCGCCGCTGCGCGGGCCAGTTGGGGCGCTGCGCCGGGATCCCGGTCTGGCCGCCGCCCTCGTCGTGCTGATCGTGGGTTCGGTCGTGGCTCTCTCTGTCGATGTGCCGCGGGCGTTGCGCGGCATCAAGGGTGACGAGGCCTCGTATGTGGCGATGGCGCTCAGCCTGGCCCACGACGGCAACCTGGTCTACGAGAGCGAGGACGAGGAGCGATTCTTTTCGGTCTACAACGGTGGGCCGCAGGGCATCTACCTGAAAAAGGGCGTCCGGTCGTTCTTTGAGTTCGACGGTGTCTTCCCATACCTCCATCGTGGCACCTACCCCGAGGGCCGTGACGATCGGCTGTTTTTCGGGAAGGCGTTCATCTCATCGGTGTTCGCGGCGCCGTTCGTGCGGCTGGCCGGGGTGAACGGGATCCTCTGGCTCAACGTCGTACTGCTGGCCGGTATCGTCTGGTGCGCCTATCGTTTTGTGGCGGCTCGGTCGCCAGCCGGCTCGGCGCTGGCGTACGCGCTGGCGTTTGTCGGTGCCTCGATCGCTCCCCTGTACGTCGTGTGGCTGTCGGCCGAGGTGTTCAACCTGTCGGTGGTGTTCTTCGCCTACTTCCTGTGGTTCTACAAGGACGTGGCGGCGGCGCCGACCACGCGGGTCGAGAGGTGGCTTCACAGCCCGAACAGCGACATCGTGGCGGCGGTCCTGCTCGGGTTGGCGGTGTTCTCCAAGTTCATGCCCGCTGCGCTCGTCGTGCCGCCGGTGCTTTATCTGTGGAGCCAGCGCCGGTTCCGGCACGGGCTGGTGGTGGGATGCCTGGCCGCCGGCGTGTCATGGGCCGCGTTCGGGGTGAATGCCGCCATCACCGGTGAGTTGAACTATCAAGGCGGGCTCGACCGGAAGTATGTGGCCGGCGAGTTTCCGTTCGAGCCGGGAGCCGAATGGGACGACCTCGGCGTCGACGTCTTCACGAACACGGTGGTTGTCGAAGAGGCAGGAGGGTGGGGCGCGAACTTCCAGCTCCTTCCACGCAACCTCTGGTATTTCCTCGTTGGGAGACACTTCGGGTTTATCCCGTTCTTTTTCCCGGGAGTGGTAGCGGTGGTGCTGCTCCTGCGCGCGCGTCGCGAGGCGCGCGGGTGGCAGTGGGTGACCCTCGGCACTGCTGTGTTCGTGGCGGCATTTCTCGCGGTCTGGATGCCGTATACGTGGTCAGGTGGTGGCGGGCCAAGTGGAAATCGGTACTACCTGACCGTCTACGCGCTGTTTCTCTTTCTGACTCCGCCGCTTCGGGGGCCGGCTCCAGCTATCGTCGCGTGCCTCGGGGGCTGGCTGTTCGTCGGACAGATCCTGGTCAATCCGTTCGTCTCGGCCAAAGAGCCGTATCTGGCACCCGAACGAGGGCTGCTCCGCCTGCTGCCGGTCGAACTGACGATGGTGCGCGACTTGCCGATCGCGCTGGATCAGCCCCGGGCTCGGGTGTTGCACGGCAACAACCCGAGGGTGCAGTTGTATTTTCTGGACCACAACGCGTCGCTGCCGGAGCCGCCGGGCATCTGGATCTATGGGGACCGTCGAGCCGATATCATCGTCAGGCATTCCGACGCGCTGGAGACGATCACCGTGACCGCCGAGTCGCCAGTGTCTGTCGACCTGTCGATTGACATCGGTGGCCGCGAGGGGCGGGTGTCGCTCGAGCCGGGTGTCCCGGGGTCGGTCACGATTCGGCCCCGTGGTGTGAACTCGAGAAACAGCTGGGCGTATCTGATGCAGGTGACCGCGACCGGCGGTTTCGTCCCGAAACTGGTCGAGGCCGACTCGGAGGATGGTCGGTACCTCGGTGCCGCGATCAGGCTGACGGCAACGCCCGTGAGGGCGCCGTGATGGGGGCGAGCCGGTGCTGACGTCGCGGTGGCCGCATCGGGCCACGTTGGGACCTGGCGCCGTGTCTGTGCGCGAGCGCAAGGGCGTGTCCGCGTTTCGATATCGCGTCGGCGACCCGGCGGACTACGTCTTCACGGTGGATATCTATGGATACCGCGACCACGCGCATCCGCATCGACATGTGGGCTGGTGGCGTTTTGAGTTGCCGGCGGGACAGGGCGACGCCCGGATTCATCTGAACTTCGACCCGGTACGCCAAGAGTCGGTCACCATCTCGGTGAGCGGTGAGACGCTGACGCGCGTCGACTCCTGGCACAACCCCGACTATTGTTTTGACCCCCTGGGTGACTTGCAACTGGTGTTCCGGGACCGCGAGGGTGAGATCCGGCGCAGCGAGACCACCTTGTTGAAGTTCTTCGACCGCGACATCATCCGCGGCTTCTATGACCGCCAGTACGCGAGTGAGGGTTACACCCCGCCCGATGACCAGCCGTTTCTCTGGCTCTTGCACGAATACAAGAAAGGCCGGCTCCGACGTCTGTTCGAGAAGCACATTCCGGCCGGTGGCCTTGCTCTGGATGTCGGCTGCGGGCGGTCTCTCTTCTCTGAGATCGACGCGGACTTCCCGTTCAAGGTGGTGGCCGGCGACCTGGAGTACGTCGGGGTCCGGACCAGGGCGGGCGAGGTTCCCGAGCAATTGTGGGCGGTGTTCGACGCCGACCGGCTCCCGTTCGCCGACCAGCAGTTCGATGCCTTGCTTGCGGGCGAGATCATCGAGCACATGCCCGATGTCGGGATCGCCTTGACCGAGTGGCGACGAGTGCTGAAGCCAGGGGGCGTCGTCATCGTCACCACGCCCAACCGGGAGCGCCTGCTGGCGGTGGCCGACCGGCGCGAGCGTCCCTATAGCGAGGACCACCTGAGCGAGTTGTCGTATCGCGATCTCTCGGGACCGCTGCTGCGCGACGCCGGCCTGACGTTCGTTGAGCAGTCCTGCCTGTATTTGGAGCTCTGGCTGACCGATCTGTGGTCAAACGACCCGACGGACGACCATTTACAGACCCACGGCAACCGGCAGTCGAATGTGTGGCTGATGAAGCGGCTCTTTGGGTGGGGGCGGTTCCTGCCGTGGCTGTCGCTCGGCCTAATCGTCGTGGGGCGGAGAAAGTGACCGGATGGCACGAGTAGCCGTCGTGACGTCGCATCCACTGTTCGCCGAGGGCGGCCACCTGGTGATCGCCGAGGGGCTGGTGTCGGCGTTGCGCGAGGCGGGGCACCAGGCGACGGTGATCCGGACGCCGCAGAACCGGTTCGGTCGTCAGGGCGCCGCTTACCTGGCCACCTGGTTGACCGATGTCGGTCAGGCGCACGATGGGCAGCCGGTCGACCATGTCGTCAGCTTCAGATTCCCGAGCTACGCCGTCCGACACCCGTCGCACGTGTGCTGGCTGAACCATCGGATGCGCGAGTACTACGACCAGTGGCCGACCTTCGTACAGACGCTGTCCACGCGCGCCCGCTTCAAGGAGGGGCTGCGTCGCCGCCTCGTCCATGCCACCGATGCGTACTTGTTGAGTCGGAATGTCACGCGGGTGTTTGCGCAGTCAGAGACGATTCAGCGTCGGTTGGACCGCTGGGGACGTATTCCGTCCACCGTGCTGTATCCACCGGCCCGGCCACGGGCCTACCGCTGCGATCGGTACGGCGACCACCTGTTTGTGGCCTGCCGTCTGTCACCGCTCAAACGCGTGGGGCTGGTGCTCAAGGCGCTGGCAGAGCCGGTGGCGGCCGGGATCCGATGTCTCATCGCCGGTGACGGCCCCGAGCGCGAAGCCCTGGTGGCTCAGACGCGGCGGTTGGGGCTCGAGGACCG
>CAUZAY010000377.1:0-3951 GCA_963577695.1 Vicinamibacteria bacterium | reverse complement strand
GCAACGCCACCTGCTTGCGTTGTTCGACTCGCTCGAGTGGGATCCAGACTTCGACTACAAGACTGAACGCGCGCGCTCATGAGCCTGTTCATCGACACCAGCGTGTGGTCTCACGCTTTGCGGCGGGACTCGGTGGGAAGCGCCCCCGAGGTCATCCGCCTGCGCGAGGCGCTCGCGTCTCAAGAGGCGGTCTACACGACGGGACTGGTGCTTCAAGAGTTGCTCCAGGGTTTCCGCGGCGCGAAGGCCCACGACGCGATCGTCGCGCGTTTCGCGGCGCTTCCGACGATCGTGCCGGAGCGTGACGACCACGTGGCCGCCGCCGACATCCGAAACACGTGCCGACGGCAGGGTGTTCAACTGGGAACGATCGACGCCCTGCTGGTGCGCTTGTGCCTCCATCATGACCTGGAGATCCTGACCACCGATCGCGATTTCCAGCACGCGGCACGCCACACGCGCCTGCGAATCTGGCATCCACCGCAATAGGCAGCCGCTAGCCTAGGCGAGCGCGGTGGAAAACAGCGCCAAGAGACGGCTCCACGCACGCTCCGCCTGGGCCTCGTGATAGACGGTCGAATCCGGCGGGCACCATCCGTGCGCCGCGCCCGCGTAGACCTCGATCTCAGCCGTGAGTCCCGCCTGCGCAAACGCGTCGCGCAGCACGTCCTTGGCATCCGGCTGGTTCTCGTCGTCGTTCTCGGCGATCGCGAACAGATACTGCGCCTTCATGTCCGGGACGAGGAGATGCGGGCTGTTGTCCTGATCCGTCACCAGCCCGCCACCGTGGAACGACGCGGCGGCGCCAACGCGATCCGGAAGTGTCGCCGCGGTCCGCATGGTGAAGGGCCCGCCCATGCAGTAGCCCATCGTTCCCATCTTCCGGTTCTGGTCTACCGACGACTGGCTATCGAGGAAACTGGCGAACGCCGTCGCGTCTCTCGTCTGCGTGTCCGCATTCAACGACCCCATCAGCGGCATGATCGTCTCACGCACTTCGGCGAAGTCCGTGCTGCTGACGACCGGGGCCCGCTGTGTCCGGTAGTACGGATTGACCACCAGGACCGAGTAGCCCGACTCGGCCAGACGCCTGGCCATCTGTTTCTTGGCCGGCCGCAGGCCAAAGGCATCAGGCCAGATAATGACGCCCGGATGGGCCCCGGTCGAGGGGTGCACGAAGTGACAATCCGCCACCCCATCGGGAGTAGTGACGTCGATATCGGCTGCCGTCACCGCCTGCGCATTCGCGGCCCGCGGCAAGAGCATGGCCAACCCCGCTCCCGCCGACAACGCTCCAAACTGGCGCCGGGTCAGTTTCGCCGCACGCACGTAGTCGCTGTTCTCGGCCTCGGTTCGGTCATCACACATGGCTGCCTCCTGGCTGATACGTCCCTTGCGAACTCGGCGGGTCTGCGGACTCCATCGCCGGCTCCGGATAGGAGGCGCGGACCAAGGGCCCGAGCGAGACGCACGTCGTCATCGCCGGCCGACACCAATCCGCGTTCATCCCGAGAGCGGCTCAAGTGTAGCGCGGAGATCTGAGACCCTCAAGACCTGTGATGACCGCCGGCCGCGGTCACTCGGCCCGCAGCGCCACGACCGGATCGACCCGGCTGGCCCGACGGGCCGGAAGATAGGCGGCGGCCAGCGCCGTCGCCACCAGTACGAGGGGCGCCACGATGAACGTGGTCCGGTCGAAGATCTCGACGCCGTACAGCAGTCCCGACACGCGGCTTCCGGCCCAACGGGCCGCCAGCGCTCCGGCCGCCATGCCGACCACACACCCCACCCCGACCAGGACGGCGGCGTCGAGCATCACCATTCGGAGGACATCGCGGCTCGCCGCACCCAGCGCCACCCGCATGCCGAATTCCGGGATCCGACGGGCCATGGCAAAGGCGAGCAGGCCATAGAGCCCCACACTGGCGAGGGCCAGCGCAAGCAGACCGAACAGGCTCGCCAGAGTAGCGATGAGACGCTCCCGAACCAGGACCGCATCGACTTCCTGCGCGAGCGTCTGCACCTCGAACAATGGCAGTGTGGGATCGACCGGTGACACGGCGGCCTGCGGTCGTATCCCATCGCGGTGGGCGCGAGTGTGGTCGCCATTCTCCCGTTCGGCCCTGGCGCCGCGGTCAGCCTGCCGTGCGGCATTTGGGCGCTGATTGTGCTGTTGACGGGAGAGACGCAGGCGGCGTTTGCCGACAACTCCGAACGGGACACGAAATAGTGCGGAGATGCGCGGTTACGTCGACCGGGCCAGCGCGCTCCAGCCGCGAGACTCCAGGTCGAGTTGTAGTCTGACGGCCTCGGCCACCATCGCGTCCTCCTCGAGGAAGGTCGTCACCGTCTCGGACCCCTCCGCATCCACGACCGTCAGCACGTAGGCCCCACTCTTCCGACCGCAGTCGAACCCGACCCGGTGGAACCGGTCCGCTCGCTTCTTGGTGAACCACAACATCCACCATCAGTATCGGCTCGCACTGGCGGGCGTCCGCTGGCTCCGTGAAGAAACACCGCAATGGTGGGTCGTGCTGTGCAAGTTGGTCCCGCTAGCCGATCAGAGGTGCCCCTCCGCAACACGGGGAGCGGCCCGGAAATCCTCTTGCCAACCTCCTGGGCGTGGCACTAGGATCGCGGAACTAAAGGATCCATGCAGGAATACGTTGATCATTGAGGCGTCGATGCCCTCCGCCCCGCGGCGTTGCTCGTCGCTTGCATACTCCCGGTATGCGCGTTCCTCGCGCCTGGCGGGACGGGTGCGTCGACGCCTCAATGATCAACGTATTCCTGCACGGGTCCTTACCGTCTAGCGGAAGATTCTTGTCATGCGCCAGTTCAGACAGATGGCGACGGTCGCGCATACCGCTCGCTCCGGCGAGGACGCGAGACGCGACCTAGGCCGGGTCATCGTCGGGGTTATCGTCGCGCCGCCAGTCACGCTGTTTGCGCTAGGGTGCGTCGCGTACGCGCTCTTTGGCCAACTGGCCACCACGCCGCTGTGGTATCCGGTTGGTCAACTGCTGCCGCTGACTGGTCTTGACGGCCCAGGTCTGGACTGGGAAGGACTGCTCACCTCCCTTAGGAGATTGGCCTCTTCCCTCATGGTGAGTGGGGTGGTCGTGCTTGGTGGCACCGGGCTGCTCCTGGTGCTGTCGGACCTGCTTGGTCCTGTTCGTTTCATACCTGAACCGATCGTCGGGGCTATCGTGTCAGGACGATTCTCTGCCCGTCTCATCGGCTTCGCCATCGCGGTCGGACTCGTCTGGTCGGCCTACGTCGTCTTCCAATTGCTGTTCCCCGCCTGACCCAACCTCTGCAGACGGGGCTGCGCCCCGAACCCCACGCCTCCCGGCAGACGCAGCCTCTCCGAAGAACCGGTTTCCTCCTGAGAAAACGTAGGAGCCGGCCCACCTCAACCGGGCCACAGATCTCATTGTGGCGCACGGCTTGAGCCGTGCGACCGCTGGCCCCAGCGAGGAACCACGCTTCGATCGTATCGGCCCAGGCATCGTTCCAGCACATCGCGCCTCTGCCGGTCGGCGTCGGCCCCATCGAGTGGGCGGTGAGCGTCGAAGATGCCCCCGGGTCAGTCACGCACGACGCACGAGGCCAGCGGTGACCCGCGCAGACGCCGTCACGGCCGCCGAGCGGCGGCGCTGGAAAGCTCGGCGGTCGGCCTGCTCCGGGCCGTCAACAGCGGGCAAGCGGCCTACGCGGCCACGTGCGCTCAGGGATACTACGCGCCGTCGCTGCTGTGACTGACCCGTTCGCGAGACAGCGGAGACCCGTTCATCAGTCCCGAACTCACGACGAACACCCTGCGGCGAGGCGGCTACCTGTTGCGGTTCAGGCGGGGTTACTACCTCGGGGTGGGGCAACATACCGACGCCACGGTCTCCTGCAATGGACTGCGGACCAGTCTGGCCATCTCGACCTACTTCATGGGCG
>CAUZAY010000376.1:0-3975 GCA_963577695.1 Vicinamibacteria bacterium | reverse complement strand
CGACTGTCCCCTCAAGTTGCCGTTGCCTGACAGCGATAGTGGTCAGGACGCAGCCGCTCCGCGGCCCGTGGACGCCGGGGCGCTGCCCTCGCGCCTCTACATCGAGTGCACCGCCGCCTGCAACATTTCTTGCCTCGACGCCTGCTGTGCCCCTGAGACCGGTATCACGCGCACCCGGCAGGCAGGCATGCTCGATTTCGATCTCTTTACCAGGGTGGTCGAGGAGACCGGCCCTTCGCTCGCACGGATCGACTTCTTCAACTACGGTGAGGCGTTCCTCCACAAACGGGCGGTCGAGATGTGCGAGCACATCAAGCGGCGGTTCCCGCACGTCTACCTGTACACCAGCACGAACGGCCTCGCGCTGACCGAGGCACGGGCCCGGCAACTCGTCCATTCCGGTATCGATGAGGTGACATTCTCGGTGGATGGGGCGTTCCCGGCGAGCTACGCGCGCTACCGTCAGCGCGGCGACTTCGAGGTCGCCCTGCGCAACCTCCGTGCGATGACAGACGAGAAACACAGCGCCGGCAGGGATCTGCCGTTCATCAACTGGCGCTACATCCTCTTCAGGTGGAACGACAGCCATGAGGAAATGGACCACGCACGAGCGCTGGCCGAGGAGATCGGCGTCGACCGTCTCACCTGGGAGATTACGGATCACCCGGAGTCGGCGTACTCACGCCGATTCGCCCCCGGCACCGACGACCACACGGCGATCAGGCGGGAGATCTGGGACGACAGCAATCTGGGCAATGCGATCCCCGGAGCCACCCCACGGGCCCACATCGACTTGCACCGTCTCGTCCCGGGGCTCCCGCTCCTCGGCCGCCGCGGCGGCCGGATGCGGCTGCGTCCGCAAGTGAAGAACCTGTCGACACGACCGTTTCCCGCCCAGGCGTCGTACGGGCGCAGCTCCGCTGGGCCGACGGCTCGATGAGGGACCGCGACCACGCGAGGGCGTGGCTCCCGGCAACCCTGGAGCCGGGACAGACGCACGACGTTCCGATCGAGATCCCGCTGCCGGACACACCGGGCCGTTATCAACTCACGCTTGATCTGGTGTCCGAAGGGATCGACTGGTTCGAGGCCTGCGGCTCGCCAACCACGAGCGCTCCACTCGTCGTGTGGTAGGAAGACGAGAATGGGAGAGAACGAAACGGCCTAGTTGGTGACGGGGGTCGGCACTTTGGCCGGGGCAGCGGCGCCGACCACGTCGACGTTGGCCGATGACTCGACGAGTTGCCAGGCGTCCGTATCCCGCAAAAACTTCTCCGCGAATGCGGCATGTAGCTCGTGACCGCCACGGTGCGCCACGAGATGCCCGATGACCGGTGATCCCAACAGCGCCAGGTCACCGATAGCGTCCAGAATCTTGTGCCGAACGAACTCGTCTTCGAACCGGAGCGAGTTGTTCAGCACGCCGGTCTCACCCAGCACGACCGCGTTGTCGAGCGACCCACCGAGTGCCAGCCCCTTCTTCCGCAACATCTCGACTTCCTTGAGGAACCCGAACGTCCGAGCCGGTGCGATCTCATCGACAAACGACTCCTGCGTGACCCGGAGCGTGTGGGTCATGTGCCGCAGCAGCGGGTGGTCGAAACTGATGGTGTAGGTGATCTTGAAGTACTCGGACGGATACAACGCGATGCTCTTTTCGCCGCGCGTCAATGACACCGACCGTAGCACTTTCAAGTAGCGTCGGGGACGCGTGAGTCGCTTCAACCCGGCCTCGTGCACCAGATAGACGAACGACGCCGCACTGCCGTCCATGATCGGCACTTCCGGCTGATCGAGTTCCACAACGACGTTGTCGACACCCAGGCCGACGAGCGCGGCCAGTAGGTGCTCCACGGTCTCCACCGTACCCGCGTTGCGTGACAACGCGGTGGCGTAGTGAAGTCGGTCGACATTGTCGACCGTTGCCGGAATCTCGATACCACCCAGGTCGGCCCGACGAAACCGGATGCCGCGACCGGCTCTCGCCGGCTTGAGTGACATGGTCACCCTCTTGCCGGAATGCAGACCGATCCCCGAGCAGGAAACAGAACGTCGAATAGTGTGTTGCACGTCAGTCACAGACCGGTATACCCCCCTGAAGCTAACGATCGACGAATTGTTAAAGCAAGAGCTATACCGGTTATGTGACCTGTTGTTAATCGACATAAATAACTATTTATCAACTAGTTATCCAGTTCATGTCAGTTGACAGATCACAACGTCGCATGGAGTGTGGCTAAACAGACACACCGAAGGCGGCGATAAGTGTGGCTGTTGTACCACATAACGGACGTATTGTCAGCTACTTGGACGCTTTTTCAGGCCAGGCAAGACGGCGGACAGGTACTGGCCCGTGACTGAAGCCGGCGTGTCCGCGATCTCCTCCGGGGTCCCAGACGCCACCACGCGCCCCCCGCCTCGGCCCCCCTCCGGACCGAGGTCGATCACGTGGTCTGCGTTCTTGATGACATCGAGATGGTGCTCGATGACGATGACGGTGTTCCCCTGATCGACTAGCTGCTGCAACACAACGAGTAACTTGCGGGTGTCCTCGAAGTGGAGACCGGTCGTTGGCTCATCGAGAATATAGACCGTGCGACCGGTGCTCCGCTTGGAGAGCTCCTTGGACAGCTTGACCCGCTGGGCCTCGCCACCCGACAGCGTCGTGGCCGACTGCCCGAGCGTGACGTACCCCAACCCCACTTCTTGCAACGTTCTCAGTTTGGTGGCAATCGGCGGGAAGTTCTCCAGCAAGGGCATCGCCTGGTCGACGGTGAGCTCAAGCACATCGGCGATCGAGGCTCCACGGTACCGGATCTCGAGCGTCTCTCGGTTGTATCGACGCCCCTTGCATTGCTCGCAGGTCACATAGACGTCCGGCAGGAAGTGCATCTCGATGGCGATGACGCCGTCACCCTGGCACGACTCACATCGACCGCCCTTGACGTTGAACGAGAAACGGCCTGGTCGATACCCGCGCGCCTTGGCATCGGGCAGCATGGCGAACAACTCACGAATAAAGGTGAACAGCCCGGTGTAGGTGGCGGGATTCGAGCGGGGCGTGCGCCCGATAGCCGACTGGTCGATCTGAATCACCTTGTCGACCAGATCGACGCCATCGATTCCACGGTGCGCGCCCGGCACGGTGGTGGCTCGATAAAAGTCACGGGCCAGGGCCCGGTAGAGGATATCGTTGACCAGCGTCGACTTCCCAGAGCCGCTGACCCCGGTGATCGCGGTCAGGACTCCGAGCGGAATAGCCACGTCGATATCGGTGAGATTATTGGCGCTGGCGCCTTTGACCAGGAGCTGGCCGCGATCAGGCGAGCGCCGTTCGCTCGGGGTCGGAATCGTACGCTCTCCCCGCAGATACCGGCCGGTCATCGACGGATGCCCGTTGGCCAGCAACTCGGCCGGCGGACCCTGGAAGATCACCTCACCGCCGTGCTCACCGGCGCCGGGTCCCAGATCCACCAGGTAGTCAGAACTCCTGATCGTCTCTTCATCGTGTTCGACGACGATGACGGTGTTACCCAGATCCCGGAGGCGGGCCAGTGTCGCAAGCAGGAGTTGATTGTCGCGCTGGTGCAGACCGATCGAGGGCTCATCCAGGACATAGAGCACCCCGGTGAGGCTGGCCCCAATCTGCGTCGCCAAACGGATGCGCTGCCCTTCCCCGCCGGACAGCGTGGCCGCGCTGCGCGCCAGCGACAGGTACCCGACACCAACGCCGTCGAGAAAACCGAGCCGATCGCGGATCTCGCGCACCACACGCCCGGCCACGAGTGTTTCACGCTCGGTCAAGTCGAGCGCGGCGAACACGTCGACGGCCTCAGCGATGGGCAACTGGACGAAGTCGGCGATGGTGCGCCCCTTGACTCGCACCGCACGGCTCTCGGCCCGCAAGCGCTCCCCGTGACACTCTCCGCACGTCTGCAGCGAGCGCAACGGCTCGAGGAGTTCCTGCTGGGCCCA
>CAUZAY010000375.1:0-3999 GCA_963577695.1 Vicinamibacteria bacterium | reverse complement strand
ATTGACCGCGATGATGCCGAGCAAGGTATCAGTGAGCGGGCCCTCGCTGTCGACCTCCCTGATGACCATGAGCGTCGATGCCGGAGCCGTGGCAATGGCGATGGCGCCCAGCAACCCGGCAATTTGCCATGGCTGGCCGAGCAGCAGCATGCCGCCGGTCACCAACGAACCGGCAAGCGCCGATTCGACGAGGGTCAGATACAGGATGTTCCGACCAATTCGACGAAATAGCGAGAACTCGAAGACCGACCCGACCGAGAACAGGATCAGCCCGAGCGCCACTTCGCTGAGCACCTGCAGCGCGGCGAGGTTCTCAGCACTCACCCAGCCCAGCACCGATGGCCCGAGCGCCACCCCGGCCAGGATATAGCCGGTCACTTCCGGCACCCGGGCGTACCGCACGAGGTGCCCCGCCAGCAGGGCCAGCAGCAGGATCAGGCCGAGCGATGTCAGCTCATTCATAGCGTCATGACATCACGGACACCGCCGACAGCGGTGTCGAGCCTGTCACTGCAGTAACACGCCCCGCGTACGACCGTCTCTGGCCAATTCCAGGAACGCCGGCTCGCTCCGATCGTCGGCCAGCACCGCCCGCACCTCGTCGAGACTGGCCGGCTCCGCATGGTCGACCCGGACCAGCCGGTCACCCGGCAGAATCCCGGCCTCCGCCGCGCGGCTGCCCACCTGCACGGATGCGATGAGATACCCCACGGTCGGCTCTTCCCAGACCAGTCCGGTGCCGACCGGCGACGGGGCGTCGAGTCGTGCGTCGATACTGCGAGCCGGCAGCGCGATGGACACCGTCTCGACTCCCCGGCGGGCTTCCAGCCAGAAGGTCTCCTGATTGGGCGCCTCGTCGCCCTCGAGCATGCGGAGACTCTCGACGGTGTCGAGCGGGGCGCCATCGAGGGACACGAGGATGTCGCCAGGTCTGAGTCCGGTCGCCGCCGCCGGGTAGCGTTCCCACAGCTCACGCACCATGAGGCCGCCGCTCAACCCAAAATGAAAGGACTCGGCCGGATTCAACCGGTCGACGCGGAGGCCCCAGCGGGCTCGCAGGCGACTGTCGTGAGTCTCTCCCTCGGCGAGCAACTCGGCCACACTGCTGACCGTGATCGCAACGTCGTGTCCGTCGCACTGCAGCAACACCGCGAGCAGGTTGCCATCGAGGTCGAACACCCCCCCACCAAGCATGGTTGGCCTGATCGGGATCGTCGTGACAAACTCCTCGACCCGCCCCTGGCCACAGGGTCGCGCCATAGTGCCGAGAGCGGTACCCGGCGCGAACGCGAGCTGAGTCTCCGACTGCCAGGCCGCCAGCACCCAGTGGCCCGTTTCCACCTCGTCCGCCGACCGTCTCCGCCGAGACGGGACACGACCAGCCAGTTGTGGGGTCCGCATCGCAGCCAGCGGCAGGTGGGGACCGGCCACGTTCGTATACGCGCCGACATCGCCCCCGGTGGCGGCCACCGTGACCGCGGCCGGGAAACGCCAGGCAAGACGCGCGGTCACGACCCGGTCCGGGCTCCAGACCACACCACTCCGGCCGACACTCCGGAGTCTGACCAGCCCCGACGCCAGGTCAGTCGCCAGTTCGCCGAAGAACTCGGTCATCTCCTCGAGTTCCCGTCGCTGCGTGAGCGCCGGTAACCGACTCAGCTCCTGCTGGGACGCCGCCGTCACGGGTTCGGACACAAGTTCGGCCGGCTTCAGCAGCCATCCGATGCTGAGAATCAACCCTGCGGCGATCGCGAGAATGAGGATGTAGCGCGGATTGCGCGAATCGTCGGGCCCGCCGCCGGCAGTCACAGTCGTGATGAGGAGCCCTACTCTTTCACGACCCAGCCGTCGCGAAGCTGGATCACACGGCGCCCGTAGGCGGCATTCGCTTCCGAGTGCGTCACCTGGATGATCGTCGTGCCTTCCTGGTTGAGCTGGGTAAACATCTCCATGATTTCCTGTCCCTGTGCCGTGTGGAGATTGCCGGTCGGCTCGTCCGCGAGAATGAGCTTGGGGCTGGCGATGACGGCCCGAGCCACGGCTACGAGCTGCTGCTGACCGCCGGACAGTTGGCTCGGGTAGAGATCTTTTTTTTCGACGATGCGAAATCGATCAAGCGAATCGCAGACGATCGAGTCTCGCTCTGAGCGCTTGACATTGCGGTATGAAAGCGGGATCTCCAGGTTTTCGTAGACCGTCAGGTCGTCGAGCAAGTGGTAGCTCTGAAACACGAAGCCGATGTACTGCTTGTGCAGTTTCGCGCGTTCCTTCGGTTTCATCGCGTGGACGGCACAACCGTGGAACTCGAACTCGCCGCTCCAGGCACTGTCGTGCATCCCCAGAATGTGGAGCAAGGTCGACTTGCCAGCGCCGGACGGCCCCATGATGGAGAGAAACTCTCCCTCTTTGACATCGACGTCGATCTGCCGCAGGACGAACGTCTTGCTCACACCGTGCGAGTAGGATTTTTCCAGGTTGCGTAGCGCGATCATCGTGCCTCACAGTTACGACGAATCTTGCGACCGCCCCAGGTGCTCGCGAGAAGCACCCAGCGACTGCGGAGCGAGTGAGCGGATGGGGATCATTGATTACTCGTCGTTGGTCTGCTGCACGAAACGGCTTGCTTCGTCGTACCCGGCAGCGCCGATAGACGGTCGGTGCACGGCAAGACGCCTCCGGCAACACGCGGCCAACCGCAAGTCCCGATTATAGCGCTGTCACCAGCCGCCACCGCGCACGGACACCACTGTCCCCATGGTGGGACGCGGGCGTGGATGAAACCGCCGGACAGCCCGTACCGAGGTGGTACGATCCCTGCAGATTCCATATCGACCAAGAATCCACGCCCGTCCGTTCGAGATCGCCGGGAATCATATGCCACTCTTGCTGATGTTTCTGTCCATGAGGCGTGTCGCCAGGCCGTCGCCTTTGTCGGCGGTCATCGTCGTCGCTCTGGTGACCATGGTCGCGACCGCCTCGGTGGTAGCCGCAACCGACCACGAGGTCGAGCAACCCGCCCAGCCTCAGCCGGCTCGCTCGCCGGACTTCTTGTTCGGGTGGCCCAGGACCTACGTCGGTGTCGCCGGTGGCTGGCTCGCAGCCTCCGCACGTGGCGGGATCTTCGATCTGACGCGAGAGTTGCTCACGGTGGACCGCGGGGACTTCGACAGCGGAGTGGTGCGGTTTCAGGTCGGGCGGGCGTTGAGTCCCAGATTCGACCTGTCTGGGGAGGTCGGCTTCAGCCGAGCGACGGTGCTTTCCGAATATCGCGATTTCCTCGAAGGCGACCTCCCCATCTCGCAGGCGACCGAGTTTTCGCAGGCACCGGTATCGGCGAATCTGCGGGTCTGGCTGGTCCCACGGGGCCGCGCGGTAGGCCGTTTCGCGTGGGTACCATCCAGGCTCGCCCCGTATGCCAGCGGCGGCGTCGGGGCTTACTACTATCGGTTCACACAAATCGGTGATTTCGTCGATTTCGTGGATTCTTCGATCTTCACCGACAACCTCGAATCGAGTGGCTGGGCCGCGGGCGCACACGTGGCCGGGGGCCTCAGCGTTCACATGGTCAGGCAGTTGTTCCTGACAGTGGAGGCACGGTATGGTTGGGCAGGCACACCCCTCTCCGAGGATTTCGTCGGGTTCGAGGACATCGATCTCAATGGTTTCCAGGTCACCGGCGGCCTAGAACTCGCGTTCTGAAGGCTCCAGGCGTCGACCGGGGTCCCACCGTCGACCGGTGGCGTCAGATAGTAGTCAGAGAGAGTGGGCACATGACGATGACGACACAGACGCTCCGAAAGATCGGCGCCGGCGGCCCGGCACGAGCAATGGCCTTGGCGGCGTGCCTGGCCGGCGCGACCGCGACAGTAGCGGCCGGTCAGCCAGCGGCGCCCGTCGACACCCCCTGGCTCCCGTGGCTCGGCTGCTGGCAGCTTGTGGAAGAAACCGGGGCCCAGCCAGAGGAGTGGGAAGACCGGCGGTCGTACGCGAACCGGGTCG
>CAUZAY010000374.1:0-4026 GCA_963577695.1 Vicinamibacteria bacterium | reverse complement strand
GAGGGCTCGATTCGAGCGCCGTGGTGGCCCTGATGCGGCGCGCCACGAACGGCCCGATTCGGACGTTCTCTATCGGGTTTGACGAGCCGGCCTATGACGAGCGTCGGTTCGCCCGGTCGGTGGCCACCGAGTTCGGCACCGAACACCACGAGTTGACCGTCCGCCCGGACGCCGCCACGCTGCTGCCCCAGCTGGTCTATCACTACAACGAGCCGTTCGCCGATTCGTCCGCGCTGCCCGCCTGGTGTCTGAGCGAAATGGCGAGTAGACAGGTCACGGTGGCACTGAGTGGTGACGGCGGCGACGAGTCGTTTCTCGGGTACGACCGATATGCCGCGTCCATACTCGCTGCGAAGCTCGACCGGGTACCGCGCCCGCTCCGGCGGCTGGCGGCGCGGGGCGCCGGCTGGCTGGTCAGCGGGTCCGCCCGTTCAACCACGACACGGCTTCGACGGTTTGTCAGCGCTCTGGCCACGGACCCGGTCCGGCGATACGGCCGCTGGCTTAGCGTGACACTCGACGAGCAGAAGCAGGAGCTCTACACCCGGGATTTTGCGCGCCAATCGCGCGGTATGGGTGGCGCGGGTGACCAAGGTGACAACAGTTCGCTCCGTCTTCTCGAGCAGCGCTGGGCCGAGTCTGACGCCACGAGCGACGTAGAGAAGCTGGCGCACACCGACATCGTGATGTACCTGCCGGACGATCTCCTGGTAAAGATGGACATCGCGTCGATGGCGCACTCTCTCGAAGTGCGTTCGCCGCTGCTCGACCATCATGTAGTGGAGTTCGCGGCCAGGTTGCCGGTGTCGATGAAGCTGCGCGGTCGCACGTCGAAGTACCTGCTGAAGCAGGTCATGGCCACGCAGCTCCCGTCCGCCGTGCTGGATAGGCCCAAGGCAGGGTTCGGCGTACCGTTGGACGACTGGTTTCGAGGCAGCCTGCGTGATACCGCACGCGACGTGCTACTGGGGAAGCGGGCCACCGAGCGGGGCTACTTCGAGCCGGCGACCGTGCGTCGCTATCTCGACGATCACGCGAAGGGTCGGGCGCAGCATCACGCCCGACTGTGGAGCCTGCTCATGCTCGAGTTGTGGCACCGGACGTTCATCGATCGCCGAGGTGAGATGATGACGGCGCTGCCGCTGTCATGAGTCCGCGCGACGAAGAGCCGTCCTCCGGTCCGGTGCGTGTCTTGCGGGTTATTGCTCGTCTCAACGTCGGAGGACCCGCGCGACACGTCGCGCTGCTCAACGCCGGGATGGACGAG
Organism: Vicinamibacteria bacterium; assembly: GCA_963577695.1. Lineage (GTDB taxonomy): Bacteria > Acidobacteriota > Vicinamibacteria > Vicinamibacterales > UBA8438 > UBA8438. The sequence goes on along the minus strand of CAUZAY010000374.1, from coordinate 2,759 downwards.
AATCAACGATTCCGTTCCTGGCTCGTCACCGGTACCGAGAATCCCGGCGAAGGGACATTGCTCGATTACGCCCGATCCCGCGGGGTGGAGCCGCTGGTCATCCCTGAAATCCGGGGTCAGGCGTCGTTCACGCCGCGCGACATCGTGGCGCTGACCAAGTTGACCGCGTTGGCGCGTCGTATCCGGCCCCACGTCGTACACACCCATACCGCGAAGGCTGGTTTTCTCGGCCGGCTGGCTGCACGCGCAGCCGGGGTGCCGGTGGTGCTGCACACGTACCACGGGCACGTATTGAGCGGCTACTACAGTCAGGCCAAGACCCGTGTGCTCCAGTTGATGGAGCGTGGTCTGGCCCGCTTGTCGGATCAGCTTATCGCCGTGAGCGACCGCGTGCGCGACGATCTGATCCAGTTTGGGGTGGCGCCGGCCGAGCGATTTCGCGTGGTGCCGCTCGGGCTCGACCTGGCTCCGCTGTTCGACGTGAGCGCGCAGCGAGGCGCGTTGCGTCAGGAACTCGGCGTGGCGTCGGATGCCCCGCTGGTCGGCATCGTGGGGCGGCTGTTTCCCATCAAGAACCATGCGCTGTTTCTGGACGCTGCGGCCCGTCTGCTCGCTGGGTGGCCCACCGCCCGGTTCGTCGTCGTGGGCGACGGCGTGCTACGAGGCGAGCTCGAAGCGCGAGCTCGGCAGGCGGACCTGCATGGCCGTGTCTTCTTCACGGGGTGGCGGCACGACCTGGCCACCATCTACGCGGACCTGGACGTGCTGGCGGTATCGTCTCGCAATGAAGGCACGCCTGTGTCGGCCATCGAGGCGATGGCGGCCGGGTGCGCCGTGGTGGCCACCCGGGTGGGCGGCCTGCCGGACCTCATCGACGACGGTCGCACCGGCACCCTGGTGCCGACCGACGATCCGCTGGCGCTAGCGTCGGCGATCGGTCAGGTGCTGACGGACCAGGAAGGGTCGGGGCTTGTGCGAGCCGCGGCCCGGGCCGATGTTCAGCAACGTTTCATGGCGACGCGGCTTGTCGCCGACATGCAGGAGTTGTATCTGGAATTGCTGGCGGCCAAGGGGGTGGTGATGGGGACCACGGAATGACGATATCGGTGGATGGGGGGAGTGTGGCCGACTTCCGCACGGTGCGTCTGCGGCTCACCGACCCCGCGGACCACGCTGAGGGGACCGGGGTGGACGCGTGAGTGCGGGCAGCTCGGCCGGCCGGCTCGTTGCCCTCTACACCGCGGCGAGGGCGCAGCTGCTGCGCGTGATGGGGTTGGCGTCTCGACGCGATATCCTCGCTACGCAGAAACGGATCGACAAATTGCTCCGCGAGCATCTGCGCGCCGCCGAGAAGGTCACGCGCAAGCGCAAGTCGCGAGACCGCGGACTGTCGGAGCGGTTGAGCCGCCTGGAGACGCAGCTCGGTAGTCAGACACGAGGAATGGATGGCCGTCTCCGCCATGTCGCGCGCAATGTGCAGTCGCTGGTCCGGCACGAGTATCTCGACCAGACCGCGCTGCCGTTCCCGCAGAACGTCCTGTCACAACGGTTTCACGAGCGGTCGCAGAACGAGGAGGACGGCATCACGCTCGCGTTGATCAAGCTGGTGGGTGAGACCAACCGCCGGTTCGTCGAGATCGGAGCTGGGACCAACGGGGGGAACAGCGGCTTTCTCGCTGAGAACTGTGGCTGGACCGGTCTGATGGTGGACGGTAGCCCGGAACGGGCCAAACGACTGGTCGCCCGCTTCGGGCGGCCTGGCGTTCGTGCGAGGGGGGCTTGGATCACCGTCGACAACATTAATCAGCTCGTGATCGACAGCGACATGTCTGGGGAGATCGACCTGCTGAGTTTGGATATCGACGGCAACGATTTTTGGGTCTGGCGTGAGCTCAACGCCTGCTCGCCCCGCATGGTCATTCTGGAATTCAACGGCGCGTTCGGCCCCGAGCGCACCGTAACCGTGCCCTACGATGCAGCGTTCGACCGGGCGAGCTTCAGGACGGTCACTCAGCATTACTACGGGGCCTCGCTGGCCGCGTTCGAGTGGCTCGGCCGCACGAAAGGATATCGGTTGATTCTCGTCGAGCCTCGGGGCATCAACGCCTACTTCCTCCGCGACGATGTGGGTCCGGACATCCCCGCGGTGTCGGCCGCCGCCGTGCATCCGGACCCGACCAAGGACGCACAGCCGCTGTTTACGCGAATTGCCGACGCGAAACTACCGCTTGTCGACCTCGATAGTCCCGGAGAGCCGGAAGCCAGTGCGCCTGTGTCAACAGGTGACGGGCCACGCTAGTGCGGTGCTCGAGTCGCGCGGGATCATGAAAAGCATCATCTTGTCTGATCTGCTGGCCTTTTCGGCCGCGTTCCTTGCCTCGTCGACCTTCACGCCGGCCGCCCGCGACCTCGCCTTCAAGGTCGGGCTCATCGACCAGCCCGGGCCACGCAAGGTGCACGGCACACCGATGCCGCTACTGGGTGGGCTGGCGGTCTATCTGGCCACCGTGTTCGCGATCGCGGTCTTCGTCGAGGACGACGAGTGGTCGCAAATGCTTGGCATCTTCGTTGCCTCCACCGTGGCGCTCGTAGTGGGCACCCTCGACGATCGCGGCATACTGCATCATCAGGTAAAGCTGATGTTGGCCATGCCGTTCGCGGCGGTGATCCTGATTGCCACCGACATGCACAGCGAGATTTTTTATCTGACCGCTGCGGTCCCGGTGCTCGGGTTCCCTGGCCTCTGGCTCGATTTCGCG
>CAUZAY010000373.1:0-4043 GCA_963577695.1 Vicinamibacteria bacterium | reverse complement strand
CCGACCTGCCGATCTACATCGACCGCGCCATCGACCTGGCGTGTCACGAGGGCTATCCCGGGCATCATGTCTACAACGTCTTGCTCGAGCAGCACCTCGTGCGTGACCGGGGGTGGCCCGAGTTCTCCGTGTACGCGCTGTTTTCCCCACAGTCGCTGATTGCGGAGGGCACCGCCAACTACGGCATCGACGTGGCGTTTCCGCAGGAGGAGCGAGTCGCCTTCGAACGAGACGTGTTGTTTCCGACGGCCGGACTGGACCCCTCACGAGCGGCGGAGTACTACGAGTTGCAGGCACTGGTCGGCCAACTCGACTACGCGGCGAACGAGGCGGCGCGTCGATATCTGAACGGCGAGATCGACCGCGCGGCGGCCGCCGAGTGGATGAGCCGTTACGCCATGATGGCTCCCGAACGCGCCGAACAGCGGACCAGATTTTTCGATCAATACCGAAGCTACGTCATCAACTACAACCTTGGGAAGGATCTGGTCGCAGCGTATATCGACGCGCAGAGCGGTGGGGACGCCTCGAAACGCTGGAACGCTTTCGTCGCGCTGCTGGCGTCGCCCAGATTGCCCTCGGGGTTGCGCGACAGCAGCCGGTGAAGTCTGGAGGAGTCGTGAAGAAGACGTTGCTTGGCGCTGTGACTGCCATCGTGATGTCGGGCGCGCTGGTCGGCGGCTGGCCGGCGATCGCGCAAGACGACGCACCCCAGCCGGCACCGCTGGTCATGAACTGGAAGACCGCGGAGTGGGGACCGCCATCGCCCGCACGTCCCGGATTTCCGGCCGGGCTGCGAAACTCGCAGATCGGGACCGATCCGACGACCGGCGGCCCCACCTACCTGGCGCGGTTCCCGGCCGGGAGCCGGTTCGAGATGCACTGGCACACCTACGCCGAGACCGCGGTCGTCATGGAAGGCTCGGTCGACATCATTCTCGACGGCATCCGTCACACGGCCACCGAGGGCAGCTACATCGTCATTCCCGGCAAGGCGCACCACGAGTGGATTGTGCCCGAGGAGGCTGACGTGGTGCTACTGGCCCGTCGGGACGGACCGGCGGACTTCCACTTCGTGGAACCCTGATCCCGTGACCGCCCGATGGAGATACACGCATTGAGCGGCGAGCGCGTGGAGCAGGGACGTGAGCGTCCTCGTGCGCAATTGGATCGCCGATGCGGCTCCCGCGGCTTCTTGGGGTAGGCTGTTCGGAACCGGTCCTGGCTTCCCGACGAAACCGGATGTACCCATGACAAAGCTTGCTGCCTTCCTGGCACTTCCGTTGCTCGCGACCGCCACTGCGAACGTCACCACCGCTCCGGCTGAACCGGATACGGAGGTCCGCACCATCATCCGTAAGGCGGTCGAACGCACCGAATGGGCCAGAGAACAGAATTTTGCCAGCCAGTATCGTCAGGCGATGACCCAGCGCGCTCTGAGGTTCAATGGCGACGGCGAGGTCACTGAGGACGAAACGCACGGCTACGCTATCGAGCCCTACGAAGGGGTCCCCTACGCCAAGCTCGTCACGAAGAATGGTGAAGCCATTGCCGGGAAGGACCTGGAAGAAGAGGCGAAGCGGTGGGAGCAGTTCCTTGAAGCGCTCGAGGACCCGCCCGAGCCCGACGAGGATGACACCAACGTCATCTTTAACGCAGACCTGCTCAATCGATACACCGCGGTCCTGACAGGCATCCGAGAAGTGCGCGGACGGCCAGCCTTCGTGCTCGCGTTCGAACCCAAACCGGGAGACCTTCCGGTGCGTCGGCGGATCGACAGCGCACTGAACAAGTCACACGGCGAGATCTGGATCGACCAGGAGACGTATGAGATCGCGCGGATCACCTTCGAATTGATGGAACGCGTGCGGCTCTGGTGGGGCATCCTGGGAAGCGTGTCCGAGGCCAGAGGCAACTTCGAGCGAACCCCCGTTGGCGGCGATGCCTGGTTGGCGTCCGAAGTGGACGTGTATTTTCAGCTGCGAGTCCTCTTCCGCACCTCCAGGCAACGCGAAACCACGCACTGGAGCCAATTCAAACCGCTCGGCGACCAACCATGAACCACCCTGCGTGGGGTCCGGGGCGAAGCGCTGCAAGACGAATAGAGGACGCGTGACTCAGTCGAGCGGGCCACCGGCAGCATCGTCCGGGACCGACGGGTCCGCTGACGACGAGGCGCTGTCGTCGGGGCCACGCCGTGCGGCGCCGCGGCGCCGCCGCGGGCGGATGTCATGGCGCTTGATCATCTCGTTGAGCGTCGTCGGTTTGATATTCAGCATCTCGGCCGCCCGTTTCTGGACCCCGCCGGCGGCGACGAGGGTGCGTTCGATGAGCTGGGTCTCGAACGCAGCCACCACCTCCTTCAGCGAGATGCCTTCCGCCGGCATGACAAACTCGGGAATCTGGAACGCTCGTGAGGTGCGCACCGCATCCGGAATCAATTCCGGTCCGATTCGAGTGCCGGTCGCCAGCACCACCGCCCGTTCGATCGCGTTCTCCAGTTCACGGACGTTGCCCGGCCAGTCGTACTCTTCCATCAGGTCCAGCGCGTCGGGCGTCAGCTCGAGACCCTCTTTGTCGTTCTCGGGCCCGTACTTGTCCAGGAAATGGTGGACGAGCAATCGGACGTCATCCGGGCGGTCACGTAACGGAGGGAGTTCGACCTTGATGACGTGCAGGCGGTAGTAGAGGTCCTCGCGGAAACGGCCGTCCTCCACCATGCTCTTCAGGTCGATGTTGGTGGCGGCAATGATTCGGACGTCAACCTTGATGGTGTCGACGCCGCCCAGACGCATGAATTCGCGCTCTTGAATCACGCGGAGAAGCTTTGCCTGGGTCTCGAGGGGCACACTGCCGATTTCGTCGAAAAAGATAGTGCCACAATCGGCAAGCTCGAACAGCCCTTTCTTGGGAGCCACGGCTCCGGTGAACGCCCCCTTGACATGACCAAAGAGGTTCGACTCGAGCAGATCCGGTGGCAGGCTTCCGGAATTGACGGTGATGCACGGTTGATCGGACCGGCTGGAATTGGCGTGTAGGGCGCGCGCGACCAACTCCTTGCCGGTGCCGCTCTCCCCTTCGATGAGGATCGTCGTCCGGCTTGGCGCCGCCTGGGCGATGAGGTCGAAGACCTTCCGCATCGTTCCGCTGCGGCCGATGATTTCACTGAACTGATTCGACTGCGCCCGCAGTGTCTCCCGAAGCGTACGGTTCTCCGCCACCAGACGCCGCCGCTCGACAGCGTTGCGAACCACGACCAGAAATTTGTCGTTCTTGAACGGCTTGGTGATGTAGTCGAACGCGCCGCGCTTCATCGCGGCGATCGCGTTTTCGACCGACGCGTACGCCGTAATCAGGATGACCGGAAGATCGGGATCGAGTTTGTTCAGTTCGTCCAGCGTCTCGATGCCGCCGATACCCGGCATCATCACGTCGACGACCGCCACATCGAACGACCGCGAACGCGCCAGCTCCAGACCCGCCTCCCCGGATGCGGCCAGAGAGACGGTAGAGCCTTCGCGCTCGAGCAGCGTCTGCAGGATGTCCCGCATGATCTCCTCGTCGTCGATAATCAGCACAGAGGCGTCACGAAGCATCAGTTGTCCTTATGGGCGGTACGCATGCGCACTCTCGCGCGCCTGGGCGTGCGGCGGCAGCGGCAGTGTCACGATGAAACGCGTTCCCTTGTCCGCCCCGCTCTTGCACTCGATCGACCCATGGTGCTCCTGAATGACGCCGTAGGTGATCGACAGCCCCAATCCAGTCCCCTGCCCAACCGCTTTGGTGGTGAAGAAGGGATCGTAGATGCGGGTGAGCGCGTCACCCGAGATACCGGTGCCGGTGTCGGCCACCTCGATCACCGCCTGCCCATCCTCGACATGGGAGGTCACCGAGAGCCACCCGCCGGTGGGCATTGCGTCTCGCGCGTTCAGGAACAGATTCAGAAACACCTGCTGTAGCTTGAACTCGATCCCCTGCACCACCGTTGGGGCCGCCGACAGTTGGCGGCGAATCTGGATGTTGGCGGTCTGGAGCTGATGCTC